>CAMYJX010000004.1 GCA_947258825.1 uncultured Pseudomonadales bacterium
GCCTGGGCCTGAGATTGGCTCAACACGCCATCCTGCACCCAACCTGCGGCAACGCACGCCTCAAACGCTTCGGCAGCCAGCTCCATGGCGCTTTCATCGAGCTCGATGAGCGCGTAGAAGGGCGCCTCACCAGCCAGCGGTCGCGGCAGGCCCCTGTGGGCGGTTACCTTCTGCAGAGCAAGCTCGGAAAAGAATTCGAACGCCGTGAGCGTCAACGCGTTCTGAAAACGCCCCAGCACGGCAAGAACGTCGCGGAAGCGGTTGACCCCGAGAACCATGACCAGCTGGGGTTCGGGCGGCGTGGTCAATCGGATATCCGCCTCGACGATGAAGCCAAGCGTTCCTTCAGAGCCTACGAAAAGGTGCCGCAAGTCGTATCCCGTGGCGTTCTTGATCAGCCCATGATTACAGTCAATCAGCGCTCCGCTGCCGGTCACTACCCGCAGACCCGCAACCCAGTCCCGCGTCAGCCCATATCGGATGACCTTTATGCCGCCCGCGTTGGTCGCTATGTTTCCGCCGATCTGGCTCGATCCCGAAGAAGCAAAATCTACCGGGTAGAAAAGCCCCTGCTCTGCGGCGTAGGCCTGCAACGCCTGAGTTACCACCCCGGCCTGACAGGTGACCATGCGGTCCGCGGGCTCGAAACCCAGAACTCGGTTCATGCGATCAAAGGACACCACCACCTCGCCGTCGCTGGCCACGGCGCCGCCGGACAGCCCCGTCCTGCCGCCCGAAGGAACCAGAGAGAGGCCCTCACGATTGGCCAGCCCTACGAGCCGCACCACGTCATCCGTCGACTCGGGAAACACCACCGCGCTGGGCGCGACGGGGAAGCTGCGCGTCCAGTCCACCCCCCAGTGCTGCAGGCTGTCGGCATCCCGGCGTATCTGTTTCGGTGAGAGGCATTCATCCAGAGCTTGGGTCATTTTCGCGTTACCTGCTGAGGTGCCTGCTAGTATAAGCGCACCCTTTCCCGACGGATGCAGGCGCACCAAAAGAACATGCACAAGACGTCGTTCGACAAAGACAAAATCAAGATTCTTCTCCTGGAGGGCGTGCACGCTTCTGCCAGGGAGCACCTGATTGGCGCCGGCTACAGCAACGTAACCAGCCTGTCCAAGGCGCTGCAGGGCGCTGAGCTGGCCGACGCGTTGACAGACGTGCACATGCTGGGCATACGATCTCGAACCCAGCTGGATGCCCGGGCGATCGAGCTCGCCCCCCGGCTGATGGCAGTGGGCTGTTTCTGCATCGGAACCAACCAGGTTGACCTGGACGCGGCAACCTCAGCGGGTGTTCCCGTCTTCAACGCGCCTTATTCCAACACCCGCAGCGTGGCCGAACTGGTGCTGGCCGAGTCGATCCTGCTGCTTCGCGGCGTGCCGCGGCAGAGCATGCAGATGCACCGGAGCGTCTGGCAGAAATCCGCCCGCTCGTCGTTCGAGGTCCGGGGAAAAACGCTGGGCGTCGTCGGCTACGGCAACATCGGTTCCCAGCTGGGCGTGCTGGCAGAAGGGCTCGGGATGAACGTGATCTTCTATGACGTGGTGAAGAAGCTGAATCTGGGTAACGCGCGCCAGGTCAGCACGTTGAACGAGCTGCTCGAGCACGCGGATGTCGTCACCCTTCACGTTCCGGCGACAACCCAGACCCGCAACATGATAGATGCGGACGCGCTGGATCGTATGCAATCCCACGCCGTGCTCATCAACGCGTCCAGAGGCAACGTCATAGACCTGGACGCGCTGGCCTCCCGCCTGCAGGCCGGCAGCCTGCAGGGCGCCGCGATCGACGTGTTTCCCGAGGAGCCAAAATCCAACGACGAGCCTTTCGCTTCGCCCCTGAAGGGCCTTGAGAACGTCATCCTCACACCACACATCGGAGGCAGCACCCAGGAAGCTCAAGCCAACATCGGCCTGGAAGTTTCGGAGAAGCTGATTCGCTATAGCGACAACGGCTCTACCCTCTCCGCGGTCAACTTTCCAGAAGTGTCGCTGCCAGAGCATGCGGGGCAGCACCGGCTGCTGCACATCCACGAGAACGTGCCCGGGGTCATGTCCGCGATCAACCAGGTGCTTTCAGAATCCCGAGTCAATATCGCCGGCCAGTACCTGCAGACCAACAACAGCATCGGCTACGTGGTGACGGATCTGGACGCCGAGTACAGCGGCGAAATCCTGGCCCTGTTAAGAGCCGTGAAGGGAACCATCAGGGCCCGGGTTCTGTTCTGAGCTGCCGGTCGATGGCCTCGAAGATCCTGGCGCGAATGCTCGGAGACTCATTTACCAGGTGGTGCCTGGCCTCGGGTATGTAAAAAACCTGCGGCTGAAAGAGGCGACTGATCACCTTGATGTTGTAACGCCAGTCCACCGTCCGATCCGCGTGGCCCTGCACCACCAATGGCGCTATGTCGCTGGGCGCGTGAGATTCGAAGCGGCGTTTCCAGGCCAGCATCGCCGTCACCCACTGTACCGGCAGCGCTCGAGCCTGCAGCGGATCGCGCTCTCTGAGGAACTCCAGGAACGCTTCGTTTTCCGCGTTGCTGGTGAAGGTTCTTGGCCGCTCCGTGATGAAGCGGCGGGCGACCTCATAGACCAGCCTGTTGACGGGCCAGAGATAGGGTCTCACCAGCGGTGCCAGCAGCACGACCTTTTCAAATGGCGCCGTTTCCTGGCTGAAACCGTTGGCCAGCAACCAGTCCATGGCGATGGCTCCACCGGTGCTTTGCCCGAACAGATACCAGGGTCGCGGCAGGTGGTCGCCCAGCGCGGCCAGACAGGCGTCGAAGGCATCGACATAGTGCTCAAAGGTTTCGATGGTGGCCGGCACGCCCGTGGACAGCCCGTGTCCTGGAAGGTCAAACGAAAGCACTGCCAGGCCCTTGTCCAGGAGGTATCGAAGCAGGTGCCCGTACAAACCGGTGTGATCGAAGTAGCCGTGAATGACAACCGCCGTGCCCGACGCCTCGGCGGGTATCCACAGATGCGCAGCGATCTGATGGGAAGGCGAAGAGACGGAACCGAAGTGGTGGGCCAGGCCGGCGAACTCCTCGCTGAAATGGATATCGTAGTGCCGCAGATAGGCGTCTTCTTCCGGCGTGAGCGCGAACGGGGCACCAGGCGCTATGGGCCGGAGCCCGGCCCTCAGCGACTCGACCTGGAAGCCGTGAGGTTCGGTACTCACCCTATCCCGTCAGTTGATGACCGGGTCGAGCTCGCCGCCGGCATAGCGCTCGAACATGCGCTCAAGGGCAACCGGCCTGATCTTCTCCGCCCACCCGGCGGTGCCGAAAGCCTCATAGCGCGACTTAACCACTTCCTTCATGGCTTTGGTCGTCTCGGCGAGATATTTCCTCGGGTCGAACTCCGAGGGGTGGGCGGCAAGGAACTGGCGGATCGCCGCCGTTGACGCCAGTCGCAGATCGGTGTCGATATTGACCTTGCGCACGCCGTGACGAATGCCTTCCTGAATTTCTTCCAGGGGTACCCCGTAGGTTTCAGGAATCTCGCCGCCGTATTCGTTGATGAGCTTGAGCAGGTCCTGGGGAACCGACGAGCTGCCGTGCATGACCAGGTGCGTATTAGGAATGCGGCTGTTGATCTCCTTGACCCGGTCGATGGCCAGAATGTCACCGGTAGGCGGACGGCTGAACTTGTAGGCCCCGTGAGAGGTGCCGATGGCTATCGCAAGCGCGTCTACACCCGTTTTCTTGACAAAGTCGGCCGCCTGCTCCGGGTCGGTTAGCAACATGTCCATGGACAGAGTGCCCTCGGCCCCCACCCCGTCCTCTTCTCCTGCGGTTCCCGTTTCCAGCGATCCCAGGCAGCCCAGTTCACCCTCCACGGAAACGCCGCAGGCGTGGGCCATGTCCACCGCCTGCCGGGTGATCTCTACGTTGTACTCGTAGCTCGCCGGGGTCTTCTGATCTTCTTCCAACGAGCCGTCCATCATGACCGATGAGAAACCCAGCTGGATGGATCGCTGGCATACGGCCGGCGAGGCGCCGTGGTCCTGGTGCATGACCACGGGAATGTGAGGAAACTCTTCGATGGCGGCGAGGATCAGGTGCCGCAGAAAAGTGGGCCCCGCATACTTCCGGGCGCCCGCGGACGCCTGCACGATGACCGGGCTGGAAGTCTCGTTCGCACCCTCCATGATGGCCCGTATCTGCTCAAGGTTGTTGACGTTGAAAGCCGGCACCCCGTACCCGTTCTCCGCGGCATGATCCAGAAGCTGTCGCATGCTGATAAGGGCCATAATTCACCTCCAGGCTGATGGATTGATTTTCAGTCGTCCGCCCGGCTCGCCAGCACGGCCACGGCGGGCAGGATTTTACCCTCGACGAATTCCAGGAACGCGCCACCTCCCGTAGAGATGTAGGAGAGCCCTTCGCGGACCCCGTATTTGTCGATGGCAGCCAGGGTATCGCCGCCACCGGCGATTGAAAATGCTGAGCTTGTAGCAATGGCCTCCGCCAGCATGCGCGTCCCTTCGCCGAACTGGTCGAACTCGAACACCCCGACGGGCCCGTTCCAGAGGATGGTCCCCGCGTCAGCCAGCCTGGCCGCCCATTGGCGGGCGGTCTCGGGGCCAATATCCATGATCATATCGTCCTCGGCAACGGCGTCGATCAGCTTCACCACTGCGGGCTCGCTCTCATCGAAGCGCTTGGCCACCATGACATCCACCGGCACGGGGACAGGGACTTTTTCTGCGACCCGCGCCGCTGCCTCGACGAGCCCTTCCTCCCACAGTGAGGTGCCAACGGGATAGCCGGCAGCTGCGATGAAGGTATTGGCAATTCCACCGCCAACCATGATCTGGTCGGCGAGCCCGGCGAGGACGTCTAGGACCTCCAGCTTGGTAGATACCTTGGATCCGCCAACGATGGCCACCAGAGGCCGCTGCGGGTCTGCAAGCGCTCTTTCCAGCGCATCCAGCTCGGCCGCCAGCAGAGGTCCGGCGCAGGCGACCGGAGCGAAGCGGGCAACGCCATGGGTTGACGCCTGCGCGCGGTGTGCCGTAGCAAACGCATCCATCACGTAGACGTCGCACAGGTCTGCCAGCTGCTTCGAAAGCTCGTCCGAATCGGCCTTCTCGCCTTCGAGAAACCGCACATTCTCCAGCATGACGATCTCGCCCGGGGCAACCGATACCCCCGAACGCCAGTCATCAATGAGGGGAACGTTTCGACCCAGCAGCTCGCCAACCCGTGCCGCAACGGGCGCCAGGGAGTAGGCGGCGTCAAACACGCCCTCCTGCGGCCGGCCGAGATGGGACATCACCAGCACCGCGGCGCCTGCATCCAGGGCCATCCGCAGCGTGGGTAAGGCCGCTTCGATGCGCGCATCGCTGGTAACCCGTCCGTCTTTCAGCGGGACATTGAGATCTTCCCGAATGAGCAGCCGTTTCCCGGCCAGATCCAGATTCCGCATCTCTTTTCGCGACAGCTTCTCAGTCTGCATCGTTTGTCCTCGCCTATCCTCCAAGCGTGGCGCGCACCGCGCGCACGACGTTATCCACGGTCATACCCAAGGCTTCCATGGCAACCGGGCCGGGCGCGGAAACGCCAAACCGGTCGATGCCTACCACAGCGCCATCCAGCCCGACGAACCGATACCAGCAATCGGGCTGGCCAGCCTCTACCGCCGCGCGAGCCCGTACCGCGTCTGGAAGCACGGCTTCCCGATATTCGGCCGGCTGTTCGAGAAAGAGCTCGGTACAGGGCATGGAAACCACCCTTACGCCCACGCCTTCGGCGGCAAGAGCGCTGGCGGCGGCAGTTGCCAGCTCCAGCTCGGACCCGGTTGCGATGATGATCGCATCCAGTCGACCCTGCTCCTGAATCAACACGTAGCCGCCCTTGCGGATAGCGGCGAAGGCCGCCGGATCCCGCGCCTGAGAGGCCGTCTTCTGTCGGGTGAAGACCAGCGCGGAAGGTCGGCTGCGGCTGGCCACCGCGAGCTCCCAGGCCACAGCACTTTCAACCGTATCGCAGGGTCGCCAGGTATAAAGCCCCGGCGTGCTGCGGAGGCTGGCCAGTTGCTCTACCGGCTGGTGTGTGGGGCCATCCTCGCCTACCGCCACCGAATCGTGAGTGTAGACGAAGAGGTTGGGGATCTTCATCAGCGCGGCGAGCCGGACCGCGTTGCGCGCATACTCCATGAATACCAGAAAGGTACCGGCAAACGGCCGAAACCCGCCATGCAGCAGCATGCCGTTGGTCAGGGCTGTCATGCCGAACTCACGCACCCCGTAGCTGAGGTAGCGTTCCTCCTCGGCGCCATCCCAGCGCGTACCGTTAGACCCGGAGAGGTCTGCCGAGCCGCCAAAAAGCTCAGGCAGAGAGGCTGCCACAGCCGCGATGCAGCGCTGAGAAGATTTTCGGGTTTCCAGGGGTTGCATTGATGCCTGGGCTTCTTCGGCCAGGGCGCGGATGGGCCGCTCCCAACCCTCGGGCAACTCACCGGTCGTGCGCCTGCGAAACTCGGCGGCCAGCGCGGGATAGGCCTCCTCGTAGGCCGCGAATCGCTGATCCCAGGCCTGCTGCGCCGCACGGCCCTGGGGCCGGCAATCCCAGGCTTCGTAAAGGTTCTGCGGTATCTCGAAAGGCCCGTGCTTCCAGCCCAGCTGTTCCCGCGCTGCGGCAACTTCTTCTGCACCCAGCGGTGACCCGTGAACACCTGCCGATCCCTGTTTGTGAGGCGCGCCGAAACCGATGGTGGTTTTGCAGCAGACGAGCGTCGGCCGCTCCGACTGGCTCAGCGCATCATCCAGCGCCCGCCGGACGGCGTCACCATCGTGACCGTCTACATCGCGGATTACCCGCCAGCCATAGGCCTCGAACCGCGCCGGTACGTCCTCCCGAAACCAACCGTCAACGTCCCCATCGATGGAGATGCCGTTGTCATCGTACAGGCAGATCAGCTTGCCGAGCTTGAGGGTGCCCGCCAGGGAGGCGGCCTCGTGGGAAACCCCTTCCATGAGGCAGCCGTCGCCCGCCAGCACCCAGGTGCGGTGGTCGACAATGGACAGGCCGTCCCTGTTGAATTCCGCCGCAAGGCGCGATTCGGCCAGCGCCATGCCCACGGCGTTGGCAATGCCCTGACCCAGCGGCCCGGTGGTGGTTTCCACGCCCGGGCACTCGCCGTACTCCGGATGTCCAGCTGTGGGCGAATTAAGCTGGCGGAACGCCCGAAGATCGTCCAGGGACAAAGCGTAGCCGGAAAGATGCAGCGCGCTGTAGAGCAGCATCGAGCTGTGCCCGTTGGACAGCACGAAACGGTCGCGATCCGCCCAGTGCGGATCCTCAGGATTGTGCTTGAGCACCTCCCGCCAGAGCACCTCTGCCAGATCAGCAAGGCCCATGGGCGCGCCGGGATGGCCTGAATTAGCAGCCTCAACGGCATCCATGGCAAGCGCTCGAATGGCGTTCGCCCGTTCTTTTCTCGTAGACATATCATCCCAGTCCGTTGGGCCGTGGATTCGGCGCTTTCCCTGCGGTCGGTCAGTTCACGATCGACCCGTGAACGATCAAGGCGTTGACCCTCGCTCCGTTCACAGCTCTGTTCGCAGGGGGCCGCTATTTTCGCCACTAGTGATGCCCACTGCAATTCAACCTTGCCATAAGCAACGGGCTCAGCGCCGAGGACAGAAGCTGTTCGTCGGGCAATCGCTTACATATTTGCACCAACGGGTAGCAATCGGCCGGGTCAACTGGGCTAAAATGCGCCGTTTCACGCAGCCAGCAACGGCAGCATCAGGCATGGGAAAACAGAAGAAATGAGCGATTACAGCGTATTTACCTCGGAATCCGTTTCCGAGGGCCACCCCGACAAGATGGCAGACCAGGTTTCCGATGCGGTGCTCGACGCCATGCTGGAGCAGGATCCGGACTCTAGGGTTGCCTGCGAGACGCTGGTCAAGAACAGCCTGATCGTCGTGGCCGGGGAAATTCGCTCCAAAGCGGATGTCAATTTCGACCAGCTTGTCCGCAGAGTCGTCCGGGAAATCGGCTACACCGGTTACGAGCTCGGCATCGACCCCGATGACTGCACCGTGATCAACGCCTTGGGCCAGCAGTCGCCCGACATCGCCATGGGCGTGGACGAATCATCCGAGCACGAGCAGGGGGCCGGCGATCAAGGCCTGATGTTCGGCTATGCAACCAGCGAAACCGACGTGATGATGCCCGCCCCCATCACTTTCGCCCATCGGCTGGTCAAGCGCCAGGCCGAGGTCCGGCGCTCCAGCCTCAAGTTTCTGCGCCCCGATGCCAAAAGCCAGCTTTCCTTCCACTACGATGAGGCCGGCCAGCCGGTGGGCATCGACGCGGTGGTCCTGTCGACCCAACACGACCCTGACGTCACCCAGGCACAGCTCAAAGAAGCGGTGATGGAAGAGATCATCAAACCCGTTCTGCCCGGCAACTGGCTGTCAGAAAGCACGAAGATCTACATCAACCCCACCGGTCAGTTCATCATCGGCGGCCCGGTGGGCGATTGCGGCCTCACCGGGCGCAAGATCATCGTCGATACCTACGGCGGCATGGCACGCCACGGCGGCGGCGCGTTTTCCGGCAAAGACCCCTCCAAGGTTGACCGGTCCGCTGCCTATGCAGGCCGCTATGTGGCCAAGAACATCGTCGCCGCCGGGCTGGCGGACCGCTGCGAAATTCAGGTGAGCTACGCCATCGGCGTCGCCGACCCCACCTCGATCAGCGTCAACACCTTCGGCACCGGCAAGCTGCCGGACGAGAAAATCGTTCAACTTGTACGTGAGCACTTTGATTTGAGGCCCAAAGGTCTGATCGCCATGCTGGATCTCAAGCGACCTATATATCGAGCAACGGCTGCGTACGGCCACTTCGGCAGAACAGAAGAGGCTTTCACATGGGAGCGCACGGACAAGGCGGAAGCGCTGGCCGCGGCTGCAGGCTAGCGGAACCGGGACGTTGAGCGCCCCCCGAAACGCCGGACCCACAGCCTCGAACCAGAAGGATAAATGACCGAGCACCCAGCCAGCGCGCCGACCCCAAGGCTTAGCTTCGAATTTTTTCCGCCGCGAACGGAAGGCGGAAAGGCGAGCCTCGGCCGGGTCGCAGAAAAGCTGAATCAACTGCACCCCGCCTTCTTCTCCTGTACCTACGGCGCCGGCGGCTCCACCCGGGAAGGGACCTGCGAAACGGTCAAGCAGCTTCTGGAAATGGGAATCGACGCCGCCCCCCACCTGTCTATTGGTGCGGACAGCGAGGAAGAAACGTCGGCGCTGCTGGACCTGTATCGGGATATGGGCGTCAAGCGGATCGTCGCCCTGCGCGGTGATCTGCCCTCGGGAATGGGGCGCACACCCATCGTCAACAACGCCGAATCCCTGGTGAAACGCATCCGCGCCCACTCTGGCACCTACTTCCAGCTGGAGGTGGCCGCCTATCCGGAAACCCATCCGGACGCTCGATCACCCCAGGAAGACCTGAGTTTCTTCAGCGAGAAGGTGAACGCGGGAGCCAACGGTGCGATCACCCAGTATTTCTTCAATCCTTACGCTTACTTCGATTTCATGGATCGCAGCATTAAGGCCGGTGTCGATGTCCCCATCGTCCCGGGAATCCTGCCAATAACCAACTATGAAGGGCTGATAAGAATCTCCGAGAAGTGTGGGGCCGACGTCCCTCGCTGGCTGCGCAAGCGGCTGGAGGAACTTCAAGACGACGAGCCCGGCTTGAAGTCTTTTGGCGTAGATGTCATCACCCGTCTTTGCGAAGACCTCCTGGCCGCGGGGGCGCCAGGGCTTCACTTCTACACGCTGAACCGGTGGGGTGCGAGCCTGGCGGTATGCAACAACCTAGGGCACTGGGCCTGACAGGCAGAGCCGTCGCGGTCAGTGCGGATCTGCTCGCGGACGGGAGGTGAGCGGGGCCAATGAAACACCGGCTGTACGTCCCGCCACCGCTGAAACCGGGCCAGAGCCTGCGCCTGGAAGCATCGAGAGCACATTACCTCACTCGCGTGCTGCGGCTACGTAAAGGCAGCAACCTGCTTTGCTTCGACGGTCTGGGCACTGGGTGGCGGGCCGAAGTAGAGGATGACCGCAGCCGCTCCGTCAGCCTTCGAATCCTCGAGGTTGCCGAGCAGCAGCCCAGGCCCGTGCCGGAACTGCACCTGGTTCAGGGCCTGCTGAAAGGCAGCGCCATGGATCAGGTCATGCAGAAGGCCACCGAGCTGGGCGCCACCGGGCTGTGGATCATAGATGCGGCACGCAGCAACGTTTCTACTTCGGGAGGCCGGCTGGAACGCAAGCTGGAACACTGGCGGCGGATCGTAGCAGGTGCCTGCGAGCAGTGTGGTCAGCTGCATCTGCCGCAGCTGCACGAGCCCCGGACCCTGCAGCATCTTCTGGATTCACCTCCGGCAGCAGATCTCATCATGCTCTGCCCGGGGGCGGCAGCACTACCGCTGGATCTGCCGGCGACATCTCTCGCTGTCCTGGTCGGGCCCGAGGGCGGCTGGAGCGACGACGAGATGGCGTTCGCACAAGCGCGAGGGGCCCGGCTCGCCGGTCTGGGCAGCCTCGTGCTCCGCGCGGAAACGGCGCCGCTTGCCGCTCTGGCCGCCATTCGACACGGTTGGGGCTGGTCGTGAGGGACTGACGGCCGCGGTCAGGCGCCGATGGTACCAGCCTGATCTTCGAGAAAAGAAAGGTCGGGAATCGATGCGCTTTCGGTACCCAATCGAACCACCGACGCCTCGGCTCTGCCGGGGCGATCGTCCGAAGCAACCAGGTCCGCATCCGACAGCTGCACCATGCGCGGCAACCCATCGGTGGCGAGGGCGTAAAACGCGACCCCGCTACTGCTCTGGGTACGATTCATCACCACCAGGCAGCGCCCCGCATCCGGCGCTTCAGCGGAAGGCTGATTCAGGCGCTCGAAGCGGATCACCGGCACCGCCTCACCCCGCCAGCCCAGCTCGCCCAGACACCACTCCGGGCCCTGCTTCAGCGGTTTGATTCTGCGCCAGGGCAGGATTTCCGCTATGCAAACGCTGGGCAGCAGCAACTGCGATTCCTGGAGAGGAATAATCACGCAGGAAAGTTCAGCGAGTTTCTGTGCCACCGCAGCCGTCATTGCCCTACTTTCAACTCACCAACTCGTCGATGCTGGCGAGCAATTCGCTTTCCTGGAAGGGTTTGCCCAGAAAACGATTCACGCCAAGCCCCAGAGCACGCTCCTGATGCTTTTCCCCAGTGCGCGAGCTGATCATGATGATGGGAAGATCCGCCAGCCGCTCGTCATGACGCACCTGTCGAGCAACTTCGAAACCATCCATTCTGGGCATCTCGATATCCAGCAGCATGACATCGGGCCGACGACCCTGAAGCATCGCCACCGCCCCGCTACCATCTTTGGCGACCATCACGTCCATACCCTGACGCTCCAGCAGCCTGGACGTCACTTTACGAACCGTCACAGAGTCGTCGACAACCATGATGGAGCGCGTCCGGGGCGCACCGGTTCGGGGGCGCCGGGCAACCGCGAGGCCATCGTTGCCCTGAGAGCGAATGAGGGCCAG
Organism: uncultured Pseudomonadales bacterium; assembly: GCA_947258825.1. Lineage (GTDB taxonomy): Bacteria > Pseudomonadota > Gammaproteobacteria > Pseudomonadales > Azotimanducaceae > UBA7803. The sequence continues at coordinate 11,574 of CAMYJX010000004.1, forward strand.
AAGATCGAGGATTACCACAACGCTGCCGTCGCCAAGAATGGTAGCGCCGGAAATACCCCCGACTCCTGCAAACTGAGGACCCAGGCTCTTTACGACTATTTCCCTGCTGCCCTGGACGCCGTCCACGTGAACGGCCACCGCATACTCACCGGACCGCACCAGAACGATGGGCACTGACGTCCGCTGGCTCTGCACGTGATATTCCCGACCGAGAAAATTCCCCAGGTAACGCACCTGATAAGGAACGCCCGCGTACTCGAACGTGTTGCCATCCGGCGCGTAGAGCTTTTCCAGCTGTTCCGGACTGAGCAGCACGATGCCCTCGATCGTATTCAGCGGGATCGCGTAGAGATCATCGCCCACGGACACCATCAGGGCACGGTTGACCGACACCGTAAACGGCACCCGCAGCACGAAGCGAGTGCCTTTTCCTTCCTGGGAAGAAATGTTGATGCTGCCGCCAAGCTGTTTGACTTCGCTATGGACGACGTCCATCCCGACGCCGCGCCCGGATATCTGGGTTACCGATTTTGCCGTGGAGAAGCCGGGCGCCAGCACAAACTGACTGATTTCCTCGTCCTGCAGCTCCGCGTCCGGGGCCATCAAGCCGCGCTCCACAGCCTTGGCGCGCACGGTCTCGACGTCGATGCCGGCGCCGTCATCACTGATCTCGATGACCACATCGCCACCCTCGCGGGCCAGCCGAAGATCCACGCGCCCGGCCGCTCGCTTGCCGAAAGCCCTGCGCTGTTCGGGGGTTTCGATGCCATGATCCACGGCGTTTCGCAGCATGTGCTCCAACGGCGGTACCATCCGCTCCAGCAGGTTACGATCCAGCTCGCCTTCGACATTGAAAGCGTGCAGCTCTACTTCCTTGTCGAGCTCCTTTGAAACCTGGCGAACCGTTCGTCGAAGCCGGGGTAGAAGGCGGCTGAACGGAACCATGCGCGAGCGCATGAGGCCTTCCTGCAGCTCCGTATTCAGCCTGGCCTGTTGAAGCAGCAGCGTCTCAGACTCACGAGCCTTGAACAGCAGCGTGTCCTTGAGATCGAGCATGTCGGATGCGCTTTCCGTCAGCGCCCGTGACAGCTGCTGAAGCTGGGAGTAGCGGTCCATCTCCAGCGGGTCAAAATCTTCATAGCTGGGACCTTCGACACGATCCTGACGGAACAGTATCTGTGCCTCCGTTTCGATCTCCAGACGCCGCAGCTGCTCGCGCAGGCGCTCGATGGTGGTCTCCATTTCGTCCAGAGAGCTGGTGAAATCGCTCATGCCCTGCTCGATGCGGGCACGCACAATGCTGCTCTCGCCTGCGAGATTCACCAGTTCTTCCAGAAGCCCGGCGCCCACCCTGACCATCTCCTGGGGAGCGCGGGGTTCAACCCGCGGTTCAGCCGCCGCAGCGGCGGGTGCAGGCGCGGCGGCAGGTGTCTCTGCCTGCGCTTCATCGACCGCGGCGACAACCGGCTTCAAGCGCGGCTCCGAAGCAGAGGCGGATTCCATGGGTTCTTCGGTATCGGCCTCGACACCCTGATCTTCCGTGTCCGTGGCAGGAGCCGGGGCATGGGGCGAAGTCTGAACCGTGCGCAGCAGCGGCACCTCGGCTTCGTCCTGATGCGTTTCATCAACCTCGTCATCAACCTCGTCATCAACCTCGTCATCAACCTCGACCACGGTTGCAGCCTGTTGCTCCGGCGCTTCCCCCGCCAAGACCTTACGAGTCTGCGTAATCAGCCCTGTGATCTCGTCGTACTTTGCGTTCAGCGTTGCGAAGAGGGTTGCATCCGCCGGGGACCCGCCCTCCTGAAAGTCGATCAGAAAAGACTCGAACTCATGGGTGCGATCGCCCAGAAGGGTCAATCCAGCCAGCCGGGCACCGCCCTTGAGCGTGTGCAGGCTGCGCAGCAGGTTTTCCAGCTGCAGAAGGTTATCAGGGGTTTCGGACCATTCGTGAATGGCCTGGTCCAGCTCTTCCGAGATCTCTTCCGCCTCTTCAAAGAAGACCTCTATGATCTCTTCGTCGACGTCATCGATGTTCACCTCGACCGGCTCAACCGCGGACGCCTCCAAGGCCAACGGCTGGGCCGCCTCCACCGGTTCCAGCACGTCCGGCTCCGGCGATTCGAGCTCCAGCGACTCGGGCTCAGACGCTTCGGGTTCCGGCGCCTCCCATTGGGGCGCATCCTGCTGTGGTGCTTTCTCTTGAGGTGCTTCTGGGGGGGGCTGCGAATCTGATTCCTCAAGCCCCTGTGCAGGCTCTTCGGACGCTGGCTGCGGGGTCGGCATCGAGAAGATCTCGGCCGCAGTCTCTTCAAGGCTGAAGCCCACGTCTTCGATCTGCCCGCTGTCCAGCAGCTGGTCCGATTCCAGCGTCTCTTCGGTATCCACCACCGTCGGCATCAGCCCCTCTACCGAGGCCAACACCTCGAGGGACGGCTTCACGACCTGTTCCGCCGCGATGGTGTCGACATACTGGAGCAGCTTTTCATTTCCCGCCGAGAACAGGTCCCGTTCCTTTTCGGTCAGACTTTCAAACTCGAAACGTTCATGCGCTTCCCTGAGGGCAAGAGCCAGGCTGACAACAGGCTGATGGCCGTTCTCTCCCGCAACTCGCTCAATATCGGCCAGCGCCTCCCTCAGCTGTTCCCCGAAAGACAGGTCCATGGCGCCCTGATGCCAGGCCTGCAGAAACTCGGGCACTTTTATGACCACGTCCAGCGCGTCGAGCTCGAGCAGCGGATCCGGACCCCGGGCTTCCTCCGGCACGGCCATGAGCAGCCGATCTGCTTCCGCCACCAGCTGGAACTGCTCCTCCGGCTCCGCGCCTTTCTTCAGCGCCTCAACCATTGTGCTGAGCGCCGAAACGGCCTGGCGGAAGAACTCGCCGGCTTCGCCGTCAACCCTGGTTTCCTTGCCGGATTCCCGCGCGACCTGAGCAAGCTCGTAAACCGGACCGGCCAGCTCGGCAAACGCCTGAATTCCAGCCATGGCAGCGCTCCCCGAGAGGGTATGAAGCGCCCGCATGGCCTCCTCGCCAAGCTCGAATCCGGTTTCGTCCGCTGCGTCGGCAAGCACATCCAGATACTGCACCGCATCTGTTATGAAGAGATCACAGCCATCCGGAAGAACCACGTCTTCCGGCGCCCGCTCGGGGATCGCCGCGGTCTCAGGTACTTGTTCGTCCGTAGGCGCCGACCGGGAGTCGTCCACCGCGTAAGCGGCCGGCTCATCGACCTCGATGGCGGCCGCTTCAGGCAGGCTGCCCCCGGAAGCCAGCACATCCGCGTGCTCCATGATCTGGCCAACGGGCTGCATGTCCGGTGCAGATTTCGCCTCGTAAGCGTCGCGCAACCTCGGCGCCAGCTTCCGGGCATCGCGGACCACCACTGCAAAATCTGCCGTTGGAACGACCGTCGCGTCGATGATGCGATTGAGCATGTTCTCCACGGACCAGGCCAACTCACCCAGCACGTTGGCACCAACCATGCGGCCGCTGCCCTTAAGCGTGTGAAAAGCACGCCGAATCTCTCCGAGCGGATGCTCCTGCTGGAGATCGGCCTCCCAGCCGGGCAGATTCTGGTCGATGCTTTCCAGAACCTCATCCACCTCTTCGACGAAGATCTCGACGATCTCGTCATCGGTCTCAAACGTGTCCGCGAGGGAAGCCGTGCGTGCGGATGGTGCCGCAGGTGCCTCCGAGACGGCGGCAGGAACGGGTTCCTCAACCGGCTCGGGCTCGTTTGCAGGATCGAGCTCAAGGACCTCTTCCGCATCCGGGTGCTCGTCCTCTGGCTCCAGCGTCAGCTCGAACTCGTCCGGCTCGTCGGCACCCTTCTCGGAAGTAGCAGCGGGGTCACCCGAAGCAATGGCCAGGTCATCAAATATGGCGTTGTTCAGATCGAAGCTGGCGTGGCTATCCAACTCCAGTTGGGGTTCTTCTGACTCGGCCCCGACGTTCTCGACATCGACCTCCTCCGCAGCCCCATACTGAGCTTCGTCCTGAACTCCGCCCTGTGCATCTTCCTGAATTTTATGGGCAGCGACGTCGCTTTCGGCAATCACGGTCAGCGGCGCATCGTCTGCGGCTTCCGTTGGCCCGGGTGTGGCGGTTTCCTTTTCGACGTCGGAGGGCAACGCCGGTTCCGGGGTGCTGAGAACGTCGCCTTCCGGTTCCCGAGTGGCTTCTGGTCGTTGTTCCTCGCCAGCCCGTGGAGCGCCACCCGGTGGAGCGTCACCCGGTGGAGCGCCACCCGGTGGAGCGCCACCCGGTTCGACGCCGGCCGGTTCGACCACGGCCGGCACGTCACCACCGGAACCGAGGCTCTCGAGGCTGCGCTGAACGACCTCCAGCACATCGGATGCACCGGCCGAATTGTCATCAGCCAGGCGTTCGAGGTAGTAGTCGATACCGCTGATGGAGTCGGCAAGCTGATCTAGCTCCTCCCAATTCGGAACATGGCCTTGCAGCAGCTCCTGCTTGACGTACAGGTTACAGCGGTCGAGCAGGTCGGCGCTCTGGGACAGCGGGATCAACCGCAAGGCACCGCTGAGCTCTTCGAGGGCAGCGGGTACCCCTTCGAGGTGGCGCGGATCCCACTGAGACGTCACGAAATCGACAATGGACTGCTTCACCGTATCGAGGCCGTGCCGCGTTTCAAGGGCGACGGCCCTGTGCGCGTCATCGGTGATCTGCGCCACTTCGCTCTTGCCGCTTTGCGAGAAGCTGGCAAGGTTTTCATCCACCCTCATCAGCGCGCCGGCGACGGCGAGAATCTCAGCCTGCCCGGCCTCTCCGGACTCGACAATACCGCTAAGCTGATCGACCTGATCAGATACCATGGTATGCGAGCTTTCGAATCCCAGCAGCGAGAGGGTGCTGCTGATCTGTTTCAACGGCGCCAGAAGTGCATCCAGCTCTTCCACCCCATCGTTCTCGGCTCTGACGAAAAGGTCCAGCCTATCCTTTATCAGCGCAAGCTCTTCCCGCAACGCCAGCGCTGCGCTGACGAGGGCTTGACGACCGGAGATGCTGAGGCCGTCTGACTGCTTGAACCGGGCAGCGGCGCTCTTGAGATCGGAGAGGAGCGGGCTGCGGTAGCCTCGCGTCTCCGCCGCATCCAAAAGCTGCCTTACCAGGGCGATGGGCACCGGCCGCCTGAGCGCCTCGCCTCCCCGCTGTGCCAGCTCGCGTATCTCTGAATCCACACGCCTGAGCAGCTTCACCAGCTCGCTGTCGAGAGCGCCCATCCCCTCACCGCCGCCTGCTTCGTCCAGGCTCGCGACGAATACGGCAAACGCCTGCCATTGCGCCTCAAACGGCGTACCTTCACAGACTCGCCGAAGGCCCTGGGCGACTTTTCGCAGGGTGTCCAGGGACTTGGACAAATCCTCGCCCTTGAGCACTGAAAGCAGTACCTGCTGATAAACACCTCGAAGCCGACGGGCCTTGTCTACCCCGTCGATCGCGCTGAAACGTTGCACGGCGGCATCGCCAACGACTCCCGAGAGGCTGGCGACGTTGGTCTGGTCAACGATGGGCGTCTCGCCAAGATAGACCCGCAGCTCGTTGACCAGCGGCAGCATGGGTGAAGTGGAATCCGGCAGTCCTGCCTGCAGCTCGTCGAGATACCCCGGCAGCTCCAGGATTCCCTGCATCAGAGTCTGGCATGCAGCCGGAACATCTTTCAGACGATCCTCGGACAAGGCCGTGACAACCCGTTCGAGATGATCCGCCAGCATGGTCACACCGGTAAGCTCGAGCATTACCAGCGTGCCGTGCGCCTGATGCAGGCTGTTCAGGCAATCATGCAGGCTGCCAGCGGGGCTGTCTCCCTGGGCGGACGGACCCTGCTCAAGCGTCTCTGCATAATCCTCAAGCGACTGACGTGCCTGATTGAGCGTTTCCAGAAGCTCGCTCTTGATCCAGTCGAGGGCGAAGTTGTCTCGGCTTGTAGCCATATAGGGGTGCCTTTGTCAGCGGCTTCAGTGGTGATCGGGCAAGTTAAACCCTTCCACCGACTCTCGCATCTGGTTCGCCATTCCAGCCAGCTTACCGATCGAAGACGCGGTCTGATCCGTAGCGCTGACGGTCTGCGCGGTAATATCCTGAATGACGTTCATCGTGTTGGATATGTGGCCAGCGGAGGCGGCCTGTTGACGAGCCGCATTGGAAATGTTCTGAATCAGCTCCGCCAGCGAAGTAGAAACATTCTCGATCTCTTCGAGCGCCACGCCTGCGTCCTGCGCCCTTTTAGCACCATTCACCACTTCAGTGGTGGTCTGCTCCATGGAGATAACGGCCTCGTTCGTATCCGTCTGGATGGTCTTCACCAGCGCCGCAATCTGTTTGGTGGCCGCCGAGGAACGCTCGGCGAGCCGCTGTACTTCATCCGCAACCACGGCGAATCCCCGGCCAGCATCTCCGGCCATTGATGCCTGAATTGCGGCGTTGAGAGAGAGAATGTTGGTCTGGTCTGCAATGTCGTTGATCAATGAGACGATGTCGCCAATCTCCTGGCTGGACTCGCCGAGCCGCTTTATGCGTTTGGAGGTTTCCTGAATCTGACCGCGAATCGTGTCCATGCCGGTGATGGTATCCTGGACCACGTCGGACCCCTTGTTGGCAATCTCCACCGCACGGTCGGCCACAGCCGCGGATTCCGCAGCGTTAGATGATACGTGATCGATTGAAACGGCCATTTCATTGATTGCCTGAGATGCAGCCCCGATCTCTCTAGCCTGATTTTCCGCGGCGCTTGCCAGATTGCTGGCCGTAGACTGCGTTTCCGAGGCAGCCTTGGCGACCTGCACGGAGAGATCGTTGATGTTCGAGACCAACCCGCGCATCTGGTCAATGGCGAAGTTTATCGAATCCGCGATGGCGCCCGTAAAGTTTTCGGTCACCGAAGCATGAATCGTCAGGTCACCTTCGGCAAGATCGGCGATTTCGTCCAGCAGCTGCAATATCGCAGCCTGGTTGCGCTCATTCTGAGACGCCTGCTCTTCCAGCTGCTTGCGCGTATCGCGGATCATGACCACCGCGATGACGGCGACCAACACCATGCCGGCGACCGCAAAAATGAGGCTGGTATTGTTGATGATGGCGGTTTCGTCCGTGAGGATCACGTAAGCCATCCCGGCCATGGTGCCCGCAAGCATGATCAACAAGACCACCTGCAACGGCGACAACTTTCCTGATTTCATATCCCTGTAACCCGCTTATTGTTTCAGTTCCGCAACATCGAAGAACTTTTCGTCCTTCAGAATTGATTTCAGGTGGGCTTCGTAGAAGACCCGCCCACCATGCCGAAAGGCGCCCCTGACATAGGGCTGCAGAGCGCCAAGGGCCTCGAATGAGGCCTCTTCAAAACTATCTTTGAGAAAATGCTGGATGCCCAGCGACTGCTCTACCATCAGACCAGCTACCAGGTTTTCGTCCTCGACCACCAGCACCCGCCACTGAACCATGGGCAACGTTGGCGACATCCCCAGATATTCGTGAAGGTCGATCACCGGGATAAGCCGGCCGCGTATGTTGGAGACGCCCAGAATCCAGGATTTCACGCCGGGCAGGGGGGTGACCCTGGGAATCTTCAAGACCTCGCTGATCTCGCCCATGGTGCATACCAGACGCAGACCGCCCACCTGAAACCCCATCCCCTGCCATTCGGGATGCGCATCCTGCTTCAGGGGCAGCTGTGCCGCGTTGCGAAAGGTAGCCGCCTGAATCTGTCTGAGAATGTCGAGAGCCTGCTTCTGAGCCATGGTGTCAAACGCTCAGCACGTCATTGACCGCGTCCACGAGCATGCGGTCGTTCACCGGTTTGGTGAGATAACCGCTGGCACCCTGTCGCTCGCCCCAGACCCGATCCGCATCCTGGCTCTTCGAGGAGACGATGATCACGGGGATGTGGCTGGTGGAGTTGTCACGCGTCAGCTGACGGGTCGCCTGGAAACCGTTGATTCCCGGCATCACAACATCCATCAGGATAACGTCGGGCTGCTCGGCGGAGGCCAGATCTATGCCGTCGCTGCCGCTGGTGGCGGTAAGCACCTGATGGCCATGTCTGGCGAGTATGTTGACATAATTGTGGGTTTCCGCCGGGGAATCGTCGACAACAAGAATCCGTGCCATGATCAGTCCGCCCCTTCGTATCAGTGCACCAGGGTGCGTATGGTGCCCAGCAGCTCTTCCTTGCTGAACGGCTTGGTGATATACCGGTCCGACCCCACGATTCGGCCCTTGGCTTTGTCAAAAAGCCCGTCCTTGCTCGAGAGCATCACCACAGGCGTTGCCTTGAACTCACTGTTGTTTTTGATCAGCGCGCAGGTCTGGTAGCCATCCAGGCGGGGCATCATGATGTCAACAAAGATGATTTCCGGCCGGGAATCAGCAATCTTCGCAAGGGCGTCGAAACCATCCGTGGCGGTAATGACGTCGCAGCCCTCTTTGGTGAGCAGATTTTCCGCGCTTCGACGAATGGTCTTACTGTCGTCGATCACCAGGACCTTGACGCCGTTCAGATCCTCTTCCATGTCAGTCCAACACTCCCGAGTCAGGTGGTTGTTGCCGTCCGTTGCAGCCAGCAGCCATCACAGCGCGCTACGGCTCGGCCGTAGACGCAGTCGTGGCCCTTGCGCCTGAGCGTTTTATCACGATTGCTCCGAAACGATCTATAAGCATCGGATCAGAAAGGGAATTCGTTCGCATTTCGGTTGCCGCCCCGTACCCATACCGGTACTTTTAGCGCTCCTCATCAGCCTTTTCCCAGATAGATCCATGACAAACTCCGCATCCGATGCCGATGGACCCGAATCACGCACAGATGTGCGAATCGCTTTCGTCATGGATCCCATACCGAGCCTGTCTCTTAAGAAAGATAGCACCTTAGCCATGATCCGCTCGGCAATGCGTCGCGGATGGCAGATTTTCTTCGTCGGACAGGACGACCTTCTGCTTCACCAAGGGCAGGTTTACGGGTATCTGCACCCTCTGCGGCTGCTGGGCGCCTTCGCGGAATCCCTGGACCCGGCTGACGCCCTGGAGCCCTGGTACGAGATGGGGGGCGGCGTGCTGACCCCGCTGGCGGAACTCGACGTCATCATGATGCGCAAAGATCCGCCCTTCGACATGGAGTACATCTATACCACCTACTTCCTGGAGCGGGCGGAGGACGCCGGGGTGATGGTGGTCAACAAACCTGTGAGCCTTCGGGACTGCAACGAGAAGTTTTTTGCCACCGCGTTTCCCGAGTGCTGCCCACCGCTGGTCGTCAGCCGCCGAGAGGACGTGCTGAGAGCCTTTCAGTCTGAGCACAAGAATGTAGTGTTCAAGCGGCTTGACGGGATGGGTGGGACGTCGGTGTTTCGAATCATGGAGGACGATCCGAACCTTGGCGTCGTGCTGGAAACGCTGACAAAGGGCGGTAAAGAGCAGATCATGGGACAGCTGTTCCTGCCGGAGATTGCCGATGGTGACAAACGCATTCTGCTGGTTGACGGTGAGCCGATACCTTTCGCGCTGGCGAGAATACCCATGGCCGGCGAGGCGCGGGGCAATCTGGCCGCGGGCGGAACCGGCGTCGGTCAGGCGCTGACCGAAAGAGATCGGTGGATCGCCACGCAGATTGGCCCGGAGGTAAAGCGCCGGGGTTTGATCTTCGTAGGCATCGACGTCATCGGCGACTATCTCACCGAGGTGAACGTGACCTGCCCAACCTGTATCCGCGAACTGGATGCACAGTTTTCTCTGGATATCGGCGATATGCTCATGGACACCATAGCGGCTAAGCTTGCTTGAATGGCTTCCATCAGCGTTACACCCAGAGACAGGCTGACCTTCACACTGTTCCTGGCCGTTTCCCTTCACGCGGCGGCCATTCTGGGCGTCAGTTTCTCTGCCAACGTCAACCAGGCCGACATTCCGACCATCGAGGTCACCCTGGCACAGTACAGCGATCTCGAGGCGCCAGAGGACGCGGACTTCATCGCCCAGTCAAATCAGCAGGGCAGCGGGACGGAGGCGGAGGTGCTGGAAACCACCGCGGAACAGGAAACGGATTTTCACGCCAACAGGCTGGAAGAAATCGCGCCGGATCCGCTGGCTCGATCCGAGGCCATCGATTTTCGTCAGCGGGCACTGCTGACCACCCAGAGCGCGGCTGAGGATGAGGTAACTGCCCGGGACCAGATCCCTGAAGAGGAGGTCGTGTCCCCGCTGGATGCCCGCAATCTATCCTACGACGAGCTCGCCCAGGAGATCGCCAGCCTCGAGGCAAGGATTGCTCAGGAGCAGCAGGCTCAGGCAAAGGCGCCTCGGGTTAAGCGCCTTACCAGCGTCTCGACAAAAACCGCAACGGAAGCCGCCTACCTGAACGCGTGGCGCCAGAAGGTTGAAAGAATCGGTAACGCCAATTATCCGTCGAGCGCGGCAAGCGGCGACCTACGACTGCTGGTTGTATTGAGCTACGATGGCACCCTAAAAGAGGTTCGCGTTCTGGAATCGTCTGGCACAAAATCATTGGACGATGCTGCACTTCGCATCGTCCGGCTCGCCGCCCCTTATCCGGATTTCCCAGTGGAGATGCGAAAGCACTACGATCAGCTGGAGATCATCAGAACCTGGCAGTTCTCCCGAGCTGGAAACCGCCTTGGCAGCTGATACGTCTCTTAAAAACCAGTTTCTGCTGGCCATGCCCGGCCTGACTGGCAGCTACTTCGGCTCCAGCATCACCTACATATGCGAGCACAATGCGGACGGGGCCATGGGCCTGGTGATCAACAAGCCGGGCGAGCTCACGCTGGTGGAGCTGCTTTCGCAGATAGGCCTGGATTCCAGCGCCGTGTCCATCGATGTACCGGTGCTCGATGGCGGGCCTGTGGCCACCGAGCGCGGCTTCATCCTGCACACCGACGACAGAGACTTCGAGACCTCTCTGGACCTTGGGGACGGCCTGATGCTAACCGCCGCCAGAGACATACTCGAGGCAATCGCCGAAGGTCGTGGGCCTCTCCACTACCTCGTGGCGCTGGGCTACGCCGGTTGGGGCGAAGGTCAGCTGGAAAGCGAGATCAAGGAAAACGCCTGGCTGACCTGCCCTGTCAGCAGGCCCGTTCTGTTCGAGACCCCCTTCGAAGACCGGGTCAACAAGGCGGCTGAGGTTCTGGGTATCGATTTCCGCCTGATTTCAGGCCAGGCTGGTCACGCCTGAATTTCCGGGCCTCGCGATGAAATCAGGTTACGTTCTGGCATTCGATTTCGGCCTGCGCCACATCGGCGTTGCGGTGGGACAGTCGATTACCCGCACGGCAAACCCGCTCAAGACCCTGGAGGCCCGGAACGGCAGGCCGGACTGGAACGAGATCGAAGAGATGATTCATCAATGGCAGCCGGTTTCTCTGCTGGTCGGGCTGCCCCTCAATATGGACGACAGTGAGAGCGAGATGTCCGGCCGCGCGCGCCAATTCGGAGCCGCGCTGGCGCGCCGAAGCGAAAGGGAGGTGCAGATGGTGGATGAGCGACTCAGCAGCCACGCATCCCGCGAAACGGATTCGGATCGGTCACATGAATTGGCGGCAGCACTGATCGCCGAGACCTGGCTGGCGGAACCCGACAGCGGAACCCCGCCAACGCCTCCAACCTGAGCGCGTTCGAGGGAAGCTCGCGCGAAGCTCGCGCGAAGCTCGGGCGAAGCTCGCGCGAAGCGTGAGATCAGCGACGGAAGCTGAGGGCTGGGTCCGAAGGTTCCTCTTCCATCGTCAGCCCCTCGCCAATCGCCATCGGATCGGAATCGGCGTCGGCACCCAACTTGATCATCAAGCGAAGATCGTTGGGCGAATCCGCATGAGCAAGCGCTGCCTCGTAGGTGATCTCGCCCTCACTGTAAAGCTTGTAGAGCGCCTGATCGAAAGTCTGCATGCCCTGCTCGTTAGACTTGCTCATCAGCTCCTTCAGCAGGTGCACATCGCCCTTGCGGATGTGGTCCGACACCAGCGGCGTGTTGATAAGCACCTCGATGGCTGCCTGACGACCCTGGCCGTCTACCGTCGGCAACAGCTGCTGGGCAACCATGGCCCGCAGGTTGAGGGAGAGGTCCATCCATACCTGCGTGTGACGATCGCTGGGAAAGAAATGCAGAATTCGATCCAGCGCCTGGTTTGCATTGTTGGCGTGCAGCGTGCAGAGGCACAGGTGCCCTGTCTCCGCGAAAGCCACGGCGTGGTCCATGGTTTCCCGCGAGCGCACCTCACCAATCATGATCACATCGGGCGCCTGACGCAGCGTGTTTTTCAGCGCGACCTCGAAGCTTTCAGTATCTACCCCCACTTCCCGCTGCGTGATGATGCACCCCTTGTGCTGGTGAATGAATTCGATGGGGTCTTCGACGCTGATGATGTGTCCGGAGGAATTCTCATTACGGTGTCCGATCATCGCCGCCAGCGACGTAGACTTACCGGTGCCGGTCGCGCCCACGAAGATGATGAGGCCCCGCTTGGTCATCGCCAGATCCGCGATGATCGGCGGAAGGTTGAGATCATCGATGGTCGGAATGTTCGTTTCGATGCGACGCAGCACCATGCCGGCAAGGTTCCGCTGGTAGAAGGCACTGACTCGAAATCGACCCAGACCGGCGGTGTTGATGGCAAAGTTGCACTCGTGCTCTTTGTCGAAGACCTCGCGCTGATCCTTATTCATGACGCCGCGCACCATGTCTCGGGACTGATCCGGGGACAGGTTGTTCTTACCGGCGGCATAGAGCTTGCCGTTTATCTTAAGCATGGGCGGCTTGCCGGACGTGATGAACATATCCGAAGCGCCTTTCTCTACTACCAGCCTAAGCAGCTTGTCGAATTCCATAAACTAATCTCCAGCTTTGCCATGCTTTCCGAAGGCCCGACCAGCTTCGGGACCAGCGATCAAACCGCCTAAAACTCGTCCGGCATCTTAGCCTTCTCTTTGGCAGTTTCCCGGGAAATCGCCCGCTTCTGCACCAGGTCCTTGAGGCACTGGTCGAGCGTTGTCATACCGAGCGACGCGCCCGTCTGGATGGCGGAGTACATCTGCGCGACCTTGTCCTCGCGGATGAGGTTACGGATGGCAGGCGTGCCGATCATGATCTCGTGCGCCGCGATGCGACCGCCGTTGACCCGCTTCAGAAGGGTCTGGGAAATGACCGCCTGCAGTGATTCCGACAGCATGGAGCGGACCATGTCCTTCTCTTCCGCCGGGAAGACGTCGATGACCCTGTCGATGGTCTTGGCCGCGGAGGTGGTGTGCAGCGTTCCGAACACCAGGTGGCCCGTCTCAGCCGCGGTCAACGCAAGGCGTATGGTTTCCAGATCTCGCATCTCGCCAACCAGAATGATGTCCGGATCTTCTCTCAGCGCGGAACGCAGGGCTTCACTGAACCCGTGAGTATCCCGATGCACCTCGCGCTGGTTGATCAGGCACTTCTTGCTCTGATGAACGAATTCGATGGGATCCTCGATGGTGAGTATATGGTCGTATCGATTGTCGTTGATGTAGTCGATCATCGCGGCGAGGGTCGTGCTCTTGCCGGACCCCGTAGGGCCCGTCACCAGAATGAGGCCCCGGGCCATCATGGATACATCCTTGAAGACCTGGCCCATACCAAGGTCTTCCATGGTCAGAACTTTGGAGGGGATGGTCCGGAATACGGCTCCGGCTCCGCGGTTCTGATTGAACGCATTGACCCTGAAGCGGGCAACGCCGGGCACCTCGAACGAAAAGTCAGTTTCGAGAAATTCCTCGAAGTCCTTTCGCTGCTTGTCGTTCATGATCTCGTAGATCAGAGCGTGTACCTGCTGGTGCTCGAGCGGCGGCAGGTTGATGCGGCGCACGTCGCCATCGACGCGAATCATCGGTGGCAGTCCGGCAGAAAGATGAAGGTCCGATGCACCCTGCTTGGCGCTGAACGCGAGGAGTTCAGTGATGTCCATGAGCGATCCCTGCTCTGAATGGGTTTTCCTTATAGTATTATCAGCCTCACCCATAAACCACGCTGTAATCGCCCCGAGTCGACCCAGGTGCGAATTCTGCGACACCGTTGGCACAAAGAGATTGCGGTCCATCTCCCCAGAAGTGGCAAAAAACGTACGAACCGTCCGGGATCAGATCGCCGACGCGGCGAAAGGCTGCGGGCGCGATCCCGGTGAAGTCCACCTCATTGCCGTTTCCAAAACCAAGCCCGCGGATCTGATCCGCGCCGCCTTTGCGGCTGGAGTTACGGATTTCGGCGAAAATTACCTTCAGGAGGCGATTCCAAAGATCAACAGCCTAAGGGATCTGAGCGCAACCTGGCATTTCATCGGCGCCATACAGTCCAACAAGACCAGGCTTATCGCGGAGAACTTCCAATGGGTTCATACCGTTTCAGCAGAAAAGACGGCCCGGCGCCTGTCCAACCAGTGCCCTGCCGACAAAACCCTCGACGTTTGCCTGCAGGTGAACATCGACCAGGACCCCGGCAAAGCCGGTCTTGCGGCTGACCAGGTCGGGTCGCTGCTGCAGATCCTGGGCGCGCTGCCTCGCCTGCGCGCCCGAGGGCTCATGACGATTCTGCAGCAGAACTCGAATCCCGAAGACGGCTACCAACGTCTGGCAACGCTCTGGGAAGGACTTCGAAAGAACGCCGGCCCGCACTGGGATACACTCTCCATGGGCATGAGTGGGGATTTTCAGGCGGCCATATCGGCCGGTGCTACTCACGTGCGCATCGGTACCGCCGTCTTCGGCGACAGAAACTGACCATCGGTACAGGGAGACCGTCGTGAGCAAGCAGACCATCGCCTTTATCGGCGCCGGCAATATGGCTCGAAGCCTGATCACGGGCCTCATCAACAGCGGCCACCCGGCCGACAGGATTCGCGCAAGCGACCCCGTGATCGCGCGGCTGGAAGCCCTTCAGAGCACCGGCATCATCACCGCGGCGTCCAACGACCAGGCAGTTGCAGATGCCGAGATCGTGGTACTGGCCGTGAAGCCTCAGGTTCTGGGTGACGTATTGTCCGGTCTGCAGCTCAACAGGTCTCAGCTGCTGATATCCATCGCGGCGGGCGTTCCGTTGCAGAGCCTGGAGGCCTGGAGCAGCAGCAACCAGCCCATCGTGCGCTGCATGCCCAACACGCCGGCACTGGTAGGGGCCGGGATTTCAGGCCTGTTCGCCAATGCGGCCGTCAGCAATGCTCAGCATGCGGCGGCAGAGGCGGTCCTCAGCGCGGCAGGGAAGACGGTATGGGTAAGCGCCGAAACACTCCTCGACGCGGTCACTGCCGTTTCGGGCAGCGGACCGGCCTATTTCTTCTACCTGATGGAGGCCATGGTGGAAGCGGGAACCAACCTGGGCCTGGATCGCGACACGGCCACCTCGCTGACCCTAGAAACCGCTTACGGAGCCGCTCTGATGGCGAAGCAGGGAGGCCAGCCACCGGCTCAGCTGCGCAGGAACGTCACCTCACCGGGGGGGACCACGGAACGCGCGCTCTCTATACTAGATGCAGCCGACTCACGGGCCGTCATAGAACGAGCTCTTGCCGGCGCCGCGGAAAGGTCCCGTGAACTTGCAGAGGAATTCGGCCGCCGATGAACGACGCGCTCAACTATGTGATCAGCTTTGTCCTGCAGATCGTCAGCTTTCTGTTTGTCGCCCGCTTTCTGCTGCAGGCTTGCCGGGTTGATTTCTACAATCCGGTCTCACAAGGCATCGTAAAGATCACCGACCCGATACTTCGCCCGCTCAGAGTTGTTCTGCCCGGCTTCCGCAATCTGGACTTCGCGGCATTTCTGGCCGCCGTGCTGTCCGAGATCATTCTCATCATGTCTCTAACGGCCCTGCAGGGCGGCTATGCAGGCGGCGTAGGCATCATCCTGGCCTCCGGGGTGCTTCAGGCTCTGATGCTTTGCATCCGAATTTTCTGGTGGTCCATCCTGATTGTGATCATCGCCGGCTGGATCGCTCCGGGAAACTACCATCCGGCCCTTCTGCTGCTGAACCAGATTACCGAGCCGCTGCTGGCGCCCGCCCGGCGCCTGCTGCCTGCCATGGGTGGGCTGGATCTGTCGCCGATTCTGGTATTTCTGGTGCTTGGCGTCATTGAGCGCGTGCTGCCCCAGATATTCATGTCCCTTTTTTGAGTTACCGAGGGCTCGGAGCACGCGAGCGTTTTTTTGGCGTCTTGATGGCTTCGGAGGCGTTGCTTTAGACTCGCCGTCCCTTTTCACAAGCAGCCGTGCCACGCATGACGATGGCTCTTCCTAAAGATTCGGTGGGTTTGATCGAAACCCGGCAATTCCGCTGGGACGCCCCCTTTTCCCTTCAGTGCGGCGAGACCCTGCCGGAATTCGAGCTGGTTTACGAGACTTACGGCAACCTGAACGCGGATCGATCCAACGCCATCCTCGTCTGTCATGCGCTCTCCGGACACCATCACGCGGCCGGATACCATGACCCGACAGATACCAGACCGGGTTGGTGGGACGCCTGCATCGGCCCGGGCAAGCCCATCGATACGTCAAATTTTTTCGTGGTGAGCCTGAACAACCTCGGCGGTTGCCATGGCAGCACGGGTCCACTGTCGGAGAATCCGGCGACGGGAAAACCCTACGGCCCAGACTTTCCCATGGTCACCGCGTCCGACTGGGTGCGCAGTCAGGCCCTGCTTGCAGATCACCTGGGCATCCAGTGCTTCGCCGCAGTCATCGGCGGTAGCCTGGGAGGCATGCAGGCCATGCAGTGGGCAATAGATCAACCCGAACGGCTGCGCGCTGCGCTGCTCATCGCCTGCACCGCAAAGCTGTCTGCACAGAACATTGCGTTCAACGAAATCGCCCGGCAGGCCATCACGTCCGACCCCGAGTTTCACGGTGGCAACTATCGGTCGGTGGGCGCCAACCCCAACCTGGGGCTGATGCTGGCGCGAATGGTGGGCCACGTGACCTATCTTTCCGATGACGGCATGCGGACGAAGTTTGGCCGTGAGTTGAAATCCGGAGACCTGAGCCGGGGCCGAGACGTGGAATTTCAGGTAGAGAGTTACCTGCACCACCAGGGCCGGTCATTTTCCAGCCGGTTCGACGCGAATACCTACCTTTTGATGACGCGGGCGCTGGACTACTTCGATCCCGCACGCGACTACGAGGACAATCTGGTCAAGGCGCTGAGCGGCGCCAAATGCAGATTCCTGATACTTTCTTTCACCTCCGACTGGCGCTTCTCTGTAGCACGCGCCAAGGAGATTGTGGATGCTCTCGTGGAGGCGAGGCGCAACGTCGCCAGCGCGATCATCGAGTCCGAGCACGGCCACGACTCTTTTCTGCTGCCGATACCCAGATACTTCGATGTTTTGAAAACCTATCTCAACAGGCTGGCTGAAGAGATTCGAAATGCGGGCTGACCTGGCGATCATTGCAGAACTGATCGCACCTGGCGCCCGGGTGCTGGACCTCGGCTGCGGCACCGGAGAGCTGCTGGAACATCTTCAGGCAAACAAGCAGGTAAACGGATACGGGCTCGAGATCGATCCGGGCAACATCACTGCCTGTCTGGCAAAGGGCGTCAACGTGATCGAGCAGAATCTCGATGAAGGCCTGAACAACTTTTCCGACGACAGTTTCGATATGGTCGTCATGACCGAAACGCTGCAGTCGGTCAGAGAGCCGAACAAGACCCTGGACGAGATGCTACGCATCGGCAGAGAGTGCGTGGTTACCTTCCCCAACTTCGGCAACTGGCGATGCAGGGCGCAGCTTTCGCTCCACGGGCGGATGCCGGTGGCACAGCATCTGCCCCATTCCTGGTTCGACACGCCCAATATCCACCTTTGTACTTTCGACGATTTCGAGCGCCTGTGCTCGGAGAAGTCGCTGCGGATCATCGAGCGCTTCGTATCCGATGCCAATCACACCAATCGACCGCTGATGAATCGCTTCCCGAATTTTTTTGGCACCTACGCCTTCTACCGGCTGGGACGCCCGCACGCACAAGGGGCCGCTCAATGACCATCACCAGGAATTCAATGATCGCTTCGGCACTGGCGTTGGTTCTGGCAAGCACATGCCTGAACGCAATCGCCGAGCAGAAGCAGCAGCTGGGCCCGTGGGAAGCGCACTACGTGCTGGTACCAACCTCCTTTCTGAAACCAGACATAGCCGCCCGCTACGAGATAACCAGAGGGCGGGATCGGGCGATGCTGAACATCTCGGTGCTGGATGAAGCAGGAAACGCGGTGGCAGTGGAGATTACCGGCACGATCATCAACCTGCTGAGCCAGCGGCAGCCAATCGATTTTCGGGAGGTCCGTGAGGGGCCAGCCATCTATTATTTGGCGCAGGTTAAGCACACGGATCGGGAGGTGCTGCGCTTCGAAGTGGACATCACGCCACCGGACGGTTCGGATCGGCGCCTGAAGTTTCAGCAGAAGATGTACTGGGACGGCCGATGAAAGTGGTCCTGGCCAGCGGCAACCGGGGCAAGCTGAAAGAGCTGGCTGCGACGCTGGCGGCTGTGGACATGGATCTCGTGAGCCAGGGCGATCTGGGGATCGAAGGCGCAGCCGAGGACGGGCTTACGTTCGTGGAAAATGCCATCATCAAGGCCCGGCACGTCTGCAGGGTTGCCCAGCTGCCCGCGCTGGCGGATGACTCCGGTCTGGTCGTTCCTTGCCTCGAAGGCAAGCCCGGAATCCGGTCCGCCCGCTACGCGGGGGAGTCGGCAACCGACGCTGAAAACAACACACGACTGCTCGCAGACCTCTCCGGCATCAGCCTTCCGCCTGCCCACTTTTACTGCGCGCTGGTCTATCTCCGACACGCAACGGACCCGGCGCCGTTGATTGCCACCGCCAGCTGGCACGGCCGGATTCTAGCCGACGCGCGGGGATCTTCCGGTTTCGGCTACGATCCCCATTTTCTCGTCTCCGGATTGAACCGTACCGCCGCGGAGTTGGCCCCGAAAGATAAGAACCGCCTGAGCCACCGCGGCCAGGCCAGCGCTCTGCTCCTCGAGATGCTGCGCCACCACCCGTGAGCCTGCCGCTGTCTCTCTATGTGCACTTTCCGTGGTGCGTGCGCAAGTGCCCCTACTGCGACTTCAACTCGCACCCGGTGCGGGGGAACCTCGATCAAACCGGTTACCTGAAGGCGCTCGTCATGGACGCAAGCACCGCGCTGCAAGCGGTGCCGACCAGGGGAATCACCAGCGTATTTCTGGGCGGCGGAACACCGAGCCTTTTCGATCCGGGCACCTTCGAGAAGCTGCTGGTGCACCTGCACCCATGGCTGAATCCAGAGGCGGAGATCACCATGGAAGCGAACCCGGGGACAGTCGAATATCAGGATTTTTCAGCCTACCGCGAGGCAGGCATCAACCGCATCAGCCTCGGGGCTCAATCCTTCGACCCCGCTCAACTGAAGCAACTGGGACGAGTTCACGGGCCCGGCGAAATCTGCACCGCGTTCGAACGCATTCGCGCGGGGGGGTTCGAGAACGTCAATCTGGATCTCATGTACGGGCTGCCGGAGCAGACGTCGGCCGAGGCGATGGACGACCTCGAGCGCGCACTGGCTCTGGGACCGGAACACATCAGCTGGTACCAGCTGACCATCGAGCCTAAAACCGAATTCGCCAGACGCAGGCCACCGCTTCCCGCCGAGGGGGAGGTGGAGGTCATGGAGGCCAGCGGCCGCGAGCGACTGACCGCCGCAGGCTTCCAACGCTACGAGGTCTCCGCCTGGTCAAGGCAAGGTCATAAGTGCGAACACAACCTCAACTACTGGCGCTTCGGCGACTATATCGGCATCGGTGCCGGCGCCCATGGCAAGCTGACCCGCGGTGGGCCGTCAGGGCCAGAGATCGTGCGAACCAGCAAGCCGGCTCAGCCGCGCGTTTATCTTGCCGAGCCGCTCGAGACGAGGCAACGCGCCGTGAGCGATGTTGAAATATCCCTGGAGTTTCTGATGAATGCGCTTCGCCTCACCGATGGGGTGAGCGCGGATAGCTTCACGGCGCGCACGGGGCTCCCACTTTCCAGCCTCGAACCCACCTGGTCCGAGCTGGCGGAGATGGGGCTGATGCGAAACGACAGAATCGCCACCACGGCGTTCGGGTATCGTCACCTTGATGCCGTGCTGCAGCGCTTTCTGTAGTAAACAAGATCCCAGACCCTGTGACCGAGGCGTTTGCCTCTGGCCTCGAAGCGCGTCTCGAGCCGCTGATGAGCCCCCTGAGAAAGATCTCCGCTGGCTGCCGATTCGCTGACGAGTTCCGACTGCGCCTCCAGCACGTTCAGCATCCAGCGGGCATAGGGCTCCCAGTCCGTAGCGAGCCATAGCCGGCCCCCCGGTCGCAACCGGTCCACCAGCACAGAGACAAACGCACCCTGAATGAGCCGCCGCTTGTGGTGACGCTTTTTGGGCCAAGGGTCAGGAAAAAAGATTCGAACCTCATCGATGCTTGAGGCACCGAAGGACTTTGCCAGGACGTCTTCGGCGGCCGCTTCAAATACCCGAACATTGGTCAGCTGCTGACGCTCCAGACCCAGCAGCAGCGAGCCAATTCCCGGCTGGTAGACCTCGACGCCGAACAGATTCCAGTCCGGCCGTTCAACCGCCCAGCGAAGGAGCGCCTGCCCCATGCCGAAACCAATTTCGAGCCCCGTCGGCCCTGGCCTGGAAAAGGCGCTTTCAGCATCTGCAGGTTCGAGCACAGGAGGCAAGCAGTAACGGTCGGTGAGTTGCTCCAGGGCACGGGCCTGTCCCGTGGTCATCCGACCTCGCCGCCGGACGTAGACCTGGGTCTGAACCGGAGCGCCGGAAATCCGAGGCGTCTTCACCGCCTGGAAGCGCTGCGCCGGGCTGCCGGGATCAGGCTGAGCCAGCCGACGACGAAGGCCACGCCGCCGAGCGGAGTAACGGGGCCTAGAGCGCGGGGGCCGCCCAGCGCCAGCAGGTAAAGACTGCCGGAAAACAAGAGGATTCCTGCGATCAGAGCGAAGGCTGCAACGGAAAGGGAGGCCGGGGGCACGTCAGGGCCCGTGTAACCGAGCTTGAGCCAGAGGCCCGTTGCGAAAAGCAGAAGCGCATGAACGAGCTGATAAAAAACGGCCGTATCCCAGGTTTCCAGTGCCTGAGCCCCCAGTCGAGCCTCCAGCGCGTGGGCGCCGAAAGCGCCGGCAAGGACGCCCAGCCCGCCGAAGAGGGCTCCGGCGCTGACGAACAGCTGCCAGCGGGCCACCGTTCAGGCAGCCATGGCCCCCTTGAGCTTCTGCATGGCATTTTTTTCTATCTGCCGGATACGCTCCGCCGATACCTCATACTTGCCCGCCAGGTCGTGGAGCGTCGCCTTGCCATCGTCGAGCCAGCGCCGTTGAATGATGTCACGGCTTCGGACGTCAAGAACGCTCAACGCATCGCCCAGCTTTTCAAGCGCGACCTTCCGATGATCCTCTTCCGCAACCAAGTCCGCGGGGTCGGCGCCTTCCAGCTCGAGAAAGTGAACAGGAGCGCGGCTTCCGCCTTCCTCATCATCGTCCGCAGTCAAGCCATCAAAGGACAGATCGCTGCCGGCCATTCGACCTTCCATGCGCGTCACTTCTTCTTCGCTGACGCCCAGCTCGCTGGCCATGGTGCGGGTTTCTTCCTGGGTCAGCCAGGCAAGCCGCTTCTTGCTGCTTCGCAGGTTGAAGAACAGCTTCCGCTGTGCCTTGGTGGTAGCTACCTTGACGATGCGCCAGTTGCGCAGGATGAATTCGTGCATCTCGGCTTTGATCCAGTGCACGGCAAATGAAATAAGCCGTACGCCAACTTCCGGGTTGAAGCGCTTGACGGCCTTCATGAGTCCCACGTTGCCTTCCTGAATGAGGTCTGATTGGGGCAACCCGTAGCCGCCATAGGAGCGTGCCAGATGAACGACGAACCGCAAATGGCTCAGCACCAGCTCCCGGGCAGCCTGAAGGTCGTTCTCGTAGTAGAAGCGCTCCGCGAGGACTTTTTCCTCATCCGCGGTAAGCACGGGGATAGCGCTCACCGTATTGATATAAGCGTCGAGATCGCGGCCTGGCGACAGCGCGTTCAATGCAAGTACGTCAGAAGCCATGTGATACCTCCGGTAACACTAATCCTAATATTCTAGCACTCCTTTCGTGAGACTGCTAAACCCGGGTTTGGTTCCTTAAGCGCCTGTTTTCACAGTATTTCCAAGTTTCCGAGGCGCTGTCTGGCGGCAACCAGCGCGCCAAGGACGCCGAGAACGCCGCCGATCCCGAAAAGGGCTCCGAGAAAACCGGGGATCAGCCCCCCACCCAGCCCGTAGAACAGGCCGAAATAGAGAAAGGGCCGCCGGATCTGACCATCGGTGGCACCCACCAGCTTGAGCACCCGCAGCTCCTCGAGGCGAGCTTCAATCGCCAGGCGCACCGAGGTGGCGGTAACCAGAACCGCCCCCACGCCGAACAGCAGCCCCAGCATGATACCCAGCCGGCTGATCACCCGCGTGATTTCCGTAACCCGCTCCAGCCAGGTTTTCTCCACTGAGACCTCGGCGACGCCGGGGGCTGAAGTTACCAGATTCGCCAGCCGCTGCAGGTCAGCCAGACCCGAGCCACCCGCCAGCACCGCACGGGCCGAAGCCGGCAGGGGGTTCTGTTCCAGCAGCTCGAGCGCGTCGCTGAGGCTGGCATAGCTCTGAAACTCGGCCAGGGCCTGATCCTGGGAAATGAACGCAACCGAGTGAACCGATGCATCGCTCTCAAGGGTTTCAACGACGTCCTGAACCACCGGATCAGAGGCATCGAGCTGGAAATAAACGGACAGCCCGGGTCGACCGTCCCAGGCATCTGTCATCGCGCCAAGGTTTATCTGCAGGAGAAACAGTCCCGCGGGCAACGCCAGAGCAATGCCCACCAGCAGCCAGACCAGCAGGCTGGTGCCTATTCGGGCGCTCACAAAGTGGAGTGTCTCCCGCGCCACCCGCAGATGGTCGCGGCAGCCGGCAGCGATGCCAGACCGGTTTCGCGGCCAGGGATCGCGACTGGACCTAGACTTCGACATGACGGGGCTCATCCGAAGCCAGGTCTTCGGAAGCGGATTCAGCCTCATCTCTCACCACGGCACCGTGGCTCAGCTCGATGATCCGGGCATCCATCGTCTCGATCAGCTCGCGGTCGTGACTGGCGACGATGACGGTGGTTCCCACCTGATGAAATCGCTCGAAGAGCTGCATGATGTCTCGAGACAGAGCAGGGTCCAGGTTTCCTGTGGGCTCATCGGCCAGGAGGATCTTGGGTCGCGTGACAACGGCGCGCGCGATGCCGACCCGCTGCTGCTCGCCGGTTGACAGGTAACGGGGGAACAGCCCCTCCTTGCTGAGCAACCCAACCCGGGACAGCGCCGCCCGCACTCTCTTTCCGATGTCCTTTTCTTTGAGGCCCGCCACCCTCAGTGGCAACGCAACATTCTCAAACACGGTACGGTGCGTAAGGAGGTGGTGGTCCTGAAATACCGCCCCCAGGTTCTGTCGATAGTGGGCGAGACGCACCGGAGGAATCTGCGTCACATTGACCCCGTTGACCAGAATCTGCCCTCTGGTCGGCCGGTCGAGGCACAACAGCAGCTTGAGGAAGGTGCTTTTTCCGGCACCCGAGTGGCCGGTCAGAAAGGTCATGGACCCCGCCTCGAACGCGGCGGTGATATCCCGCAGCGCTTCATGCCCATTCTCGAAACGCTTGCTCACCTGATGAAACTCTATCTGGCTCACAACACCACGGGTCCTGGAGGGGTTATCCCATAAAGAATTGCGACCCAAAGCCAGAACCCGCGTGGATGCTCGAGTTTTGCCCTGGCACTGAACATCAGTCGTTCGCCAGCAGCGCGTCGACAAAGGGTTCCGCCGCGAAAGGCTTGAGATCGTCGATGCCCTCCCCGATGCCGATGAAATAAATGGGCTTGCGTACCTGGCGGGCAATGGCGAAGACCACGCCGGCTTTCGCCGTGCCGTCAAGCTTAGTGAGGATAATCCCGGTGACACCTACCGCGGCGTCGAACTCCCGAACCTGGGACAGCGCGTTCTGACCGACGCTGGCATCCAGGACCAGCAGAACCTCGTGTGGGGCCCTGGAATTAAGGCGCTGGACGACCCGTTTGACCTTGGACAGCTCTTCCATCAGGCTCGTCTTGGCCTGCAGCCTGCCCGCAGTGTCAGCGATGAGCACGTCGACGCCTCTGGACTCCGCCGCCTGCACGGCATCGTAAACTACGGACGCGCTGTCGGCGCCCTGCCCCTGGGCAACAACGGCCACGTCATTGCGTTCTCCCCACGCCTGCAGCTGTTCCACCGCTGCTGCGCGAAAGGTATCCCCCGCCGCCAGCATTACCGACAGCCCCTGCTGCGTGAAGTAGCGCGCAAGCTTGCCGATGCTCGTCGTCTTCCCCGCACCGTTGACGCCCACCATGAAAATCACGAACGGGCGGTCGGCGCCAGACACCTCGAATGGTTCTACCAGCGGATCCAGCAGTTCCTTGAGCAAGGATCCAAGCGCACGGTGCAGGGCCAGCGTGTCGTTCAGCTCTTTGCGGCGCACCCGCAAGGAAAGGTCGGCCATGATCTCCTGCGTGGTCTCGAGGCCGACGTCGGTCAGCAGGAGCGCAGTTTCGAGATCGTCCAGGACCTCCTGGTCGATTTCCTTCTCCCCAAGAATAAGGTTTCCGACGCCTTCCGCCAGCTGGGTTCGGGTCTTGCCCAGGCTGGAGCTGAGGCGCTTCCAGAAACCGCCCTTGCCGTTGTTCTCTTCTGTCTCGCTCAACGTTCTTGTTCACTCACCGCGTTTGAATCAACATGCGCCCCAGAAAAATTGCAGAAACCACAACCGGCTCCACTTATTCCGTCATCACTATGGCCGCAAACGAAGTACGCATTATCAGCGGTAAGTGGAAAGGGCGAAAGCTCAGCTTTCCATCTGCACCAGGGCTCCGCCCCTCCCTCGGCCGGGTGCGGGAAACTCTGTTCAACTGGCTGCGCGCAGAGGTTGCCAACTGCCGCTGCCTGGATCTCTACGCCGGCAGCGGCGCTCTGGGTTTCGAGGCGCTTTCCCGAGGAGCCGCCGAGGTGACGTTCGTCGATAGGGACCCGAAGGTGATCAAGGCGCTGCAGGCGAATGCGGCACGCCTGAATGCAGACGGCTGCATCATCGTCCGAAGCAGCGCCCGCAAATTTCTCGCCAGGGCAGGTCAACCCTGGGACATCGTATTCCTCGACCCGCCTTTTGCCGAAGATGACCTGACGCCCACCCTCGATGCGCTCCGACAGAAGTGAAGGAAAACGCCGTCGGGGAGAGTCGATTCGGGTTGCTCGCTCCGGCTTCCTTGCCACAAACAGCCTAGGTCGATACCATCCGCCGCTTCCGCAAATCCTTGGGGGATGCGACATGAACGTGGTGGTTTATCCAGGCTCTTTCAATCCGATTACCAACGGACATACGGACCTGGTAAAGCGAGCCCTGAACCTTTTCGATCACGTCGTCGTCGCCATAGGGACATCGGCTCAGAAGGATCCTCGTGTAGATCTCAAGGATCGCATAGAGCTGTGCCGTGAGGTGGTTTCAGAATTCGGCGACAAGGTCTCGGTGGACGGTTTCAACACGCTGCTGGTCAATTATGTCAAAACGAAAAATGCTCGCTTCATCCTGAGAGGACTGCGAACCGTCACGGATTTCGACTATGAGTTTCAGATGGCGGAGATGAACCAGTCCCTCGATCCCGACATCGAGTACGTGTTTCTGCCAACGTCTAAAGATTGCTCGTTTATTTCTTCAACGCTGGTGCGCGAAATCGCCGCCCTGGGCGGCGACATCTCGCAATTCGTCCACCCGGCCGTAGTCAGAGCCTACGTGAAGTAGAAGCCCATGGCGGGGCGCCTGCGCCTGGCGCGGGGCCGCTTCTAGCGGGGGGTCTGATGCCGCCCGGAAACCCGACAGCCCAAGCAGCGCATGAAGGTTTCCTGCGCCGGCTTTTTGACCAGCTCGTCCGCCGCCTCGCCAACGCCGCCGGCCAGTGCCGTAAACGGCAGGCTCACCAGAAAGACCGCTGAACTGACCGCGGTTATCGCCACACCGAAGGGGCGGGCTACCACGAGATCCAAAGCCATCTCACCCGCGGAGGGTTGATCTACTTCAGCCGCAAATGCCCGCAGACCGGGGGTTCCGATCAATGTCAGGCAAAGCAGCATCATGCCCATTCGCTTCATTTTCAACGTCCTATAAGCTAAAGGTGCAACCGACAGGCACGATGCCCGTGTATCGCTAGGATATCCCTACAGCTCCTTCAACTCTAGCATCGATATGACCCCAAACCTTGGGACCGTTGGCATTTCGGGCAGAAAACGGTCGCCCGCTGACCGATCCTGAGACCTTTGAGAGGCGTTTCGCAGATCTTGCACGGCTGCCCGCTCCGACCATATACGTAAAGAGACTGTTTGAAATAGCCCGGCTGACCATCCTGATTGACGAAATCACGAAGCGTGGTCCCCCCCATGTTGATGGCCTGCTGCAGCACCTCTTTGGCGGCGCCGGCGAGGCGCTCGTAGCTTGCCAGGGTAACGCGGCTTGCCCGCAGGGAGGGCCGGATTCCGGCCATGAAAAGGGCCTCGTTGGCGTAGATATTGCCAACGCCCACAACCACATGCGCATCCATCAGAAAATTCTTAACGGCAACTTTACGCCGCCGCGCAGCTGCCTTGAGGTAAGCGCCGGAAAACGCATCCGATAAGGGTTCCGGACCCAACGCCCGCAGCAACCAGTGCTCCATGACAGGATGAGGCTGCCAGTGAATGCTGCCGAACCGCCTGGGATCGTTGAAGCGCAGAACCCGTCCATCGTCAAGCAACAGGTCAACGTGGTCGTGCTTGAGCAGAGGCGCGTCCGCAGAGAGCACCCGCAGGCTTCCAGACATACCCAAATGCAGAATGAGGGCGCCCTGGTCGAATCGAATCAGAAGGTACTTGGCGCGACGTTCAACGCCGAGGATCTGCTTGTGGCGCAGGGTCCGGGGAATTTCCACCGGCCAGCGAAGCGCCGCGTTGCGGATCGTCCAGGATTTGAGATGGCGTCCGTAAAGATAGGGTTCGATCCCGCGCCTTGTGGTTTCGACTTCTGGAAGTTCAGGCACCTGAGTGTGAGCCCGTTCGCCGAATCAGGACCTGAATGAGGATGGAGATAGACAGGAATCTGGCGGTGGGCGCCTGTGGTTCCTCGGCAACTTGGTCCCTGGAAGCGCCCCTGGAACCGACCGTGGAAACACGAAGCTCGCCGAAACCTCTACTTGATCTTTGCTTCGGTATACAGAACGTGCTTGCGGACCACCGGATCGTACTTTTTCATCTCCATCTTGTCCGGCGTGTTGCGCTTATTCTTGTCCGTGGTGTAGTAGTGACCGGTGCCGGCACTAGAAACCAGTTTGATTTTTTCCCGCATTGTCTGTTGTCCGTGTTATCAGTTGCTGACCAGCCGGAGCCTTGGCCGTTGGGTTTGCATTAGGACCCCGGCCGGGCGCAAGACCTATACCTTTTCGCCTCTACCGCGCATTTCCGCCAGCACCTGATCGATGCCTTTCTTATCAATGATGCGCATTCCTTTGGAGGAAACCCGCAGCCGCACGAAGCGCTTTTCGCTGTCCACCCAGAAACGATGATAGTGGAGATTTGGTGCAAAGCGGCGACGCGTCTTATTTTGCGCGTGGCTGACGTTGTTCCCAGCCATGGGCCGCTTTCCCGTCACCTGGCAGACTTGAGACATGGCTCGATGGTCCGAAAAAAAGAGGCGCGTTTATACCAGAGACCCTAACAGCGGGCAACCTCGCGGGAACCTCGCGGGAACCGACGGAGGTCAGACCAAGCCACGCTCCGCGAGGGAAACCGTCTGTCCGTGGCCCACGATGATGTGGTCCAGAACTCTGATTTCCAGGCGCATCAGCAGCAGCCGAAGCTCTTCGGTGAGGCGCACATCGCTGGGACTGGGCTCGGCATTACCCGAGGGGTGATTATGCGCGAGCACCACGGACGCCGCATTGTGCACCAGCGCCTGTTTGAGCACTTCCCTCGGATGCACGCTGGTGCGATCGATGGAGCCCAGAAAGAGCACTTCGAAAGCCAGCAGGCGATGACGCGTATCGAGAAACAGGCAGCCGAAGACCTCCCGATCCAGTCCGGAAAGCCTGTGCTGAAGGTAGGTGCGCACCGCCACCGTGTCAGTCAGCAGCGGGCGATGGGCGATGCCCGCCTCCGCATGGCGCGACCCCAACCCAACCACGGCTTTCAGCAACGCGATCTTGGCTGGGCCAAGTCCTCGCACATCCGCCAGCTTTCGGGGATGCGCTTCCAGCAGGGGCCGCAGACCTCCAAATCTCACCAGAAGGTTTCTGGAGAACGTCACCACATCCATGCTGCCGTCTCCCGACCCGAGGCACACGGCCAGCAGCTCGGCATCCGAAAGGTTTTCAGACCCGTGTCGGAGCAGACGCTCGCGGGGGCGTTCTCCGCTGGGCCAGCAGGTCAGCGGAACCGGGTCGGGGGAAGGTTCGTACGAAAGTTCGGACGAAGGTTCGGACGAAGGTTCGGACGAGGGTTCGGCCGGATGTCGTTCCGAAGCGGGTGGTAACCGGCGCCGCGCCATACTGATCTCCATTTCTCTAAGCCAGTCTCCATCCCATAGGGAATCTGTTCTCTAGCGTGAGGGCTCTGGATAGGCCTTTTAGCCGATTTCCGTTAACCCGGTTGCACACCGATCGCCAAGTCGCCCCTAGTCATCCCAAGTCATCCCAAGTCATCGTAGTGGGCGCAGGTTGGTGGTGGTATCTTTGCCAAAGCTATTACCAGTCGGGAGCCGTCATGGCCGATACCAAAAGCACAGGCCAGAATTCGCTTTCCGGGCGTCGGACGCTTGCCGGACGTTGCATAATAGTTGGGATTTCCGGAGGTATCGCTGCGTACAAGACGCCGGTGCTTGTGAGACGTCTCAGGGAAGCCGGCGCAGAAGTTCAGGTTGTGATGACAGAAAACGCTCACCAGTTCGTCACCGCAACTACCCTGCAGGCGGTTTCCGGGCGGCCGGTAAGAGACAGCCTGTGGGATGCGGCGGCCGAGGCCGCCATGGGACACATCGAGCTTGCCCGCTGGGCTGACCTGATCATCATCGCCCCAGCCACAGCCGATACCCTGAGCCGCCTGGCGGCCGGGCGGGCGGACGACCTGCTATGCACGCTGCGCCTTGCCAGCCGCGCGCCAGTAATGCTGGCACCGGCGATGAACAACGTCATGTGGGACCATCCGGCCACCATGAGAAATCTGCAGCGGCTCACAGAGGACGGCTGCGTTGTCCTCGGCCCCGACAGCGGCCCCCAGGCCTGCGGGGAAACGGGCCCGGGCCGGATGCAGGAGCCCGAAGCGCTCTTCTCCGCCGTCAGCGATTACTGCCTTTCGTTCACCGACTGGAACAGCCTGGCTACGCCGGTTCGTTCAGGTTCCCGATCGGGCAACCTGCAGGGCAAAAGGGTTCTGATCACAGCCGGCCCGACCAGGGAGGCAATTGACCCGGTTCGCTATATAAGCAACGAGAGTTCGGGCAAGCAGGGTTACGCCCTTGCCACCGCCGCTCTTCGGGTGGGTGCCGAGGTAACCCTGATCAGCGGCCCCGTTAACCTGACACCCCCCGAGGGGGTTGAGACGATACCGGTCACCAACGCAAGACAGATGCAGGACGAGGTACAGGCACTGCTACCGGAGGCTGATCTCTTCATCGGGGTTGCAGCCGTGGCCGATTACCGGCCTGAAGAGGCAAAAGACCAGAAAATCAAGAAGCTGCAAGGCGGTAAGAAGGGTTTGAACCTTAATCTGGTGGAAAATCCGGACATCATCGCTGGTGTTTCCAGCAGCAAGCACCGACCCTTCGTCGTCGGCTTCGCTGCAGAAACCCAGGATGCCCTCCAGAACGCCAGAGAGAAACGCAAGCGCAAGGGTATGGACATGATCGTCGTCAATGATGTCGCCAACCCCGAAATCGGCTTCAACAGCGAAGAGAACGCGGTAACGGTCATCTGGGATGGAGGCGAGGAAAACCTGCCCCAATCCAGCAAAATGCGGCTGGCTGAAGCGATCATGGACCGGATTGTTGCCTGTTTTGTCGACCAGTTAGCGACCGCAAACCCCGAATCCGTGGCAGAGTAACCAACAAGCACCCGCAGACGGGGCCCTTAAGGTGGCCGACTCTGCGCGTGGCGACTACCATAGCAGCAGCGCGAAAAGGACAGCACGATTGAACAGCGCCAAAGCCGATAGCCACGACGACGAACCGCCGATCAGCAGCCCCGTCAGAAAACGGAAGACCGCCGGCGGTAACGGCGTCTGGTCTCATGCACTGATCATCATGGGCATGGCAGTCGCCGGGTTGCTGGTGGCCATGTTGCTGATCGGCTATCAGGTGGTTGCGTCGGGCAACGCGATCCATCAGGCCAGACAGGCAGAGAACCTGACGGCCCAGTATGCGGCGTTCTTCAACGGCAAGCTCAAGGAGCTGCAGAACCACGTGAGCGCGATGGCGGCTGCGCCGCAAACGGTCGCCGCTTTCAGCAGCTTCGATGACACCATCCTGGCCCGCACCGGTGACGAGCTGCAGGCCGCGGCCAGCTTCGCTCGAAACGTCAAACTCATTCCCAAAGGCGAGGCCGAGGTCAACAACCGAATCGGCATCGGCTATGTCGCCGTGGACGTGATCGAGCGCGCGGAGACCCAGCCCTACGTCGGCCCGGATGGCATCGGCGGCCAACGGCCACAGCTGTTCGTCGCCCACTCCGTACTCAAGGACGGCGTCGTTGCAGGGGTGCTTTTCGTTGATGTATCCATGGACTATTTCCTCACCCCCCTGAGCTCTTTCAACCCCGCTCTGGGCAAGCTGAACCTGGACCAGAGGTTCGAAGGCGCTGCCGCCGTGACGCTGCTGGAGTGGGGCGACGCCGGCGCTGGTACCCAGAAGGAGCGCCTCAGGCTGAACGCCCCACACTGGTCGCTGATGTTCACCCCGAACCCGGATCGCGTCGGCCAGGTTTCCAGCTCCCTGAACATGCTGATGGCCTTTGGCGTGGCCGCGGGCATGATGCTGGGAGGGGTTCTGTTCGGATTCGCCAGCCTCAACCGGAAGCTGGAACAGGATGCCGATGCGTTGCTCGTCTATGCAGGCCGCGTCATGCGCGGGAGAAACGTAACTCCGGAAACCTACAGGCTGCCACTGTTTCGGCAGACGGCTGGCGAGATCGCCCGACTGGCTGATGCCGCCAAGGGCGGTGGAAGGCCGGACCGGGGAGAGGAACCGCAGAAGGCGTCGGCGAAGGCCGGCAAGCGAAAGCGCGGGGCAAAGGTCAAAGAGGCTGAGCCCGCCCGGACCACCAGCGATGTCGACGACCTTCTCGCCGACGACTCAACCGGGGATGAACACGCATCCGGTGATGACGACGAGTTTCTGGATGTCAGCGGCTCCCCGGCGGCTGACGACAATTTCGGTATCGAGGTTTCAGAAGATGTCGGGCCCATCGACATGGGTTTGAAGCTTGATCCGGAAATTTTCCGTGCTTACGACATTCGCGGGATCACGACCAGCAACCTTACCGAGGACGTCGTCTACTGGATCGGCCGCGCTTTCGCCGCTGAAGCCAAAGATCGAAAGCAGACTCGTGTCGCCGTTGGCCGCGACGGCAGGCACTCCAGCGCCGGCCTGCGGGATGAGCTGGCACGTGGGCTTACGGAAGGCGGTATGGACGTGCTGGATATCGGCGAGGTGCCGACGCCGCTGCTTTATTTTGCCACTTACACGCTGGATACCGGCACGGGCATCATGATCACCGGATCCCACAACCCGCCCGACTACAACGGCCTCAAAATGGTCATGGCTGGAGAAACCCTGGCCGACGACCGCATTCAGAAGCTGCGGGAGCGAATCGAGGCCAACAGCCTGTCGGAAGGTGATGGCGACCTGGAGGAGATCGCGCTCAACGACCACTACATCGACAGGGTGCTGGAGGATGTCGTTGTGGCCCAGCCCCTGAAAGTCGTGGTCGACTGCGGAAACGGGGTCGCCGGCGTGATCGCGCCGGAGCTGATCAGCCAGCTTGGCTGTGAGGTGGTGCCCCTTTACTGCGACGTGGACGGAGACTTCCCGAATCATCACCCCGACCCTGCCGAGCCCGAGAATCTGGAAGATCTCATCACCGTCGTAGCGGCAGAAAAAGCAGACCTGGGACTGGCCTTCGACGGTGACGGCGACCGCCTGGGCCTGGTTACCAGCAGCGGCGAGATCATCTACGCCGATAAGCTGCTGATGCTGTTCGCCCAGGACATCGTCGGGCGCAACCCCGGCGCAGACATCATCTACGACGTGAAGTGCAGCAGGCACCTCAACAGCCTGATCAGTGATCTGGGGGGGCGCCCGATCATGTGGAAAACCGGACATTCCCACATGAAGGCAAAGCTGAAGGAAACCGGGGCGCTGCTGGCCGGTGAGCTGAGCGGCCACATCTGCTTCGGCGAGCGCTGGTACGGTTTCGACGACGCCCTTTACTCAGCCGCGAGGCTGCTCGAGATCGTGGGTGGCTCGGAGCAATCGGCAGACGAGCTGTTCCGTCAATTTCCGATCACCTTCAGCACGCCTGAAATCAAAATTGCCAGTACCGAAAGCGAGAAGTTCAAGATCATGGAACGCCTGGTGAAGGAAGCAGATTTCGGCGACGGGACGCTGACGACCATTGACGGGGTCAGGGTTGACTACGCGGATGGCTGGGGGCTGGTACGCCCTTCCAATACCAGCCCTATCCTGTCGCTGCGTTTTGAAGCCGACAGCCAGGAAGCCCTCGACCGGATCCAGGATCTGTTTCGGGCCCAGCTACTCAAGTTCCGCTGAGTCCATGCAGATTTCAGACGACCAGGCGCGCAATATTTCCAGCGTCCTAACCGAGGCGTTGCCATATATCCAGCGTTACCACGGGTCCACCCTGGTGATCAAATATGGCGGCAACGCCATGGTTGAGGAAAACCTCAAAAACACTTTCGCTCGCGACATCGTGCTGCTGAAGCTCGTGGGCATGAACCCGGTGGTGGTTCACGGTGGCGGGCCGCAGATCGGTAACCTCCTGAGCAAACTCAACATTCCTACCCGCTTCGTGGATGGCATGCGCGTAACCGACGCTGAGACCATGGACGTGGTGGAGATGGTGCTCGGCGGGCTGGTGAATCAGGAAATCGTTTCGACCATCAACAAGCACGGTGGCCGCGCGGTGGGGGTCACGGGCAAGGACGGCAACCTGATTCGAGCGCGCAAGCTGTCCCTCAGGAATAAGGATCCGGCCCTCAACGCGCCGGAGATAATCGACATCGGCCACGTGGGGGAGGTGGCGTCGGTAAACGTGGATGTCATCAGCGCCCTCACTCAGGACGATTTCATACCCGTCATTGCGCCCATCGGGGTCGGCCCGCGGGGCGAATCCTACAATATCAATGCCGACCTCGTTGCGGGCAAGCTGGCGGAAGCGCTGAGCGCTGAAAAGCTGCTGCTGCTGACCAATACCCCGGGCATTCTGGACGCCGCGGGCAAGACCCTGACGAGCCTGACGGCCTCCCAGGTGCGATCGCTGACAGTCGACGGCACCATCAGCGAGGGAATGCTGCCGAAGACGGATTGCGCGCTCTCCGCGCTGCAGTCCGGTGTCAGCAGCGTCCAGATCATCGACGGCACAGCGCCCCACGCGCTCCTTCTGGAGGTATTTACCGATGCCGGTATCGGTACCAAAATCACCGCGGAACCCGGCGATGGCTAAATCCAATCGCCGGCAGGAAATCCTGCAGGCATTCGCGCAGATGCTGGAGAACAAGCCCGGATCCCGGATCACCACCGCGGCCCTGGCGGCCGAGGTCGGGGTTTCCGAGGCAGCCCTGTACCGCCACTTTCCCAGCAAAGGCAAGATGCTGGAAGGGCTGCTGGAGTTCATCGAGGAGAGCCTGTTTTCACGCATCAACCGCATTCTCGCGGAGGAGCCCACCGCCCAGCAGCGCTGTCGTATGGTGCTATGGCTGCTGCTGTCGTTCGCCGAGCGCAATCCGGGGCTTGCCCGCCTGATCCTGGGTGACGCCCTGCAGGGGGAAACTGAAAGATTGCGTAGTCGCGTTCGTCAGCTATTCGACCGATTGGAAACCCAGTTGCGGCTGATTCTCCGGGAATGGGCCGTAACCCGGGTACCAGGGCCTGAACTGGGCAGCTCCGCCGGGGCGAACCTCATGCTGTCAGCCGCTGAAGGGCGGATCAATCAGTTCGTAAGAAGCGAATTCAGAGCCTTGCCGACAACCGGCTGGGAGGAGCAGTGGCAAGCCCTGGAGCGAGCCATTTTCCGCTGAAGAAACCGCGGCCGAGGCGTTTTCAGAGCACGATCAGAAGTTGGCTACCATGTCGGGGCAGTTTCCATTGAGGAATATCTCGCGGTCCTCGGCGAAGCGCTCGCGGGCGCCGACTTTTTCCCGATGGCGCTGAGCGATCTCACCGTCCAGGGTATCGATCTGAATCTGCGTGCGCTCGAGATTGTTAACCAGGATTTCGGACAGGACACCGCCCGTGCGCTCCAGCTGCGCGGCTTCCCGCTCCAGCTTTTTCTGCTCGGAGCGCAAATTCGTCAGATTGGCCTCCGCGTTTTTGATGCGGCTGTCGATGGAAGCAAGCGCCTCTTCCAGAGCACGATCGATCTCTTTCTCGTGGCTGTAGAGCGAATGCACTCTGTCAAGGTCGTCCAGGCAAGCCTGCCTCTCTCGATCATTGGCCTGTTTGATCGCCAGCTGTTCGGGGGTCAACTGCGCCGGGATCCGCTCCAGCAGGCGGCCGCTGGCGGCGTCGATGACGTCGTAGCCACCGGCTACCTTATCGGAGGGAATCGTGTGAGAAATCACCAGGCTTCCATCGGCATTCACGTAGCGGTACAGGCGAGTGTCGGCAGCCTCTACCCGAGCTGCTTGAGACAGCAACAGGCAGACTGCTATAACCATGAACTTTGACTTTCCCATATTGATTATCTGATGCTTATCTCAGCGTTCCTTCGGTGAGCACGCAATGGGACCGCTGATAGTCCCGTATCCGCTTCAATAGATCCTGCGGATAGTTGTCTCCAGGACCGCTCGAGTCAAGGTACTCAATCACATTCTGCAGGTTGAGCAGGCTGAGCACCGGCACGCCGAGCTCCTCCTGGAGTGCCTGCACGGCGGTGCGCTCATCGGCACCCCGTTCCTGCCGATCCATGGCGATGATCACGCCCACCAGGGTGCCACCGGCATCGGATATGAGGTCGACCGCTTGCCGCACAGCGGTTCCCGCCGTCAGCACATCGTCTACCAGAAAAACCCGACTTGCTATGCTTCCACCCACAAAAAGCCCACGTTCGCCGTGGTCCTTCTCCTCCTTTCGATTGAACCCCCAGGCAACATCCCGCCCGAGCCGGGCGAGCGCCTCGGACACGGCGACTGCAATGGGTATGCCTTTGTAGGCGGGGCCGAATACAAGGTCGAATGAAAGCCCCGAATTCACCATGCACTGCGCATAAGACTCGGCGAGCTGCTGGGTTGCCGCACCGGTATGCAGAGCACCCAGATTGAAGAAGTAGGGACTCTGACGCCCTGATTTGAGCGTGAAATCACCGAACCGGAGCACCTCCTGATCGATCAGCAGTTTGAGTAGAGCAGACGCACCGGCGTTCATCAGCGCAGGTCCTGAAATGCCAACCGCTGGTGCCGGGCCAGCGACAGGGTTCCCTGTCTCGCAAGGCTTAGCATCCTTTCCAGTTCCACATCACTGAACGGCGCGCCCTCCGCCGTGCCCTGCACCTCGATGAACCCTCCCGATTCGAGCATTACCACATTCATGTCTGTTTCCGCCGTTGAGTCTTCCGCGTAGTCCAGGTCCAGCACCGGCTCACCGCGCCAGATTCCTACGGATACAGATGCCACAAACTCCCTGAACGCGTCCTGAACCCCGATTGTTCGAAGGGCGTCTGCCATGGCCAACGCGCCACCGGTTATGGACGCCGTACGGGTACCTCCATCGGCCTGAATCACGTCGCAATCAATTCGAACGGTGCGTTCACCCAAAGCCTTCATGTCGACGACGCTGCGCAGAGATCGCCCGATGAGCCGCTGGATCTCGAGCGTGCGGCCACCCTGCTTTCCCCTCGCCGCTTCCCGGTCCGAACGGGTATGGGTTGCACCCGGCAACATGCCGTACTCGGCCGTCACCCAGCCCACGCCTTTGCCTCGAAGAAAACCCGGCACCGATTGATCGACAGAGGCGGTACAGATGACTTTGGTGTCACCAAACTCCACCAGCACGGATCCAGCGGCATGCTTGGTAAAGCCCCGGGTAAATTTCACCTGACGCATCTCATCAGGCGACCGGCCGCTGGGGCGCACAATGGCCATGGGCAACTCTCTTCAACAATCCGGAGGGAGCCTGCATTATAAGCGTTGGTTCGGTGTAAGAGCGATGCGCACACAGCGCTTCTGGTCAGACAGGCTTTCGGTCCGACAGCCGAACCGTTTAGGCATTAGACTCGACTTTCGATCTTCAGGTAATACTCACCATGTTGCACAGCATGACCGGCTTCGCACGCGCTCAGGACGTTCACCAGGCGCTCGTCCTCACCTGGGAGCTGCGCAGCGTAAACCATCGCTTCCTGGAGACCCAGCTGCGCCTGCCCGAACCGCTGAGAGGCCTCGAGCATGGTCTGCGTGAAACCCTGCGCAAACATCTCAAGCGCGGCAAGGTAGATTGCACGCTGCGGGTAGACCGAACGGAAGGCGCCTCACAGCTCGAGCTCAATCGGCCGCTGTTGCTGCAGATCCTTGCGGTTCTGGAACAGATGAGGCGCGACGCGCCGGAAGTGGTTGCCCCCAATCCCATGGATCTACTGCGCTGGCCTGGCATCCTTGGTACGGAGGCGCCCATGGAGGAAGCGGCGCTGAAGGACCCGCTCACGGACCTGTTTGAGGCCTGCCTGACCCAGCTCATCGAACACCGACAGCGCGAAGGCAGCCAGATTCACGAAGCCATCAACCAGCGCCTGGACGAGATCGATCGGCTGGTTGGAGAAATCAAGCGCCACAGCCTGACAATTGCTCATCAGTTCAAGACAAAGCTGCAGCAGCGGATCACCGACCTTGGCGCAGAGCTGGAGCCTGCGCGCCTGGCGCAGGAGGTGGCGTTGCTCGCGCAGCGGGCGGACATCGCCGAGGAGCTGGACCGACTCAGCATCCATGTCGAGGAGGCACGAAGCAACCTCAGAAGCCCGGGACCCCACGGTCGCCGCCTGGATTTTCTTACCCAGGAGCTGAACCGGGAGGCCAATACCCTGGGCTCGAAATCGGTGCTGGCCCAGACGTCGCAACGCGCGGTGGACCTCAAGGTCATCATCGAGCAGATCAGGGAACAGGTGCAGAACGTCGAGTAGCGGGTTGGCCCGGTAGGCCGTCTGACGGTCATGAGGTAAACTCGCCGACCCGTCAGAAGCCCGGCATAAATGCTTTCATGACACAGGGACTCTTGTTGATTGTTTCGGCCCCCTCTGGCGCTGGCAAAACGAGCCTCGTGGCAGCGCTGCTGAAACGCGACCCCAGATTGATGGTGGCGGTTTCCCACACCACTCGTACCCGACGACCTCAGGAAAAGAACGGCGTCGACTATCACTTCGTCGACGCGGCCAGGTTCCGGAAAATGGTGGAGAACGGCGAGTTTCTGGAGCACGCCGAGGTCTTCGGCAACCACTACGGCACATCGGCGGAAGCGGTGGATCGGCAGCGTGCGGAAGGCCGGGACGTGGTCCTGGAAATCGACTTCCAGGGGGCTATTCAGATCCGCGAGCGATATCCGGAGGCAGTCAGCCTGTTCATTCTGCCGCCGTCCCAAAGCGCCCTGGAGATTCGCCTCGAGACCCGCGGCCAGGACGACGAGTCCGTGATCAGAGAGCGCCTGGCCAATGCACGGTTGGAGATGTCCCACTACGCAGAGTACGATTATCTGATCGTCAACGATGCATTCGAGACGGCCCTGGACGACATGTGCTGCATCGTTCGCGCCGAAAGGCTGCGCCTCCGGCCACAGCGTGACCGCCTGCAGACGCTGCTGCGGGACCTCTTGTCAGAACCCTGAGCCCCCGCTAAACTCGCGCGCTCGCTAACGGATACCCCTTAGATATGGCACGAATAACCGTAGAAGACTGCCTTGACCACGTCGACAACCGATTCGAGCTGGTGATGCTGGCGACGCGCCGCGCACGGCAGATGCGACGCTTCGGCTCCGATCCCCTCGTGCCCCTGGAGAACGACAAGGCGACCGTTCTGGCTCTGAGAGAGATCGCAGCGGGCCTCGTCTCTCATGAAACGCTTGACGAGCAGGAAGCGTCCACACAGGATGACGTCTTGGAAGTGTCCTTCGGCATAGGAGATGACGAACCCCGCGAGCTTTGAGGCGACCAAGGGCCCCTCAGAAGAGGTCCAGGGCACCGCTTCGCCCGATCCCACGTCCCGCAGCCGGAAAAGCCGCAAGCGCAAGAGCGCCAAACGCCCGCAGCAGCCGGAATCCCATTTCGTCTCGCGACTTGCCGAAAACTCCAGGCTCCCCGAGAACGCTGCCCCCGTCACCATCGACGGCCTCTGCGCTCGCCTGTCCGAATACCTGCAGCCCGAGCAGATCGCGCTGGTTCGCGCCGCCTACGATCACGCAGCCGAGGCCCACCAGCACCAGTGGCGACGCACAGGACACCCCTATGTCACCCATCCGCTAGCAGTAGCGAACATCCTGGCCGGGATGCGCATGGACCACGAGACCGTCATGGCGGCACTGTTGCACGACGTCATCGAGGATACCGGCGTAGGCAAGTCGGTTCTGGGCGCGCGCTATGGGGAGTCTGTGGCACAGATCGTCGACGGCGTTTCGAAGTTATCCACCATCTTTCGAAGCCGGGCGGAGGCTCAGGCAGAGAACTTTCAGAAAATGGCCATGGCGATGGCCAAGGATATCCGGGTAATCATGGTGAAGCTGGCAGACCGGCTGCACAACATGAGAACCATCGGGGTGATGTCCAACGATCAGCGCAAACGTATCGCCCGGGAAACCCTGGATTTTTACGCGCCCATCGCCAACCGCCTGGGCATTCACCACATCAAAGTCGAGTTCGAGGAGCTGGGCTTCCGCGCCCTCTACCCGCTGCGGGCGGATCGCATAGAACGGGCGGTGAAAGCGGCCCGGGGCAATCGCAAAGAGCTGATGGACGAACTGAGCAAATCTCTCACCGACGCCCTGCGGCAGGAAGGCATAGAGGCTGAAGTACAGGGACGGGAAAAGCACCTTTACTCCATCTACCGGAAGATGCGCACGCAGCACAAATCTTTCTCCGAGATCATGGACGTTTTCGGATTCAGGGTCGTGGTGCCGGGCGTCGACCAATGCTACAGGGCGCTCGGGGTCGTACACAATCTATACAAGCCGGTAGCGGGCCGGTTCAAAGACTACATCGCGATTCCGAAGGTGAACGGTTACCAGTCTCTGCACACCACCCTTTTCGGCATGCACGGCGTCCCCATCGAGGTGCAGATCAGAACGCCGCAAATGGATGCCGTTGCAGAAAACGGCATTGCCGGTCACTGGCTGTACAAGTCGGCCGAAGATGCCTTTCAGGGCAGCCAGCAGCGCGCCCGCCAGTGGGTTCGCGACCTCCTCGACCTGCAGCAGCGCGCCGGCAACCCGATGGAATTCATCGAAAGCCTGAAGATCGATCTGTTTCCCGACGAGGTTTACGTCTTCACGCCCAAAGGCGACATTCTGGAGTTACCCAGGTCCGCTTCACCGGTCGATTTCGCCTATGCCGTGCATACGGATATCGGTAACCGCTGCGTTGCCTGCCGCATCGATCGCCATCTAGCGCCCCTGTCGCAGCAGCTGCAGAGCGGGCAGAACGTCGAGATCATCACCGCCCCCGAAGCCCGGCCCAACCCCGACTGGCTGACCTTCGTGGTATCGAGCAAGGCTCGATCGGGCATCCGCCAGGCGCTGAAGGTTCAACAGGAGGTAGACTCCGTAGCCTTCGGACGACGGCTGCTCAACCGCTCACTGGCGAGCGCCAACAAAAGCATCAACGATCTCGACTTTCGGCGGCTGCGCCGGGTTTTCAAAGACTTCGGCGTTCGACGCCTGAACGAGCTTCTTGCCGCCATCGGCAACGGCGAGCTGATGGCCTACGTGGTCGCCCAGCAGCTGCTGGCTGCGGATGATCCGGATTTCCAGGGTATAACGGTAGATAGCATCGGTCCTGTGGCAATTCGCGGCGGAGAAGGCCTGGTGGTCAACTACGGACGCTGCTGCGGGCCCATTCCGGGCGATCCCATCGTCGGCCACATGACGCCCGGCCGGGGCTTCGTCGTGCACGTGGAAACCTGCCGCAACATGGTGGAAATCCGCCGCCGTCAAAGCGGTCGGGATATTATCCCCGCGCATTGGGCCGCCAAGACTTCGGCAGAGTTCCTAACCGCGTTGAGAATTCAGGTGCAACGCAAGAAAGGCGTAATCGCAGATATTGCTGCGTCCGTTGCCGAAGCAGACGCCGGGGTCGAGAACATCAGCGTCGAAGAGCGCAACGCCGAGGTTACCAGCGTGAGCCTGACGGTATCGGTGAGAAACCGGACCCATCTCGCGGCCGTGATGCGGCGCATCCGCGTCACCGGCGGGATCATCAGCATCAATCGGGTAAGCGCCTGACGGAGCGGCATGAGCCAGGATCGCAAACCCACCAACAGACGCAGCGTAAGCACCGCCGAGGCCCCCGCCGCCATCGGACCCTACTCCCAGGCGGTGGCGGTCGGCGACCTGGTGTTTCTGTCGGGACAGATCCCCTTGGAGCCCCAATCCATGACGCTCGTCCCCGGCGATGTAGAAGATCAGGCCCGCCAGGTTTTCCGTAACCTGGAAGCGGTGGCAGAGGCCGCCGGCGGCGGTTTTGATAACATTGTGAAGCTCACTGTATATCTGAAGAATCTTGACGATTTCCAGACCGTCAACGGCGTCATGGAGGAGTTTTTCTCGCCGCCGTTCCCTGCCAGAGCCGCGCTGGGCGTAGCGGATCTGCCGCGGGGAGCGGATGTCGAGGTGGAAGGAATCATGCACCTTTCGGAGCCAGAGGCCGAAACTGGCGGTCCCGACGAGCAGGCGGCGAGAGGCTCGAGAAACAGCGGGGCGGAGTGACCGCAGGAGCGACCGAGGCCGACCTGCCAGTCACCACCCTGAAAGGCGTTGGCCCCAGCCTGAAAGCCACCCTCGAGCGGATCGGCATCTTTCGTACCTCGGATCTGTTGCTCCACCTCCCCACCCGCTACCAGAACCGCAGTCGCGTGACGGCGCTTGGCCGGATCGAGGCAGAAAAGGAGTGTCTGGTTCGCGGGCGGGTAGTCGCAACCAAGGTCTTTTTCGGGCGCCGGCGCAGCCTGCTGGTCACCCTCGAGGATGGGTCCGGTTATCTGGGGCTGAGATTCTTTCATTTTTCCCGACGCCAGCAGGCAGGATTGCAGACCGGCACGCAGGTACAGGCCTTCGGCGAGGTGCGCTTTGGACCCAGCGGCCTGGAAATGATCCATCCGGAGTACCGAGCCTTCGATTCACAGCCGCCACCCCTGGAGGCCGGTCTGACGCCCATCTATCCGACCACCAAAGGCCTAGGCCAGAACCGGCTGCGCTCGCTGACGGCCCAGCTCGAAAAGCTGCCGTGGAAAACCGCCGAGGGAACCCCGTACACGGATCTGCTGCTTCTGCACAAACCACCTGCCGATATGACCCCGGTGGAGATCGAAACCGTCCAGGAGCGCCTCGCCGCCGACGAGCTCACCGCCTACTACCTCATCATGCGAGGCAGGCAGCTTGAGCGACAGCGCCAGAAAACCATCCCGCTGCCCAGATCCCAGCAGCTGGGACGCCAGTTGCTCAACAACCTCGGCTTCCAACTGACCGCCGCACAACGACGCGTTGTGCGGGAGGTACTCGAGGATCTGGAAACGGAACGACCGATGCTGAGGCTGGTGCAGGGCGACGTTGGATCAGGGAAAACCGTCGTAGCGGCCTTCGCCGCCGTTCGTGCTGCGGAACACGCCACCCAGACGGGGATAATGGCGCCCACAGAGATCCTGGCCGAGCAACACTACATCAATTTCAGCCGCTGGCTGAGCCCGCTGGGCATCTCCGTGGTGCTTCTCACCGGGAGCCAGCCCAGCAGGGAACGCCGAGAGGTGATCGAAAAGATCAGCAACGGCGAGGCGCTGGTCGCGGTAGGGACCCATGCCCTGTTCCAAAAGAGCGTCACTTTTTCAAAGTTAGCGCTTACTATCATTGATGAGCAGCACCGATTCGGTGTCCACCAACGCATGGCGCTGCGTAACAAAGGGGTCGTACCTCACCAGCTGGTGATGACCGCCACGCCCATACCCCGCACGCTTACCATGGCCCTTTACGCCGACATGGCAGTCTCGGTGATCGACGAGTTGCCGAGCGGCCGCCGGGCTATCGATACCCGGGTGATTGCCGACGGCCGTCGCAACGACGTGGTCGCCAGGCTGGGTGAGTCGCTCGACCGTGGCGGACAGGCCTACTGGGTATGCCCTCTGATTGAAAACTCTGAGCACCTGGATCTGGCCGATGCGGAGTCCACCGCTGCGGCCCTGGCAAAAGCGCTGCCGGAACACCGGGTGGGCCTGCTGCACGGCCGGATGCGCGGCGCAGAGAAGGCCGAAGTCATGCAATCGTTCAGCGGCGGCGAGCTGGACGTGCTGGTTGCAACCACGGTGATCGAGGTGGGCGTGGACGTCCCCAATGCCAACCTGATGATCATCGAAAACCCCGAGCGTATGGGGCTTGCCCAGCTTCACCAGCTTCGGGGCAGAGTGGGCCGCGGCTCAGCACAATCCAGCTGCATTCTGCTTTACAAATCCCCGCTGGGTGCAGATGCCAAAGCAAGGCTGCAGGTCATTCGAGACAGTCAAGACGGTTTCCACATTGCCGAGCAGGATCTGAAGCTCCGCGGGGGCGGAGAGCTGCTGGGAACCCGACAGACCGGTGAACAGGGCTTCCGGCTGGCA
The DNA here is from genome assembly GCA_947258825.1 of uncultured Pseudomonadales bacterium. GTDB lineage: Bacteria > Pseudomonadota > Gammaproteobacteria > Pseudomonadales > Azotimanducaceae > UBA7803. The sequence continues at coordinate 54,761 of CAMYJX010000004.1, forward strand.
GACCTGGGGAAGCACGCGCACCTGATACCGGAAGCTGTCGCCAGGGGCGATGAAATGCTGCGATCAGCGCCCGAATCGGTGCCAGCGCTACTGGACGCCTGGGCGCCGGCGGACACAGGTCACATTTCCGTATAATTGCGGCCCCCGAACCTACAGTTACGGCGACAGGGGCCTCTATACTTCAGACAAGCCCACAACAGCTGAATTTGTCATGGCCGCCACCGAAAACGCCAATCCTCGATCCGGCAGCGCTCTGCAGCTGGAGCCCTACCCGAACCCGCCCGCAGACGCCCGATTGCGGGCCATCATCATGGCCGATGATCTGGGCGAGGTGCAGGTCATCGCTCCCGAACGGGCAATGCTGGACGTGGAAGCGATCCGGACAGCGACGGGCAGGCAGCTGCGTGCCAGGGCCTACGAGCAAGACTCGCCGACTTCGGCAGTGCCCGGGATCTATGACCTTCCGGTGATTCTCGAAGAGAGCCTGACGGGCGCAGGTAAGTTAGCGCTCGCTACCGAGGAGGTCGCCAGATACGTGAGCGCATCCGGCAGCGCGCTGGTGTCCAGCTGCTATGAAATCCAGACCGCGGCCATCAGTCATCCGGTATCGTCCGAGCCAACGTCCACCGATCGCTGCGGGGACATGGCCCAGATCGGCGAAACGCTTTCTCGCTTTACCGCCAAGCGCATGCAGGAGCGACTGGATCAGACGCTGCACATACCGCCGCTGCCGGAAGCAGCCAACCGGATCGTCGCGCTGCAGGCGGATCCCAACTACGACCTTGCCGACCTGGTGCAGATCATAGAGACAGACCCGAGCATCGCTTCCCGCATCATGGGCTGGGCAAATTCCGCGTTCTACAACCCGGATCCGAAAGCGAAATCTCTGCAAGATGCGGTGATGCGGGTACTGGGTTTCGATACGGTGATGAGCATGGCCCTGGGCATGGCCCTCGGGCAAACGCTTCGCCTGCCAAGCGAGGAAGTGCGCGGCCTGCCGTCTTTCTGGCTGGACGCCATATTTGCAGCGGCAACCATGGAGGCCCTGGCCAGACGGATACCGAAGGAGGGCCGTCCTGAGGCCGGATTATGCTATCTGGCTGGCCTGCTTTCGAATTTCGGAACGCTGGTGGTCGGTCACGTTTTTCCGCATCAGCACGCCCAGCTTTGCCTGCTGCAGGAAGCCAATCGCCACCTGCCCCACAGCCATATGGATCAGCACGTGCTGCAGCTGCCAAGGGAAATCATCGCCAGTGCGCTGCTCGAAGCCTGGAGCCTGCCGGAGCCGGTTACCGACGCGGTTCGTTTCCAGAACCTCGACGACTATCAGGGCGCGAATCGAACCTACGTGTTGCTGCTGCGCCTGAGCAGACAGCTGCTGGGCAACCATGGAATAACGGACGTACCGGCAATGGCGGCCGAAGAGCTGGATCTGAACACGCTGGGCTTGGATGAGAACGCGGTCGATCACGTGATGCGGCTGGTCAACGCGTCAAAGGACGAGCTGGACGGCTTTGCCAGCATGCTCGGTCGGGAAACGGCCTGAGGCCGGTCTCCGACCAGAGTCTGGATCAACCCCGGAGCGGCACCACCCGCCCGGCTTCCGGATTCTCAAACACTTCCATGTCCAGGTCGCCTTCACTCCGGGCTACGATGGTCGCCACAGAGCCATCGCCAGTGACGTTTACCGCGGTGCGAAGCATGTCGAGCAACCGATCGACGCCGATGATGAGCATGATGCCTTCCACGGGCAAACCCACCTGAGTAAGCACCATCGTCAGCATGATCAAGCCAACGCCAGGGACGCCAGCGGTGCCAATGGAGGCCAGCGTTGCCGTTAGAATCACCATCAGATAGTCCCCCAGCGCCAGATCGACGCCGTAGAACTGAGCAATGAACACCGTCGCCACCCCCTGCATGATGGCGGTTCCGTCCATATTGATGGTCGCCCCAAGGGGGACGGCGAAGGCCGCCACCTCGTTTTTGACGCCGACCCTCTGCTCCACCGTCCGCAGGGTTACAGGCAGGGTGGCCCCGCTGGAAGCCGTGCTGAATGCCACCAGCATGGGTTCGCGCATCTTGCGCAGGAACGTCAGCGGGTTGACCCGGGCCAGCAGCATCAGCAGCAGCGGATAGACCAGCGTCATCTGCAGCACCAGGGCCACCACCACCGTCATAAAATAAGAAAGCAGCTTGAGGATCTCTTCCCAACCCTGGGTGGCAAACAGCCGGGTCATGAGGCAGAAAACCCCATAGGGGGCCAGCTTGATGAGCAGCGTGATCAGCCGCATCAACACCTCGTTCACGTCCTCGAACCAGCCCATGATCCGGGCTCCAGCCTCACCCGCATGACTGATGGCGATGCCCAGCAGCAGCGCGAATACGATGATCTGCAGCATGTTGCCATCGGCCATGGCGGCCACTGGATTGGTGGGGAAAATGCCGACCAACGTATCTTTGATGCTCATCGGGGGCCCGGGATCGAAGGTCACGTCCGTAGGTGGGGGCTCCCCCCCCTCGCCGGGGCTGACCAGCAGCGCCAGGACCAGCGCGATGGTAATGGCGATGGCGGTGGTCAGCAGGTAGAGGCCCACCGCCTTGCCTCCAACGCGGCCCATGCTGCCGGTATCCCCGAGGTTGGCCGCACCGCAGATCAGCGATACCAGCACCAGCGGCACCACCATCAGCTTCAGGCTGGCAATGAAAATCTGCCCGCCCGCGTCGATCAGCCCGTCAACCAGGAAACTTCGCAACCAGTGGGTTTCCGGGACGCCCGTTTGCTGGACAGCAACACCGAGGACGAGACCGGCTGCCATGCCGATGAGGATGCGTGCGGTCAGGTTCATTTCGTGCGCCTCGTCCCGGGCCGTCGACGACGGCGGAAGAATGCTAGCCTACTTCGATCATCTCGAAGTCTTCTTTACTGACGCCACATTCAGGACAGACGAAATCTTCCGGAACGTCCTCCCAGCGGGTTCCGGACGCGATGCCCTCCTCTTCGTATCCTTCGGCCTCGTCGTAAATCCAGCCGCATACGATGCATTGCCACTTACGCATTGGTCGTTTGCCCCACAGGGTCGTTGCACAAGGCGCGATAAGCTACTTGTGAAGTCAGCAAAAATCAACGCGGGGTGCGATCCGAAACACAGATTGCCACGCTAGTCTGACCCCGCCTATGAGGCTAAACTGCCTCGCGACCGGCAACAACATGACACATACGCTCACCCTTACACTGCAACCCTATCTGCAGCTCATGCGCCTCGACCGGCCTGTGGGCACGCTGCTGTTGCTATGGCCGACCCTGGCAGCTCTGTGGCTGGCTGCCGACGGGCTTCCACCCTGGTATCTGGTGTTGATTTTCACCCTGGGCACCTTCCTGATGCGCTCCGCCGGCTGCGTGATCAACGATTTCGCCGATCGCGACTGGGACAGACACGTGGAGCGAACGGCCGAGCGTCCGCTGACCAGCGGACGGGTTTCACAACATCAGGCGATGCTGCTGTTCGCTGGCCTCAGCCTGACGGCGGCGTTACTGCTTCTATTTCTCAACCCGCTGGCCCGCTGGCTGGCGCTGGCTGGTTTCGCCATCGCCGTGCTGTATCCATTCCTGAAACGCTGGACCTACCTTCCGCAGGTCGGACTGGGTGCCGCCTTCAGCTGGGGGCTGATCATGGCGTACGCCAGCGTCCAGGGCCGGGTCCCCCCGGAAGCCTGGCTGCTGTTTCTTGCCAGCCTGCTCTGGATCGTGGCCTACGACACGCTCTACGCCATGGTGGACCGGGAAGACGACCTGCAGGTGGGGATAAAATCCACGGCGATTCTGTTCGGTTCGGCAGACCGGCTCATGGTGGGCGTGCTGCAGCTTTCGGCAATTATCACGCTGCTGCTGCTGGGCCAGCGTCTGGGTCTGGGCGGATTCTACTATCTTGGAATTCTGTCCTGCCTCGGCCTGTTTGCCTACCAGCAGTATCTGATCCGTCAACGCAAGCCGGACGCCTGCTTCAAAGCTTTCCTGAACAACGTCTGGGTTGGCTTTTCCCTGTTTGCCGGGGTGGTTCTGGACACCATGCTCCAGTTTCAGCTGCAACCATGAGCGCGGCCGCGAGGCTGAACGAGCGTATCGACACATTCATCGAGGGTCTCGGCCGCGGAATCGCCTGGCTGATGCTGGCCATGGTGCTGATAACGCTGCTGATCGTGACCCTGCGCTACGCGCTGGATCAGGGCGCAATCATGCTGCAGGAGTCGGTCATGTATCTGCATGGCCTGGCCTTCATGCTGGGCATTCCATACGCGCTCAAAGTAGACGCTCACGTTCGCGTCGATATCGTCTACGCCAGGCTGAAGCCGGAAGGGAAAGCGGCCATCAACCTGGCCGGCCACCTGCTTTTCCTGATACCGCTCAGCCTTTTCATCCTGGTATACAGCTGGGACTACGTAGCCAGCGCCTGGCGCGTTGTGGAAGGCTCCGCGGAGGTCGGCGGTCTGCCCGCGGTGTTCCTGCTCAAGAGCCTGATTCCGGCCATGGCCACGCTGCTGCTATTGCAGGGAATTGCGGAGATTCTGCGCTGCCTGCTGGTGCTGACGGGGCGACGTGGCTGAACTCATCCCGTTGTTCATGTTCCTGGCGGTGTTCGCCGTGCTGCTGGCGGGTTACTCCGTCGCTCTGACCCTCGGCGGGGTAGCGCTGCTGTTCGCGCTGGGGGGCATGGCCACGGGGGTCTTCGACGGTCGGGACCTGGGCTTTCTGCCCGGGCGCCTGTTCGGAATCATCACCAACCAGACGCTGATTGCCGTGCCCCTGTTCGTCTTCATGGGCGTGGTCCTGGAAAAGACCCGTATTGCCGAGCTGCTGCTGGAGAGCCTGTCCGGGCTGCTGGGCTCCCTGCGCGGTGGCCTCGGGCTGGCGGTAGTGGTGGTTGGCATGCTGATGGCCGCAAGCACCGGAATCGTCGGCGCAACCGTGGTAACCATGGGCCTGATGTCGCTGCCTACCATGCTCAAGCAGGGGTACGATCCAAAACTCGCCACCGGCACCATCTGCGCCACCGGCACGCTGGGCCAGATCATCCCGCCGTCCATCGCGCTGGTTCTGCTGGGAGACGTACTGTCCAACGCTTACCAGCAGGCCCAGCTCAGCCAGGGAATCTTCGCGCCGAAGACCGTCTCCGTCGGTGATCTATTTGCTGGCGCCATGGTTCCCGGCCTTATTCTGGTGGGCCTTTATGTCATCTATACCCTGGTAATCGCGGCAATTCAGCCTCAGCGGGCGCCGCGAGCCGACCCCACCGCAACGCCGCGCCCGGCTTTGACCACTCTGCTCAAGGGCCTGCTGCCGCCCCTGCTTCTGATCGTCGCCGTACTGGGATCGATCCTCGGCGGTTACGCTACCCCTACCGAGGCCGCCGGCGTCGGCGCGGGCGGCGCGCTGCTCCTGGCGCTGGCCTATGGTGCCCTATCCCCGGCGGTATTGAGCGAGGTCTGCCGCTCGACGCTCACAACGACGGCCATGGTGTTCTTCATTCTCATCGGCGCGTCCGTCTTTTCCCTGGTCTTCAGAGGTTACGGCGGGGATGAGCTGATTCACGGCTGGTTCGTCGATATGCCCGGCGGCGTGTGGGGCGCGCTGGCGATCGTCATGCTCGTCATCTTTCTGCTGGGATTCATGCTGGACTTCATTGAGATCACCTTCGTGGTCGTTCCCATCGTGGGCCCGGTTCTGCTGGCCATGGGCGTTGATCCCGTGTGGCTTGGCGTCCTCATCGCGCTGAACCTGCAGACTTCGTTCCTGACGCCGCCGTTTGGCTTCGCGCTGTTTTATCTGCGCGGCGTCACCCCGCCTTCGGTCCCGACCGGAGACATCTATCGAGGGGTGATACCCTTCGTCGCGCTGCAGCTGCTGCTGCTTTTCATCATCGCCCTGTGGCCGGACCTGGCTACCTGGCTGCCATCGAGGCTCTACCCATGAACGTCAAAACCAGTCGCAACGCCACGGTGCTTCGAAACCTGCGGATCTGGGACGGTACCGCCTGGGCCGACGCCGACAGCATCTGCGTGCAGGGTCCCAGCATCACCGCGCTCGAGGCGCCCGAGGAGCAGCCCGGCAAACCGACGGTCATCGACTGCGCCGGCGCCGTGGCGATTCCCGGGCTGATGGACGCGCACGTGCACATGGAGCTGAATCCCGAACATTCGAAACCGCCGGCGCAGACGGACCTGAATCAGCAGCCGCAGATGGAAAAGCGGGCCAGGGAAATGGTGGAGGCGGGCATCACCACAGCCCGGGATCTCGGCGGCGGCGCGTGGCTGGAGCTGAAGCTGCGCAACCGCATCGCGGAAGGCGCAGTTCCGGGTCCGAGGCTGATCTGCGCGGGCCAACCCATAACCAGCCCCGGCGGGCACTGCCATTTCTGGGGCGGAGAGGCCGCGGATCTGGCGCAGGCCCGAAGGGTGCTGGAGCGTCAGGTCAGTCAGGGGGTGGATCTGATAAAAGTCATGGCCAGCGGCGGCCGCATGACCAAGGGCAGCGATCCTTCGAAACCGCAGTTCGACGTGGAAACGCTGAGCGGGATCGTCACCAGCGCGCAACACCATGGATTACCGGTGGCCGCCCACTGTCACGGCACCAGGGCAATCGAGTATGCGGCCCGAGCGGGCGTCAGCACCATCGAGCACTGCTCCTGGGTGGGCCAGGATGGATGGGCCTCCGATTATCAGGAGGAGATCGCTCGAATCATCCTGGAAAGAGGCGTCTGGGTATCACCCACCATCAACCGCGGCTGGCAGCGCATGCTGGACAGCAAGACGGGCGCGGTGCTCGCGCGGGTCCGCGCCGCCTATGGTGCGATGCTGGAGATGGGCATCCCCTTCGTCGCCTCAACCGACGCGGGCATACCGGGGGTTTTCCATCATCATCTGCCCGAGGCCCTGGGCGTTTTCAGCCGAATCGCAGGGCTGACGAATGCCGACACGCTGCGTTCGGCGACCTCCGGTGCGGCGCGGGCGCTTGGTCTGTCGGCCATCACCGGTCGCCTGGCGCCCGGCCTGGCAGCCGATATTCTGCTGCTGGACGGCGATCCGCTGGAGGACATGGCCGCGCTCACCCGACCGGTGGGCATCTGGGCCAACGGACGGGCCGTCCGGCTGCCCTGAGGGTGGTGGAAGGAAGGCTGGTAGGAAGGTCTCGAGCGCTCAGTCGTTATCACCCCATTTCTCACCCCCCTTCTCACCCCATATGGGCGGACGCTTCTGCATGAAGGCCGCCACCCCTTCCTCGTAATCGGCTTCCTGCATCATCTCTGCAATGAGCGACTCCGAATCCTGCACGGCACTGCCCACCGCTCTGTGCAGATCCCGGTAAATCTGCCATCGGGTCTGGCGCAGAGAGTTTGGTGATACCGTCGCGATCAGGTTCCGCGCGTAGTCATAGGTGCGCGGCAGCAGCTCCTCCCGCGGGAACACCTCGTTCACCAGGCCCAGCGACTTGGCCTCCTCGGCTTCGAAAACCCGGCTCGAAAGCAGCAGCTCGTTGGCACGAGTCAAGCCGATCATGCGCGGCATCAGCCAGGATAAGCCATACTCGGCAGGGAGGTTGAGCTTGCCGTGCGCGGTGGTAAATCGAGCGCCGGCGGCGGCAAAGCGCAGATCGGCGAAGCAGGCCAGGGCGAGGCCCACACCGGCAGCAGGACCGTTCATTGCCGCTATCACCGGCTTGCTGAGACCGAAATGAAAAGCAAAGCTGGCGTCGAAACGCGCATCGGTGCCGAATCCTGGCAACGCCATTTCCCGCGGCGTTCCAGGATCGTAGCCGCCTTTCTTCACGTGCCCGGCCAGCGCCTCCGCATCGCCGCCCACGCAGAAACCGCGACCCTCTCCTGTGACGACGATGACACGCACGGCGTCATCGGCATCGGCCTCAGCCAGGCACCAGCGGTACTCGGCATGCATCCGCCCGGTCCAGGCGTTCAACCGGTGGGGGCGCTTGAGCCACAGGGTGGCGATGCCGTCTTCAACTTTCAGGGCGGTCGCTCTGAGTTCCATGCCTATTGCCTACCCATGTGCCTACCCATGCCCGTCAAGCACTAACGTCTGAAGGTCGCGGCCTAGCGGGCGTCCAGGTAGGCCTGCTCAGAGATGCGATGATAGTCGCGAACGCCCAACGCAAATTCCGTGTAGGAGTCGTGGATCCTCCTGGCGAGGGGGTCGCTCTCTGCCATCTCGGCCACCACCTGGGTGGAGAGCTCGCGCAGCCTGGCAACGACGTCGTCGGGGAGTTTTCTCAGCTCCACGGCGTGCTCATCCACCAGGGTTCGCAGCGCCGCGTTGTTACGCGCGGTGAACTCGCTGAGCATGTCCTCGTTGATCATGCGCGTTGCTGCCTGGATCATGGCCTGAAGATCCGGGGGTAACGAGTCCCAGGCTTTCTTATTGACGATGGCCTCCAGCGTCGGGCCCGGCTCGTGCCACCCGGGGTAGTAGTAGTAGCGGGCGGCGCTGTAGAGGCCCAGCGCCAGATCGTTGTAGGGGCCCACCCACTCAGTGGCATCAATGGCCCCGGTCTGCAGCGCGGTAAAAACCTCGCCGCCCGGCAGGCTCACCGGCACGCCGCCAGCTCGTTTCAGCACCTCGCCACCCAACCCGGGAATGCGCATTTTCAACCCCTGCAGATCGGCCAGCGAATTTATCTCGCGATTGAACCAGCCAGCCATCTGGACCCCCGAGTTTCCGCAGGCAAAGGGGACCAGGCCGAAAGGCTCGTAAAGCTCACGCCACAGGTCCATGCCGCCACCGTAGTGCAGCCAGCCGTTCATTTCCTGAGCGTTCATCCCGAAGGGCACCGTTGAGAACATGGCCGCAACCGGGATCTTGCCCCGCCAGTAATAGGCGGCGCCGTGACCCATTTCCGAAGTCCCCTGGGCCACCGCGTCGAACACCTCAAACGCGCCCACCAGCTCTCCCGCGCCGTATACCTTGATGTCGAGCCGGCCGCTGCTCATGACTCTGAGAAGATCCGCAAGGCGTTCAGGGCCCATGCCGAGGGCCGGCAGATTTTTCGGCCAGGTGGTAATGAGCTTCCAGCGATAAACCTGCTGCGCGTCAGCGTCCGCCGTCCCCGCACCGGAACCTTCCTGAGTGCTGCTGCCGGAGCCACCGCAACCTGCCACAACGAGCAGCACAGATCCAATCAGCCCGGCACTCAATCTCAAACTAAGACGCCTGAACAGCATAGTCCCCCCTAATCCAGAGCCTGAAGGTTCGCATATCCCACCATCAACCATTTGGCACCGACATCGGCAAAGTTGATTTCTATCCGAGCCCGGTCACCGCTGCCTTCGCTCTGCAGCACCACGCCTTCACCAAACTTCGCATGGCGAACCCGTTGCCCCATGCGCAAGCCCGGGAGCTCCGACTCGTTCCAGGCAGCTTCCGCACTTCCACCGTTACCGTACGGACGCTGCACCGCACCACCCATGCGCACCTCCTGCAGCAGGTCCTGAGGTACTTCCTGCAGAAACCGCGAAGGCCGATTGTAGGTATCGTTGCCGTGCAGGCGCCGGGTCTCGGCGTACGTGAGGTACAGGTTTTTCATGGCCCGCGTGATGCCCACGTAGCAGAGTCGTCGTTCTTCCTCGATGCGGCCGGGTTCTTCGGCCGACATGCGGTGCGGAAAAAGGCCCTCTTCCATTCCGGAAAGGAACACGAGGGGAAATTCCAGCCCCTTGGCTGAGTGCAGGGTCATCATCTGCACGCTGGGGCCAGATTCAGCCTGTCGGTCTCCGGAATCCAGGGCCACCTGGTCGAGAAACTCCTCCAGCATGGAAACCTCGGATCGGTCGCCGTCCGCCAGGGGAAAAATCAGCTCGCCGCTGAACTGCCGGCAGGCGCTCACCAGCTCTTCGAGGTTTTCCTTGCGCGCCAGCCCCCGCTCGCCCCGCTCCCTGCTGTGAAAATCCATGAGGCCGCTGGCCTGAATGCAGAAATCCGCCAGCTCGTGCAGCGCCATCTCGCCGGAAGTTGCCGCCATATCATCGATCAGGGCAATAAAGCCCGTCACTTTCCCCGCAACCCGCGTGCTGAAGAGACCCTCAGCGATGCCCTCTTTGCAGGCCTGCCACAGGGATATCTGGCGAGCCCGCGCCAGCTGCCGAATGCTCTCCACGGTTTTGTCGCCGATGCCACGGGTGGGCGTGTTCACCACCCGCTCGAACGCCGGGTCCGAGTGCCGATCGTGCATCAGCCTCATGTATGCAAGCGCGTTCTTGATTTCAACGCGCTCAAAGAACCGCACGCCGCCGTAAATCCGATAAGGAATCTGCGCCCGCAGCATGGCCTCTTCCAGCACCCGGGACTGAGCATTCGATCGATACAGAACGGCGACCTCCTCCGGGCTGCCGCCGCCATCGATCCACTCCTGCGTGCGCTCCGCGATGAAGCGCGCCTCGTCCAGGTCGTTGTATCCGGAGTACAGACGGATGGGATCCCCGTCGCCGCCTTCGGTCCACAGCTCTTTGCCCAGCCGATCGGTGTTGCGGTCGATCAGCGCGTTCGCCGCATTCAGAATGTTGCCCGTCGAGCGGTAGTTCTGCTCCAGACGTACCACCTGCACCGGCGCGAAGTCTTCTCCATAGCGATGAATGTTCTCGATCCGGGCGCCACGCCAGCCGTAGATGGACTGGTCGTCGTCACCCACCGCCATCACGTGGCCGGTCTTTCCTGCCAGCGCCCGCAGCCAGGCATATTGAATGGTGTTGGTGTCCTGGAACTCGTCCACCAGCAGGTGCTGAAAGCGCCGCTGATAGTGAGCCAGAAGATCGGCCTGCTCCAGCCACAGCTCATGGCTGCGCAGCAGCAGCTCGGCAAAATCCACCAGCCCGCCCTGATTGCAGAGCTCCTCGTAGTTCTCATAGACACGCTTGTGCGTGATCTGGAAAAGGTCGTCGCTGGCAGCTACATCCCCGGCCCGCCGACCCTCGTCTTTCTGGCTGTTGATGAACCATACCGCCTGCCGGGGCGACCATTTCTGCTCGTCGATATCAAGCGCGCGCATGACACGCTTGACCAGCCGCAGTTGGTCGTCGGCGTCCAGAATCTGGAAGTTCTGCGGCAGGCCCGCCTCCTGCCAGTGCATGCGCAGAAGCCTGTGGGCGATGCCGTGAAAGGTGCCCACCCACATGGTGCGGACGGATATCCGCAACAGCTCCTCTATGCGCAAACGCATCTCGGCCGCCGCCTTGTTGGTGAAGGTGACGGCGAGAACACCTTGAGGGGAGGCCCGCTCTGCCTCGATGAGCCAGGCGACACGATGCACGAGCACCCGGGTCTTACCGCTGCCGGCTCCCGCCACTACCAGCGCGTTACCCACCGGCGCCGTAACCGCTTCGCGCTGCCGGTCGTTCAGATTCTCCAGAATGTGGGTTACGTCCACCGAGTGTCCAGTTGCCGAAAGGGGCGAAAAGTCTCAGTCAGCGCGGAAAGCGAAAGACCGATCTCGCGACAGGATTCGGGCCCGGCCGTGACGGCTGTCCCGCTATCTCCCGAGCGGCTATTGTACGCGAGGTGTACCCGCCTGGCAGGGGCTTTCTCAGCCGGCAGCCGACGGGTACCGTGGCCGCGGAGCTAGACCCCGTTCATCTCAGGATCCAAGCTGATACATGAATTCAAACCTGCCACAGAATCCTAGCCATGTTCCGGTTTAGCCAATCCAGCGACCTTTGTGTAGACGCGGAAGACATCCTCCCCAGTTTTGCCCTGCGGGCTGTAAACGCCGAGCTGTGGCCACTGGTTAGAATGACCGCCCCGGAGCCCTGGGCAAACCGGCCCATCGTCGAGTGGCCAGTGCAAAAGCATCTATTCGATAGCTGGATTCTGATCCTGGGCGTGCTGCCAGTCGATCGCCACAGGTTCCGCTTACGGTCGCTTACGCCGAGCGAGGGGTTCGTGGAAGCGTCTTCGTCAACGATCAACGCGAGTTGGATTCACGAACGCAAGATAACCCCGATTCAGGGTGGCTGCAGGATTGTCGACCGCGTGGAGTACAACTGTCGGCTGGCCGTGTTGGGCTACCTGCTGTTGCCCGTGTATCAATTTGTTTTCCGGCGCCGTCATCGGAACCTGAGAGCAAGATACGGTGGGCATCGCAGCTGACGAGGGGCCTGGGGTTTCCGAGACAATCGCCTTGGGGTTGCTGTGGTTCTTGAATTACCGGGTGGCTGGCGGCCAGCTTTTCCTATTCCACCGTGACCGACTTGGCCAGGTTCCTGGGCTGGTCCACGTCAGTGCCTTTCAGCACCGCGACGTGGTAGGCGAGCAGCTGCAGGGGCACGACGTAAACGATGGGCGCCAGAATCTTGTTGACCGCTGGCAATGGGATAACGGTAACGCCAGACTCGTTTTTGAAGCCCAGCTCCTCGTCTGCAAAAACGTACAGCTCGCCGCCCCGGGCACGCACCTCCTGCAGGTTCGACTGAACCTTCTCAAGCAACTCGTCGTTGGGCGCTACCGCGATGACCGGCATGTCTTCATCAACCAGCGCTAGAGGTCCATGCTTCAGCTCTCCCGCGGGATAGCCCTCAGCATGGATATAGGAAATTTCCTTGAGCTTCAGCGCGCCTTCCATGGCTACGGGGAACATGGGACCCCGACCCAGAAACAGCGCATGGGAGCGATCTATGAATTGCTCTGCCAGCTTCCGGATCGCCTGATCCAGCATAAGCGCTTTATCCACCGCGTCGGCAAGCCCGTGCAGCGCGGCCACCAGCTCTTCCTCTTTCCCGGGGCTCAAGCCCTGCCGACGAGCGAGCAGTATGGTCAGCAGCAGGAGATCGGTCAGCTGAGCAGTAAAGGCTTTGGTAGAGGCGACGCCCACCTCCGTACCCGCCTGAATCATCAGCGCCAGGTCGGATTCTCTGACCATGGAGCTGGTCGGCACATTGCAGATGGTCAGGGTAGCGTAGAAACCCATATCCTTGGCGATACGCAAAGCCGCGAGGGTATCCGCGGTTTCGCCGGACTGAGAAATGGTGACGAACAGGCTGTCCGGCAGAACGGCTACCTTGCGGTAGCGGAACTCGCTGGCGATCTCTACCTGACAGGGAATGCCCACCAGCTCCTCGATCCAGTAGCGGGCAATGGACGCCGCGTAGTAGCTGGTACCGCACGCGACGATGGTCACCGCACGGGCCTGGTCGAAGATATCCGGCGCTTTCACCCCGAAGGCCGGCTCCAGCACCCGGGTACGGCCGATTCGGCCTTCCAGCGTGTCGTTGAGTACCGACGGCTGCTGATGGATCTCCTTCTGCATGTAATGCCGGTAATTGCCTTTGTCCACGTCATCGTGACCCAGTTCTACCTTGACCGTTGCGCGAATGACGGTTTCGTCCTGCACGTTCCAGACCGATATGTCGTGTTTGGTCACCTCGACCAGGTCGCCCTCTTCCAGGAACACGAAGCGATCGGTAACGGGCCGCAGGGCCAGGGGGTCCGACGCGATGAAGTTCTCACCGATGCCTTTGCCGATCACCAGCGGGCTGCCCATGCGCGCGGCGACGATACGTTCCGGATCGTCATGAGCCATGACGCCAATGGCGTAAGCACCCTGCAGGCGCTTGACCGCAGCCCGCACGGCTTCCAGCAGGGACAGCTTCTGCTGATGATAAAAGTCGACCAGATGGACGATGACCTCGGAATCGGTTTCCGACGCGAAGGCGTAGCCAGCTGCCGTGAGCTCTTCTCGAAGCGCTTCGAAGTTTTCGATGATGCCGTTGTGAACCAGGCAGATCCTATCGCTGGAGATGTGCGGATGGGCATTCGATTGGCTGGGCACACCATGGGTAGCCCAGCGGGTATGCGCGATTCCCGTATGACCCATAACCGGGTTGGCTGTCACGTCGTCTTTGAGCTGCCTGACCTTGCCGACCTCGCGGCGACAATCGAATCCGGAGCCCTGCTCACGAACAACCGCCAGACCCGCTGAGTCGTACCCTCGATACTCGAGCCGTTGCAGACCTTCCAGCAGAATGGCTGCTACGTGACGGTCAGCGACCGCTCCTACAATTCCGCACATGGCTATACCTCAGGCCAACTCTCACGTTTACGGGACAACATCCGGGGCCTGCCAAAGCGAAATCCCGGATGGGAAGAGAACCTGGTTTGAACCTGTCAAATCTCTGGTTCGTTCTTGCGCTGGTCGGGGCGAACCCAGCCCTCAATGTTTCTCTGGCGGCCTCGCCCGACGGCGAGCTCACCGCTTTTCACCGTCGTTGTGACGGTGGAACCGGCGGCAATGAATGCCCCGCTGCCGATTTCCAGAGGGGCCACCAGAGTGCTGTTGGTTCCAACGAAGACATCGTCACCGATATGGGTCGGATGTTTGTCTATACCGTCGTAGTTGCACGTGATGGTGCCCGCGCCCACATTGCAGTTTTCTCCAAGGCTGGCGTCGCCCAGATAGGCAAGGTGGCTCGCCTTGCTGCCACGACCCAGAACCGACTTCTTGGTTTCTACAAAATTGCCGATCTTCACTCCCTCTTCCAGGCAGGTGCCATGGCGGAGATGAGCAAAGGGCCCCAGAACACAGTTGGCGGCTACTTGCGCGCCTTCAATCACCGTATGCGGCTCTACCCGAACGCCATCACCCAGGGCGGAATCCCGAACCACCACGCCTGGGCCCAGGCGGACGTTACGGCCGAGGGTGACCTCACCCTCCAGCACGACGTTGACGTCCATAAAGCAATCCTGGCCGGCTTCGACCGCGCCCCTCACTTCGACGCGCGCCGGGTCTGCTACGGACACGCCCTGCGCCATGAGTGAAGCCACCGCTCGTCGCTGAAAGATTCGCTCCATCGCCGCGAGCTGGCCTCGATCATTGATGCCCATGACTTCTTCCGGCGCCTCGGCCTTGAGCCCGTGAACGGCCAAACCGTCTTCCACCGCAAGGGCAACCACGTCCGTAAGGTAGTACTCCCCCTGGGCGTTGGCAGGCTCGATGCGGGACAGGTAGTCGCTGAGCCGGGGCCGACTGAGCGCCATGATTCCCGAATTTATCTCGCGAATCGCGCGCTGCGCTTCGTCAGCATCACGGTACTCGACGATTTCCTGGACGGCGCCTTCACCATCCCGCTGAATTCTGCCCAGCTCAGCCGGATCGCTGAAGTCGGCTGTGATTAGCGCCAGATCTCCGCCAGAAGCCGCCCGTATGCAGGTATTCAGAGTGGCTGCAGTCACCAGCGGCACATCTCCATAGAGGACCAGAACCAGCGCATCCTCGGCTACGGCCGGTAACGCCTGCTGCACGGCGTGACCTGTTCCCATCTGTACCGACTGATCCACCCAGCGCACGTCAACATCGAGCGCCTGACGAACCTGATCGGCCTGGTGACCTACCACCACGTGGATGGCCGATGGCCCAAGGGCGGCCGCGGTGTTTACCACATGCTGCAGAAGAGGTTTTCCCGCAAGCGTGTGAAGGACCTTGGGTAACGCCGAATTCATCCGCGTGCCCTGGCCCGCCGCCAGCACGACGACCTCCAGGGGTTGGTCGACTTTGTTCATCGGTATATCAGGGACTTTGGGCCGAACTCAGCAGCGTTGCCCAGATTATATGGGGGTCGGGAGGAAAAAGGCGTTACCGATGTAACCCCCTTTGTAAGCAGACTATGTGTATATCGGACCGGCCAGGCCCGACCGATCAATGTCTGACCGGGTCAATGCCGCCGCTTCTTGAGCTCTGCCAGGGTACGCTGCCGAGCCATGGCTTCCGCCAGCATGGCGGCGGCCGCGGAGAACTCGACGTCAGCGGTGCGCTCTTCCATGGCCCGCTGCGCCGCCGCCTGGGCCTCCTCCGCAGCGGCCTCATCGATGTCTTCCGCCCGCAGGGCCGTGTCGGCCAGAATGGTGACGACACCCGGCTGGATCTCGAGGAAGCCACCGGAAGCAAAGAAGACCTCTTCCTCGCCATTGTCGAACTTGAGCCGCACCGGCCCGGGCCGGATGCCGGTGAGCAGCGGGGCATGGCCGGGCATGATGCCCAGCTCGCCGATGGTTCCGGTTGCACTAACCATGGTGACCCGGCCGGAAAAAATCTCCAGTTCCGCGCTCACGATGTCGCAATGCATGGTCATAGCCATGGTCAGATTCTCCGTCAGCCCTGTATCTGTTTAGCTTTTTCCACCGCGTCTTCGATGGTGCCAACCATATAGAACGCGTCCTCCGGCAGGTGATCATACTCCCCGTCGAGTATGCCCTTGAAGCTGCGTACTGTGTCGTCACGGGAGACATAAACCCCCGGATTTCCGGTAAACACCTCAGCCACGAAGAAGGACTGGGAGAAAAATTTCTGGATCTTGCGCGCGCGGTATACCAGCTGCTTGTCTTCCTCGGAGAGCTCGTCCATACCGAGGATCGCAATGATGTCCCGCAGCTCCTGGTAACGCTGCAGAACCTGCTGCACCCCTTGCGCGGTCTCGTAGTGCTCCTGACCTACCACCAGCGGGTCGAGCTGGCGGCTAGTGGAATCCAAGGGATCAACCGCCGGATAGATACCCAGGTCGGTAATCGCCCGGGACAGGGTCACCGTGGAATCCAGGTGGGCAAACGTGGTCGCGGGGGATGGGTCCGTCAGGTCATCGGCTGGTACGTACACCGCCTGTACCGACGTGATCGAGCCCGTCTTCGTGGTCGTAATCCGCTCCTGCAGCACGCCCATTTCCTCGGCGAGGTTCGGCTGATATCCAACAGCGGAAGGCATGCGTCCCAGCAGCGCCGACACCTCGGTTCCCGCCAGGGTGTAGCGATAGATGTTGTCCACGAACAGCAGCACGTCGCGGCCTTCGTCGCGAAACTTTTCAGCCAGGGTAAGGCCCGTGAGCGCGACGCGCAGACGGTTGCCAGGAGGCTCGTTCATCTGCCCGAAAACCAGCGAGATCTTGTCCAGCACCCCGGACTCCTCCATCTCGTAGTAGAAGTCGTTGCCTTCCCGGGTGCGCTCACCAACACCGGCAAAAACGGACAGCCCGGCGTGCTCGGTGGCGATGTTACGAATCAGCTCCAGCATGGTGACCGTCTTGCCCACACCGGCGCCGCCAAACAGGCCCACCTTGCCGCCTTTGGCAAATGGACAAATCAGGTCGATGACCTTGATGCCTGTTTCCAGCAGCTCGTTGCCGCCTTTCTGATCCTCATACGACGGCGCTTTGCGGTGAATGGGCATGTGCTCGCGGGCGTTGACGGGGCCTTTCTCGTCGATGGGCTCACCCAGCACGTTCATGATTCGCCCAAGCGTCTCTTCCCCCACAGGGATGCTGATCGCGGCGCCCGTGTTGGTGACCTCCAGGCCCCGCGAAAGACCGTCGGACACGCCCATCGCAATGGTGCGTACCACGCCGTCGCCCAGCTGTTGCTGAACCTCCAGGGTCAACCCGGCACTGGTCACCTTCAGCGCGTCGTATACTTTTGGCACGTTTTCCCTAGGGAACTCCACGTCAATCACGGCGCCAATAATTTGAACGATTCGACCGCTGCTCATGATATTTCTGCCTCTTTCACTGTTCTCGATAACTCCTAAGGTGCGCTAGACCGCGGCAGCGCCACCCACAATTTCCGCTATTTCCTGAGTGATCGCCGCCTGACGCGCATTGTTGTAAATGAGCGTCAGCTCTTCGATGAGCTTCTCGGCGTTCTCCGTGGCGTTCTTCATGGCGATCATCTTTGCCGCCTGCTCGCAAGCGCCGTTCTCGATGACGGCCTGATAGACCTGAGACTCGATAAATCGCGTCACCAGCCCTTCGATGATCTGGCGCGCGTCCGGCTCGTAAATGTAGTCCCAGCGATGTTGATACGAGTCATCCTGCTCCGGCTCGAGGGGCAGCAGCTGGCGGGTGACCGGCGACTGCGTCATGGTGTTGACGAACTCGTTACTGATGATGAAGAGCCGGTCGATCTGGCCCGCTTCGTAGGCATCCAGCATGACCCTGATGCCGCCGATCAGGCTCGACAGGGTTGGTACCTCACCGATATCCGTCAATTCCGCCAGCACGTTGCCACCGATGGAACGGAAAAAACGGCTGGCTTTGTTGCCGATCACGCCAAGATCGGATTCGACGCCCTGGTTGTGCCACTCGGCCATATCGCGAACCAGCACCCGGAACAGGTTTACGTTCAAACCACCGCACAGGCCCTTGTCGGACGACACCACCACATAGCCGATACGCTTGACGTCTCTAGGCTCCATGTAGGTGTGGCGGTACTCGGGGTTTGAATTCGCCAGGTGGCCGATCACCGAACGAATCTTTTCGGAGTACGGCTTGCCCTGGCGCATGCGTTCCTGAGTGCGGCGCATCTTGCTCGCTGCCACCATCTGCATCGCGCTGGTGATCTTCTGCGTGTTCTGCACGCTGCCGATCTTCTTCTTGATCTCTCTACCGACGGCCATGAATCTTCCCTGTAGCTGTTAGCGCGTCCGCCAGCTAGAAGCTGGCCGTGGCCTTGTAAGCCTCGATGGCCTGCTTCATCTGGGCGACGACTTCGTCGTTGTAGTCACCAGACGCATTGACGTTCTGCATGAACTCGGCCTGCTCGGTATTCATATAACCCAGCAGCCCCTGCTCGAAGTCCAGAACCCGGTCTACCGGCACGTCTTCCAGATAACCTTCGTTCGCAGCAAACAGCGAGACGCCCATATCGGCGACCGTCATCGGGTTGTACTGCTTCTGCTTCATCAGCTCGGTGACGCGCTGACCGTGTTCCAGCTGACGCCGGGTAGCCTCGTCCAGGTCGGAGGCGAACTGGGAGAAGGCGGCTAGCTCTCGATACTGCGCCAGGGCCAGCTTGATTCCGCCCGAGATCTTCTTCATGAACGGCACCTGGGCCGAACCCCCAACCCGTGATACGGAGATACCCGGGCTCATGGCAGGCCGAATGCCCGAATTGAACAGGTCGATCTCGAGAAAGATCTGACCATCGGTAATGGAGATCACGTTGGTAGGAACGAAAGCCGAGACGTCACCCGCCTGAGTCTCGATGATGGGCAGAGCCGTCAGCGAGCCCGTTTTACCTTTTACCTCGCCGTTGGTCATCTGCTCCACATACTCGGCGTTCACCCGGGCAGCTCGCTCGAGCAGACGGGAGTGCAGGTAGAAAACGTCGCCGGGATAAGCTTCTCTACCCGGGGGGCGCCGCAACAGCAGAGAGATCTGACGATACGCCCAAGCCTGCTTGGTGAGGTCGTCGTAGATGATCAGGGCGTCCTCGCCGATATCACGGAAGTACTCGCCCATGGAGCAGCCCGAGTACGGGGCGATGAACTGCATGGGCGCCGGATCGGCGGCGCTGGCGGCCACCACCGTCGTGTACTCCATTGCGCCGTATTCTTCCAGCGTGCGGACAATGTTGGCGACGGTGGACATCTTCTGGCCGATGGCAACGTAGATGCACTTAATGCCGCTGCCTTTCTGGTTGATGATGGCATCGATGGCGATGGCCGTCTTGCCGATCTGCCGATCGCCGATAATCAGCTCTCTCTGGCCTCGGCCAATGGGCACCATGGAGTCGATACACTTGAGCCCAATCTGTACCGGCTGGTCGACGGACTGGCGAGCAATAACGCCAGGTGCCACTTTCTCGATGGGTTCGCTACGGGAGGCATTCAGCGGCCCCTTGCCATCGATGGGGTTCCCAAGGGCGTCCACTACTCTGCCCAGAAGCTCCTGACCTACGGGCACCTCGAGAATCCGCCCGGTGCAGCGCGCCGTCATGCCCTCGGACAGATCCTGATAGTCCCCCAGAACAACCACGCCCACGGAATCGCGCTCCAGATTGAGCGCCATGCCGTAGAGGCCGCCGGTAAACTCGATCATCTCGCCGTACTGGGCATCTGCCAGGCCGTGAATGCGGACGATGCCGTCGGATACGCCGACGATGGTGCCTTCGTTCTGAGCCTCTGCACTAACATCGAGACTTTCGATCCGTCCCTTGATGATGTCGGTGATTTCAGAAGGGTTCAGTTGCTGCATGTTGGAATCCTCAGTTTTTCAAAGCCAGTCGGGCGATGGATCGTCCGCACAGCCAAATTCCTTTCTCTGGGGCACCGCTCCAGCTCGAGAGAGGTGCGATCAATCTTTATAGCCCGTCAGGTTCGCTGCAGCGTCTCGGCAAGCCTGTCCAGCTTGCCCCGCACCGAGCCGTCGATAACCGTATCCCCGGCCCGGATTACGGCCCCGCCAAGCAGCTGCTCATCTACGCGGCTGGACATGTTCACTTCCCGCTGGTAACGGTCAGCCAACGCGGAGCGTATCTTGCCTTCCTGCTCAGCCGATAGCGCGCGAGCCGAAACGACTTCGACCTCCAGCACCTTTTCGTCCTGCGCCTTGAGCTCTTCAAACTGATCCCGTATTTCACCAATCAGGCCCAGCCGCTTGTTGCGAGCCAGCACCTGGATCATTTTCCTGGCGCGATCATCGAGCGCATCACCACAGACAGCCGCCAGACGAAAAGCCTTCTGCTCGTCCGCCGTGTCGGGCGCCTCCAGAAGCTGGCTCACGCCGGGGTCCGCGGCGACCTCCCCAAGCAACCCGAGCATCCGGGACCAGCTGTCGAGCGCGCCGGCCCCTTTGGCGATGTCGAACACCGCGTTGGCATAGGGCCTGGCAAGTGTGGCCAGTTCAGCCATGGGTCAGCACTCCTTAAAGGTCAGACGCCAGCTGCTGCAGCAGCTGGTTGTGCTTGTCAGCATCAATGGTGGCGCCAAGCACCCGCTCCGCGCCGACGAGCGCCAGAGTAGCTACTTGACCTCGCAGCGCCTCTTTGGCGCGGTTTACTTCCTGCTCCAGCTCTGCCGCCTGGGCCTCTTTGAGTCTTTCGCCTTCGGCGCGGGCATCGTTCTTCGCGGCCTCTATCATCTGGTTGGCCTGATGCCGCGCCTGTTCGATGATCTTCTGGGCTTCTTCTTTGGCATCGCGCAGCTGGTCGGTTGCGCGATCTTGAGCCAGCTCGAGATCCCGTTCCGCCCGCTCCGCGGCAGCCAGGCCATCGGCAATGGCCTTCTGACGTTCACGCATGGCGTTGATTAACGGCGGCCAGATGAACTTCCAGCAGAACCAGACGAACACCAGGAAGGTTAGGCTCTGGCCGATCAGCGTCAGGTTGAGTGTCATGGGGTTACCTCAATCGAAATTCGACGATCAGCCGCCTACTGCGAAGATCACGTACAGGCCGATACCTACTGCAATCATGGGTACCGCATCCACCAGGCCCAGCACGATGAAGAGCTGCGTGCGGAGCATGGGCAGCAGCTCCGGCTGACGGGCAACACCTTCCAGGAATTTACCGCCGAGCACGCCAACGCCTATGGCTGCGCCAACGGCGCCAAGGCCCATCATGAGGCCGCCCGCTACATATAAAAGAACCGCTAGTTCCATGATTACTCCCAGTTATGAGTATGAGTTGCTTTTACCCTTTCGGATTTCTGCGCTATTGCCTCAGTGCTCCGACTCAACGTCGTGCGCCTGAGCCAGGTAGACCACTGTAAGCACGGCAAAGATAAAGGCCTGCAGGGTGATGATGAGCACGTGGAAGACCGCCCAGCCCCACTGCAGAACGCCGCCGAACACGCCGAAGACCAGACCGCCAGTGAACATCAGCGCGATCAGAATGAAGATCATTTCTCCGGCGTACATGTTGCCGAACAACCGAAGCCCGAGGGACAGCGGCTTCGCAATGAGCGTCACGCCCTCGAGCACCAAATTGATCGGCGCAGCAATCTTTGGAAACGGGTGGAAGGCAAGCTCGCCAAGAAATCCTCCGACGCCTTTGCATTTGATGCTGTAGTAGATGATCAGAATGAAAACGGACAATGCCATGGCCATGGTGATGTTGGGGTCCGTGCTGGGAACGATCTTCATGTAGTGAATGCCCATGGCGCTGGCCAGACCGGGAATCCAGTCGACGGGGATCAGGTCCATCAGGTTCATCAGCCAGACCCAGACGAAAATGGTCAGCGCCATTGGCGCTATGAGATCGTTCTTATAAGAGAAGATGCTGCGGGTAGTCTCGTCTATGAAATCGACGATGGCTTCCACAAAATTCTGCAGACCACCAGGAACCGCCGCGGTGGCGTTTCGAGCTGCCGTATAAAAAACGGCGCAGAACACCAGACCAAGCCCGATGGACCAACCCATGGAGTCCACATTGATCGACCAGAAACCCATGGCCTGGGCCTCTTCGGCCGAGTGTGCCAGACCCCAGGAGCCGTCAGGCAACTGCCCGTAGGTCAGGTTGGTGAGGTGATGCTGGATGTACTCCGCAGAACTTTTTGTTTCGCCGGCCATGCTGTTACCAGTTGGTTCCTTGTTCGTTCTTGGTCTTCATCGTCTTCGTTCTTCTTCGTTCTTCTTCGTTCGTTATCCGTTCGTTATTCGTCGCTCAGGGCTTTTCCGTTCCGCTATCACCGTCCCAGCCGATTATCTGCACGCCCCAGGGCGCCAAAAATGTACATGATCTGCATCAGTACCAGCGTCGAAAAAAAGCCGAACGGAGGCGGCTTGAACCACACGAAAGCCACCGCCATGAGCACCACGGTCAGCACGAACTTGATCATGCCCTGACCCAGCAGCCGACCCGGAGATCGTTCCACCTGCGCTCTCCAGGCCAGATATCCGCCGGGAATCACCCCGACGGCCCCTGCCAGGAGCGCGGCTGTGGCCTCCTCAACGGACAGCAGCAGCAAACACGCCGCAGCGATCATTGCTGCGCAGGCCTGCAGTGTCACTATGCGATAAGACAGCGGCACCAGACCATTGCCTACACCGGCCGAAGTATTGTTCTACTAGGTCCGGAACCTATGCCCGGAACGGGCTCTTTCCGCTCGATCGGCCGATCTCACCGCCGGAAAGGCGGCGCAAATTATAGGGATGCCGCACCGCACAATCAATTGCAAGGGGACGCTAATTTGCCCTCAGAGGCATCGTCGGGGAAACCTATCGGAGGTGCTTGAGAATGCCCTGCAGCTCATCGAGGTTGGTATAGGCGATAACCACCTGGCCTCTGCCCGCTGCGCCATGGGATATGCTCACCGGCGCGCCGATGCGCTCGGACAACTCCTGCTCGAGACGCCGGGTATCCTGGTCCTTTCCGGGCTTTCCGGAGCGACCGCCGGTCGGTGAACGTTCCTTGTCGTGGGAACGATTCTGATGCTGGCGAACCAGAGCCTCGGTCTGGCGCACCGAAAGATGCCGCATGGCGACCTCCCGTGCCAGGCTTTCCTGGTCAGTTGGAGACAGAGACAGAAGCGCCCTGGCATGCCCCATTTCGATGTCGCCAGACTGAAGCAGCTGCCGCACCTGCGGCACCAGGTTCAACAGCCGAAGCAGGTTCGTCACCGCCACCCTGGATTTACCTACGGCATCTGCTACCTGTTGCTGAGTGAGCTGAAACTCGTCTTTGAGCCGCTGCAGAGCGAAGGCCTCCTCCAGCGGGTTCAGGTCCTCCCGCTGAATGTTCTCAATGAGCGCCATTGCCGAGGCCTGCTCATCGGAAACGTCCTTGATCATTGCGGGAATATTGGTCAGGCCTGCCAGCTGGGCCGCCCGCCAGCGGCGCTCGCCGGCAATCAGCTCGTACCCTCCCTGGGGCCGGCGGCGAACAACCACCGGCTGCATGACGCCCTGGGCACGGATCGAGGCGGCAAGCTCTTCCAGGCTCTGCTCGTCGAACTCGCGACGCGGCTGGTATCGGCCCCGGACCACCTGGTCCAGGGGCAGCTCATTGAGGTCGGCGGGAGATTCAGGGCTGGCCTCGGTATCTCCTGCCAGCAGCGCATCCAGTCCCCGACCCAGTCGCCTCTTACTCACGATACGCAGTCACTCAGCTCGCCGTGGCGCCATGCTTGCGCCGTATTTCCCCCGCCAGCGCCATATAGGCCACGGCACCTCGCGAATGCCGGTCATAGAGAACGGCCGGCAGCCCGTGGCTGGGCGCTTCTGCGAGTCGCACGTTGCGGGGTATCACGGTCCGAAACACCTTGTCTCCGAAGTACTGGATCAGCTGTCTCGAAACATCCCGCGTCAGGCTGTTGCGCGGATCATACATGGTTCGCAGGAGGCCCTCTATGTCGAGGCCCGGATTGGCCCGCTCGCGCACGCCGTCGATGGTTTCGAGAAGGGCGGTAAGGCCTTCCAGCGCGTAGTACTCGCACTGCATGGGTATGAGCACCCCATCAGCCGCTATGAGGGCGTTGAGCGTGAGGATGTTCAGAGACGGCGGACAGTCGATGATCACGTAGTCGAACTGATCCAGATTCGGACTCAGCCGTTCTTTGAGCCGCTGCTCACGATGATCCTGGCGCAAAAGCTCCAGCTCTGCCGCCGTAAGATCGGCGTTACCGGGCAAGATTTCGTATCCGGCCTGGCAGCGATGAGCCACGCCAGCCAAAGCCACGCCGTCAATCAGCCAGTCATAGATGCTGGCTTCCAGCTCGTTCTTGTTGACCCCGGACCCCATGGTCGCGTTGCCCTGTGGATCCAGATCGATGAGCAGCACTTTGCTCCCCGATAGCGACAGAGAGGCGCTGAGGTTGACGCTGGTGGTCGTTTTGCCAACCCCCCCTTTCTGGTTAGCCACTGCAATGATTCTGGTCAAGGCTTAGCCCTCATTCGGCCGTATCAGGTTCGGCAGCCCTCATCAGAACATCCAGGCGATGGGTTCTATTGAGCCGGGGAATCCGCAAGTACTCGCGCGTCAGATGCCTGCTTCCCTCGGGAGCTTCCTCTTTCGCTTCCTCTGGGGCTTCCTCCGGAGATCCCTCCGGATAAACCAGATGAGGGGTCCCGGGGGCGCCCACGGAGGCGCTGTTTTGAATCGGAAAATCTTCGGATGAGGCGCGTTCCTCACTGCCGGTACTGGCCATGATCAACAGCCGGCCACCCTCGCGCAACCTCGGCGCCGCCAACCGCCAGTTTGTCTCCGCGTCCGCCACCGCTCTGGAAACAATGCAATCATACCGCGTACCCTGAGGCAGCTCCCGCACGTCGGCACAGATGGGGTGGACGTTTTCGAGCCCAAGCGCGCGCTTCACCTGAGTGACGAAGCGAATTTTTCTCTCAGACCGGTCCAGCGGCGTGAACTGCTGATCACGAAGACAGATGGCCAGGGGTATGCCGGGAAGACCACCGCCGGTACCCATATCGAGCACTGAGAATCCCTGTACCCAGGGGGCGATGCTCAAGCTGTCCAGGAGATGTCTCGTCGTCAGACGCGATTCATCCTTGCGGGAAATGATGTTGAAGGCCTGGTTCCAGCGCAGCAGTAGCTTCTCGAACTGCGACAGCTGAAGCAGCTGCTCATCGTCCAGCGCCAGGCCAAGCAGGGACGCGTCCACCCGCAGCTGGCGCAGCAGGATCTCATCATCCACCTCGACCACGAGCTCGGGCGTCTTCGCGCCCGTCCGTTCGGCGCGCTTTTCTGGCGTGCACCAGAAGCAGCGACAAAGCCGCGGGGGTCATTCCGGGAATGCGTGCGGCCCGTGCAAGGGTAGCGGGCTTAACCTGCTGCAGCTTCTGACGCACCTCCAGAGAGAGCCCCTCGATCTCCGAAAAATTCATCGACTCGGGCAGCTCGATGCTTTCGTGGCGTCTGACACGGGCGATCTCGTCGTCCTGACGCTTGATGTAGCCCTCGTATTTGGCTTCCACCTCTACCTGATTCATGACCACGGGGTCTACCGTGCCAAGATCCAGAACATCCGCCAGGTCAGAGAGACCGACGCCCGGTCTCTTGAGAAATCCGATCAGCGAAACGTCCCTGGCGATGCTTTCCCCGGTTGCTGCCGCGAGCGCCTTGGCGAGGGGGCTGTCCGCGACCACGGTGGTGCCCGCCAGGCGCTTCCCGAGCGCCTCGACGCTGGCCCGCTTCGCCTGGAACCGCTGCCAGCGCTCATCTCCCACCACCCCGAGCTCGCGTCCGATGTCCGTCAACCGCTGATCCGCGTTGTCTTCCCGGAGGCGAAGCCGATATTCGGCCCTGCTGGTAAACATGCGATAGGGCTCGTTGGTGCCAAGGTTGATCAGATCGTCCACCAGCACGCCGCAATAGGCTTCATCACGGCGCGGGCACCAGGATTCCCGCCCGGCCACTTTCCGCGCCGCGTTGATCCCTGCCAGCAGGCCCTGAGCAGCCGCCTCTTCATAACCCGTGGTGCCATTGATCTGCCCGGCGAAGAACAACCCCTCGAGGGACGAGGTCTCAAGCGTGTACTGAAGGTCACGAGGGTCGAAATAGTCATACTCAATCGCGTAGCCGGGGCGCGTGATGCTGGCTTTCTCCATGCCCTGGATGCTGCGCACCAGCTGCAGCTGAACATCGAACGGCAAGCTGGTGGAAATGCCGTTGGGATAAACTTCGTGGGTATCCAGGCCCTCGGGCTCAATGAAAATCTGATGCTTAAGGCGATCGGCAAAGCGCACTACCTTGTCTTCGATGCTGGGGCAGTATCGCGGGCCAACCCCTTCTATGGCGCCGGAAAACAGCGGCGAGCGATCGAGGCCCGCGCGAATGATTTCGTGGGTGCGCTCGTTGGTAAAGGTGGTGTGGCAGGGACGCTGACGCGGATGCATGTCTGACGTGCTCAGGAATGACATACAGGGCAGGGGATCATCACCAGGTTGAATCCCCATGACCGAGTAATCCAGGCTCCGACCGTCAATCCTCGGCGGGGTACCCGTTTTCAGCCGACCTACCCGGAACGGCAGGCTTCGCAATCTCGCAGCCAAAGCGTTGGAAGGGGCATCTCCAGCCCGGCCACCCGGGTGGTTGTCCGTTCCGATGTGTATCAAGCCGCCAAGAAAGGTTCCCGTTGTAAGCACGACGGCCCCGGCCATGAACCTCACCCCCATCTGAGTGACGACGCCGACGACCCGGTCATTCTCTACGATCAGGTCCACAACAGCCTGCTGAAAAAGATGCAGGTTTTCCTGGGCTTCCAGCTGGGCGCGGATGGCCTGCCTGTACAGAACCCTGTCCGCCTGAGCCCGGGTAGCGCGAACTGCGGGCCCTTTGCTGGCGTTGAGCACACGAAACTGAATGCCCGCGAGATCAGCCGCGCGCGCCATGATGCCATCCAGAGCGTCGATCTCCCGAACCAGGTGGCTCTTGCCGATGCCGCCAATAGCTGGATTGCAGGACATCTGGCCGATGGTCTCCAGGCTTTGAGTCAGCAGCAGGGTGTTGGCGCCCATCCGCGCGGCAGCGGCAGCTGCTTCGCAACCCGCATGGCCGCCGCCGATCACGATGACATCAAAGCTGTCGGGAAACTCCATAACTGGTCTGCTGAACCGGGCTGAATTTGGGGCAGCGAAGTATAAGTGTTCGGGCGCCGATTGGAAGCGAGGGAAGAATCGCATCCCGCTCTTCAGCTGGTACGGTCAGAACTACTTGCCGATGCAGAAGTTCGAGAATATCTCACCGAGAAGTTCGTCCGGTGTGACCTCACCCACGATGCTGCCCAACGCCTCATGGGCGTCTCGCAACTCTTCGGCGATGAGCTCCCCCGGGCTCTGATGCGCAAGCAATTTGCGCGCTCGTTCCGCCGCAGCCAGACCCTGACTGAGGGCGTCGAGGTGACGCTTCCGGGCGGTAAACGTGGTGCCTTCCAGAGAGAAACCAACCCGGGATTTGATCAGATCCTTGAGGGCATCCACGCCCGTACCCTGCAGGGCGGAAAGCCTCAGCTCGGCAATTTCCGATACTGCCGGTGTCTTTTCGCCCTGATGGTCTTCCCGCTTGCCAACCGGCTCAACCACGCCAGGAGTACCGCCGGAAAGATCGGCTTTGTTGAGAACCCTCAGCATCCGCCTGGGGATCAGCCCAACGGGGGGGCGCTGAAGTTCCGCCAGCAGCGGGCAACGCTCGGCGTCAACGGCTGTCCTGTCATCCATGACGATCAGGACGAGATCGGCGCGTGAGGCTTGCTCCCGGGCCCTTTTTACACCTTCCAGCTCCACA
Source organism: uncultured Pseudomonadales bacterium (assembly GCA_947258825.1). Lineage (GTDB taxonomy): Bacteria > Pseudomonadota > Gammaproteobacteria > Pseudomonadales > Azotimanducaceae > UBA7803. Next base: position 82,748 of record CAMYJX010000004.1, read on the forward strand.
TGATCGTCTGTTTCCCGGAGCCCCGCGGTGTCCACGACCTGAACGGGCAGGCCATCGATGATGAGGTCAGCATGGACCAGATCTCTGGTGGTGCCGGGAACATCCGTGACAATCGCTCTGTCGACGCCGCTGAGGGCATTGAGAAGACTCGACTTACCCACGTTGGGCTCACCGATCAGCGCGATGTTGATGCCATCCCGAAGCAGAATCCCCTGCTCAGAATCCCCGATCAGGCGCGAAAATCCCTGCTGGATGCTCTCGAGCTGATCACCGATCTGGTGATCGGAAAGGAAGTCCACCTCCTCCTCAGGAAAGTCCATCGCTGCTTCAACCAGCACCCGCAGGCTCAGTACCTGTTCATCCAGCGCGTTGACCGCGGCGGAAAACGCGCCCTGGAGCGAGCGGAGCGCGCCGCGGGCCGAAGCTTCCGAAGCGCTGGAAATCAGATCCGCAACAGCTTCCGCCTGTGCAAGATCCAACTTGCCACACAGAAATGCCCGCTCGGTGAATTCTCCCGGCCGGGCCAGCCGCGCACCCCGGTCCGTTGCTGCATCAAGCAGCAACCGCATGACCACAGGACCTCCATGACCCTGCAGCTCCACAACATCTTCGCCGGTAAAGGAGCCGGGCCCCGGATAGTAGATGGCAATTCCAGCATCTACCGACTGGTGCTGAATATCCGAGAAGCTGGTGTAGGTGGCCCGCCGGGCCGGCAACTTTCTACCGCTGATCGCTTCCCCGATGGCGCGAGCGTGGGGACCAGAGACGCGAACCACGCCAATGCCTCCGACACCCGGAGCCGTGGCGACCGCGGCAATGGTATCCGCATCAAGACCGGAGGATTCAGGCTTTGGCAGTATAATTCAGGTCCGCCTGACGCATGATCCACCACTGCTGAGCAATGGACAGCACGTTGTTGACCAGCCAGTAGAGCACAAGGCCGGAGGGGAAGAACAGGAACAGCACGGTGAACATCACCGGCATCAAGCGCATCATCTTGACCTGCATGGGATCACCCATAGCCGGGCTTAGAAGCTGCTGGATGTACATGCTTGCACCCATCAGGAGAGGCAGCACGAAGAAGGGATCCATCGCCGCCAGATCATCTATCCACAACATGAAGGGTGCCTGTCTCAACTCGACGCTCTCGAACAGCACCCAGTAAAGGGCCAGAAAAATCGGCATGGGAAGCAGCATGGGCAGACAGCCGCCAAGCGGATTGACACCCTCTTTCTTATATAGCGCCATCATCTCCTGAGACAGCTTCTGTCTATCATCCGAATGCCTTTCCTGAAGCCGCTTCATCTGGGGACCAACCCGACGCATATTGGCCATGGATCGGTAGCTGGCGGCCGACAGCGGGTAGAGGACCAGCTTAACCAGCAGGGTTAGCAGTATGATCGACAGGCCCCAGTTTCCGACGAAGCTGTGAAACCAATCGAGGATGTAGAACAGCGGGACAGCCAGCCACCATAGAAACCCGTAGTCCACGGTGAGATTCAGGTTGGGGGCGATCTTCTCCAGCTCTCTCTGGTCTTTCGGACCAGCGTAAAAGCGCGTCTGCCACTGGCCGGTACCACCGGCAGACAGATTGCTTGCCGGACTGGTGTAGCCGACTACATAGGTACCGTCAGACCTTCGCTGGCCGTAAAAACGGTTGACGTCTTCCGGGTTCGCTATCCACGCGCTCAGAAAGTAGTGCTGGAGAAAGGCTATCCAGCCACCGTCCACGCTGATTCGGTAGTCCCCTTCGTCCAGGTCGTCGAAGTCCAGCTTCTCATAGCGACTTTCGCCTGTGGTGAGCGCCGCGCCAAGGTAAGGCTGAGGCCCCAGGGTAAAGCTGCTCTCGCCGTACGGTTCTTTATCGTCGCGTTTGATCTGGGCAAACAACCCGACATCCACGGGCCCGCCGGAGTTGTTGACCAGCTGATAGCGCACGTCCACCAGATACGCGTCCGAGCTGAAAACGAACGTCTTCGTGATCTGAAACCCACCCTGTTCGGCGACGAGCTCGAGTTCCAACGGGCCCTCGCCGGTGAGCGACAGGTCGTTGGATCGTGCCCGGTACAGCGGGCGCTGCCCACCGGAATCCAGACCTTTAGCGCCAATGAGCCCACTCTGGGCGATGTAGGTATGCCCCCTGCCGTTATCCAACAACAGGTAGGGAACATCCGGGCGATCTTTGGTCAGAGGAAACTTCGGTAGCTGTATCCTGACGATGTCACCGCCCAGAAGATCTATCCAAGCCTGGAGCGTTGGGGTGGTTACTTTGACGAGCCGACTGCCGGATTCCAAAGCTCCGCCGGCCTCTGCTTCACCGGCTGACGGCTGTGCGCCCGGCAGTCCGGCCGCATCCGCCGGCACGTCCGGTCGGGACAAGAGAGAGGCGTCGGGAACATCGGAATCCGCAACGCCAATCGGAGGAGCCGACGTCCCGGGGCTCTCCTGACTCGAACTCGGGGCAATGTCCGAGGAGACTTCTCTGGAAACCTCTGGCGCCGCCCCATAGTCAGCGGCCACATCCTGTTGAACGAAGTCTTCATTCCAGGCCAGAATCATGAGGTAGGCAGTTGCTGCAAGCCCGATCAGCAGGATTATCCGCTGCACTTCCGTGGGTAGCATTAAACTCAGGACTCCTCTCGTCGTGGAACCGGATCGAACCCGCCCGGATGAAACGGGTGACAGCGACCAATGCGACGGATTGCCAGCAAGCTGCCCCGAATAAGGCCTCTGGCCTCAAGGGCCTCGATGGCATACTGCGAGCAGGTGGGGTGAAAACGGCACTGGTTCCCGATAAGAGGGCTGAGCGTCCACTGATAGGCTCTTATGCAGAGAATTCCCAGTCGCCTCGGTAGCAAGGTCATCTTCAACGGGGGCTCTCCTCCAGGGAGTCCAACAGCGCATCAAAGGATGCCTCCAAGGCCCCATTGGTGACGTCGTTCGAAATTACCTGCACTACCAGATCCACAGAGGGAAGCTGCGCCCTTCGTTTGCGAAAAGCCTCCCGAAGTAGCCGCCTGGCCCGGTTACGGTCATGGGCTTTGGGAAACACTCGCTTGCCAACTACCAGCCCGAGACGGGCGGTATGAATTCTATTTCCAACGGCACTCATTCGTAACGCCCCTTGTCGACGCCTCAAGGTCGCTGCCTTGAATACGTTATCGAACTCTTGGGCGTTATTTAGGCGAAAACGTTTTGGGAAGCCAGAATCTTGCGATCTCAACTACCGACGATTCAGGCTGAAAGGCGCTTTCTGCCTTTTGCCCGTCTTGCGTTGATTACCTTGCGCCCGCCCTTCGTCGCCATGCGGGCTCGGAAGCCGTGAGTACGCTTACGCTTGATATTGCTGGGTTGGAAAGTTCTTTTCATAAAACCCTCGATCCCGCTCTACGGCTGAGCCGGGTTAGTCTGGCGAAAGGGAGCGGGATTGTAGGAAGGCAGTCTGAGTGAGTCAATTAATAATACTCCTGATACTATTTAGAGAGTGGTTGTTGCTTGTTGGGGTGGCCCGAACCTGTTGATAAGTAAATTCTGTTGCGGCGCGGTGCGTCCTTCAGCCATTGACGGGCATGTGGAAAACCCCTGAACGGACCCTGCTTACTCTGTGAGTTTTCTCCACCGCCGGATTCTGTTCCCTGCTTCAGACCATTTATCCACAGCTTCTTCATCGCTTTGCTCACAGAGCCTGCATCTGTAGTTTCGAGGTTGCCGTCTTCAGAGTTCTCTTAAGTTTTTGAATTTTCAGTTTATCCGAAAAAACATTAGTCTTTTCGCACTAAGCACATAGCCAAGCGTCGAGTGAACTGGCTAGAATTCCTAAAAATTCTAATAACTATTTTGTGACTTCCCGTTTCCGGGAATCTGTCTTTTGGGGGCTCTTTAGTGGGACGTACTGTTTGGCAGAGATGCCTTGACCGGCTTCAGGATGAGCTGTCGTCGCAGCAGTTCAATACGTGGATCCGACCGCTGCAGGCACAGCAGCAGGGCGGACAGCTGCGTATCATGGCGCCGAACCGTTACGTGAAAAACCAGGTGAAGATGACCTATCTGGCCCGGATTCACGAGCTTCTCGATCAGGTAGGGGATGCTGACGCGCCCCTGGGCGTTGAGCTGGATATTGGTACTTTCGATGGCAACGAGCCGGTTCCGCTTAGAGCCGACGGATCCGGCGGGCCATCTAAGCCATCAACCGCGGGGAAGCTGGGTGAGGACAATGGTTTCCCGGCACCACAGCTGAACCGGGAATTCACGTTCGACACTTTCGTCGAAGGAAAGTCCAACGAGATGGCCAAGGCCGCCTCCTTTCAGGTAGCGACCAACGCGGGGAAATCTTACAACCCTCTGCTTCTGTATGGCGGCGTGGGTCTTGGCAAAACCCATCTCATGCATGCAGTGGGCAATTACATTCAGTCTCAGCACCCGGAAGCAAGGGTAGTCTATCTGCACTCCCAAAGGTTCGTTCAGGACATGGTCAAGGCCCTGCAGCAGGGGACCATGGACGAATTCATGCAGTACTACCGCTCTGTGGATACCCTGCTTATCGATGACATCCAGTTTTTTGCCAACAAGCTGAGATCCCAAGAGGAGTTTTTCCACGTATTCAACGCGCTGTTGGAGCGCAGCCGGCAGATGGTGCTTACCTGCGATCGCTACCCCAGAGAAATAGATGGGCTGGAAGAGCGACTGAAGTCGCGCTTTGTCTATGGCCTGACCCAGGAAGTGGAACCTCCGGAGCTCGAAACCCGGGTAGCCATTCTGATGAAGAAAGCAGAGGCGGAGCAGGTTGATCTCGAGCCCGCGGTAGCATTCTTCATTGGCGAGCGGATCCGCTCCAACGTCCGTGAGCTGGAAGGGGCTCTGCGACGGGTGATCGCCAACGCGCGCTTCACAGGTAGCAGGATCACCATCGAGCAGGTGAAGCGCGCCCTCAGAGATCTGCTGGTAATTCAGGATCGACAGATAAGCATCGAAAACATCCAGCGCTTGGTCGCGGAATACTACAACATCAAAATTTCGGACATACTTTCCAAGCGCCGCAACAGAACCATCGCTCGACCGAGACAGATGGCGATGTATTTGGCAAAAAAGCTAACAAACCATTCTTTGCCGGAGATAGGAGACGCCTTTGGTGGGCGTGATCACACCACGGTGTTGCACGCCTGCAAGCGGATAACGGAGCTGAAAGAAAGCAGCGCCGATGTTGGCGAAGACTACAAGAACCTGAATCGCCTGCTGTCTGGTTGATTTCCTGATGCGGCCGACCGCGTCGGCCCTCCAGTTTGCAAGCGATGCGGGCTTTGCAGGCGATACCCGTTTAGAATCAGCGCTGTGTCAATGCACCAGAACCCCAGGTGGCGTTGAGCGATCAAATGGTATCGAGCGGAATAAGGTAATCGATGAAATTCACCACGAACCGAGAGGCGCTGCTGCGTCCCCTGCAGTTGGTAACCGGCGTAGTGGAACGCCGTCAGACTCTGCCGGTCCTAGCCAACCTGCTGGTGGTGGCGAAAGATGGGGCGCTTTCCCTGACCGGGACCGATCTGGAAGTTGAGCTCATCGCCGTTGCCAGCGAGGTGACTATCGAGCAGACGGGAGAGGCAACCATCCCGGCAAGGAAACTCGCAGATATCTGGCGATCTCTTCCCGAATCCGCCGAGGTCTCTGTGCAGGTTGAGGGCGACCGAGCGATCGTTCGGTCGGGACGCAGCCGGTTCACCCTGGCTACCCTCCCCGCCTCGGAGTTCCCATCGGTGGAAAGCGGCCCAGGCGACGTGGAGATAAGCCTGACTGGCAATGATCTGCATCGCCTGCTCGATCAGGTCAGCTTTTCCATGGCACAGCAGGATGTACGATATTTTTTGAATGGAATGCTGCTGGAAATCAGCTCGCAGCATATTCGAAGCGTTGCCACCGATGGTCATCGACTGGCGATGTGCACCTTGCCGCAAGGCGTAGGGGTGGACGGCAGGCTGCAATCAATCGTACCCAGAAAAGGGGTGCTGGAGCTGGGAAGGCTGCTCGGTGATGGGGAAGACAACGTTACCCTTTATATGGGCAGCAATCACCTCAGAGCCTCATCGGGCCCGTTTACGCTGACGACTAAACTTGTAGATGGAAAGTTTCCTGACTATGAGAAGGTAGTGCCTAAGGAAACGACGCGTACGATTTCCGGTGACCGCGATACGCTGAAACAGGCTTTCAACCGAGCCTCCATACTTTCCAACGAGAAGTACCGGGGAATCAGGCTGATACTGGATAAGGATCTGCTGACCATTCAGGCCAATAACCCCGAACAGGAAGAAGCCGAAGAAGTCGTAGCCGTTGAATATGCGGGTGAACGAATGGAGATAGGCTTCAATGTCAGTTACCTGCAGGACGTATTGTCCGTCCTGGAGGTGGATGAAGTCCGCATCAGCGTAGCCGATGCTAACAGTAGCGCCCTGGTAGAGGGCGTCGGGAACGAAGAAGCCCTTTACGTAGTCATGCCCATGCGACTGTGAGACTCGATTTCCAGTCGGTGGCAGGCGCGGTTTGACGATTACCGTTCCCGAAGCGTTTAACGCTGCCAAACATGCGACTCCTCAATATTGAAATCCAGAATTTCAGGAATCTTTCTTCTGTCCAGTTGACGCTGGAAGAGGGCACGAACTATTTTTGGGGTGAGAACGGTGCGGGTAAGACGGCGTTGCTCGAGGCTGTTAGCGTCCTGGCGAGAGGCCGCTCCTTCCGTTCTTCGCAACTGTCCGATCTCGTCGCTTCGGGACAGGATGCTTTCACACTAAGGATGTCTTTTGTTGACGAGCACAGAGGCGCACAGACCGTTGCCGTCATGCGCGCTATCAGAGGGCGATCTCAGCTCAAACTGAATGGGGAGTCCGGGAAGCGTCTTTCTGAAGTTGCTCGGATACTGCCGGTTCAGATTTTACTTCCATCCCTGAGCGATCTGGTGTTCGGTTCCCCGGTTGAGCGCAGGCGCTGGCTTGACTGGGGTTTGTTTCACGTGAAACCAAACTATCTAAGCACGCTCAGGGAATATCTTCAGTTACTCAAACAGAGAAACGCGGCGCTCAAATCCCACGCACGGGGTGAGCTGGGACAGCAGGGCATCGACATATGGACGCAAAAACTTCTTGTTACCGCCGAGCAGTTGGATTTCGAACGGCGGAATTATATGCACGATGCCGCTGCGGAAGTGCTCGAAGTTCTGCAAAGGCTTTCACCCAAGCTGGAAATAGCGATCTCCTATCGCAGGGGATGGCCCGAATGTGAATCCTTGGAGAAAGTATTAAGCGAATCCCTCGCGAGAGATGTAAAATTGGGGGCAACCTCGGCTGGCCCCCACCGTAGTGACATACAGCTGAGCGCTGGCGTCGAACTAAAGGGTAAAGCATCTTCGGTATTGTCGAGAGGCCAGGGAAAGCTGCTGGCCAGCGCCATGGTCCTTGGTCAGGCCAGGCTGCTCAACAAAATGTCGAGCCGCAACAGCGTATTTTTAATAGATGACCTGGGTGCCGAGATGGATCACAAGCATAGCGCCGCTTTGTTTCGGCTCCTCGGGGAGATGGGCAGCCAGGTTCTGGCAACGTCTACTTACCTGCCCGGGGAATCAAGGTCCACCGACCTGTTCAACACTATGGTACCGGTGACGATGTTCCACGTGGAACACGGAAAAATTGACGCCAGACCCTCAGGCGCGGAGCCCATGTTCCCCGAAGCGACCTGAATCTGGTGCAACGAACCGAGAAAAGGAAGCCTTATGGCAGACAACGAATACGACTCAACGAGCATTAAGGTGCTGAAAGGCCTGGATGCAGTGCGGAAACGTCCAGGTATGTATATCGGCGATACTGAAGATGGCACCGGCCTTCATCACATGGTCCAGGAGCTGGTAGACAATTCCATCGACGAAGCGCTTGCAGGACATTGCAAACGGGTTCATGTAATTATCCACCCAGAAGAGGCCGTTTCTGTAAGGGACGATGGTCGAGGGGTCCCCGTTGACGTGCACCCCGAGGAAGGCGTTTCGGCAGCCGAGGTCATCATGACCACCTTGCATGCCGGAGGTAAGTTCGACGACAACAGCTACAAAGTGTCTGGCGGTCTGCACGGGGTGGGTGTCTCGGTGGTTAATGCGCTTTCCGAAGAGTTTCGTTTGACCGTACGACGGGAAGGGAAAGTTTATGAGCAGGTATACAACCATGGCGTTCCCCTGGCGCCGCTGAAGCAGGTGGGGGAAACGGAAGATAGAGGCACTGAATGTTACTTTCGGCCTTCCGCTGAGACCTTTGAAAACATTGGCTTTCACTATGACATTCTAGCTAAGCGTCTGAGAGAGCTGGCTTTTCTCAATTCCGGGGTCGAAATTCACCTTTCGGATGAACGCACGGGCAAAGAGGAGATGTTCGTTTACGAGGGTGGGCTTCGCGCCTTCGTTGAATACCTGAATCAGAACAAAAATCCGTTGAATGAAGTCTTTCACTTCATCAGTCCCGAACGCGAGGACGGCATCGCGGTAGAGGCGGCGATGCAGTGGAATGACAGTTTCCAGGAACAGGTCTTTCCCTACACGAACAATATTCCACAGCGGGATGGGGGAACGCACATCGCCGGCTTTCGCGCTGCTTTGACGAGAACGCTGAACAACTACATCGATCGAGAAGGCCTTTCTAAAAAGGTTGGCGTTGCTACCAGTGGGGATGATGCCAGAGAGGGGTTGACCGCGGTTATCTCCGTAAAGGTACCCGACCCCAAGTTTTCGTCTCAGACCAAAGACAAGCTGGTATCAAGCGAAGTCAAGGCCGCTGTGGAACAGGAGCTGAGTCGAGCTTTCAGCGAGTATCTCGACGAGCATCCCGGTGATGCGAGGGCCGTAGTAACCAAAATGATCGATGCCGCGCGCGCCCGTGAAGCCGCTCGAAAGGCGAGGGAAATGACCCGACGGAAAGGGGCTTTGGACATCGCCGGGCTGCCGGGGAAGCTCGCCGACTGTCAGGAGAAAGACCCGGCCAGGTCTGAGCTGTATCTGGTTGAGGGAGATTCCGCAGGCGGTTCGGCCAAACAGGGTCGCGATCGGCGGGCGCAGGCGATTTTGCCGCTCCGGGGCAAGATTCTTAACGTTGAAAAAGCGAGGTTTGACAAGATGCTTTCCTCTCAGGAGGTGGGAACCCTTGTCACAGCCCTTGGATGCGGTATCGGTAGGACAGAGTTTGATATTGACAAGTTGCGTTACCATCGCATCATCATCATGACCGATGCCGATGTGGATGGCTCGCACATCAGAACGCTGCTTCTGACCTTTTTCTTTCGACAGATGCCGGAGCTGATTGAGCGAGGGCACGTGTTTATCGCCCAGCCGCCGCTCTACAAAGGAGCAATACGTCAAAGATGACGTTGAGTTGGACGCGTACGTTCTGCAACTGTCTCTTCAGGGCGCCCAGTTGTTCGTAAATCCCGACGCGCCATCGATAGACAGTGAAGCTCTCGAGAGTCTTGCAAGCAGCTATACGAACCTGATGTTGCGCCTGGATAAGCGTGCTCGCGTGTACCCCAGGTCAATCACCGAAAAGTTGATTGATCTTCCGGCGGTAGACGATGCAAGGCTGGCTGACGAGGCTTGGATGCGAGATTGGTGTGAGCGCTTACAAACCTCAATGGTCAGGGTAGATAGTGAAGAGCCTTTGGTAGATCTCGAGTTTGACCCGGAGCACCAGATCTACTGTCCGGTGATTCAGATGCGAATTCGAGGGATAACGGAGCGCATCAAGTTGCCCCAGGGCTTCTTTTTGAGCCCGGAATACAGAGGTATTGCAGAGCTTGGCGCTCAGGTTCGGGATTTGCTGGAGGAGGGCGCTTACGCCAAGCGGGGAGAAAGGACCATGCCGGTCTCCAGCTTCGGCGAAGCGCTCAACTGGTTGCTGTCAGAAGCCCGGCGCGGCCTTGACGTGCAGCGTTACAAGGGCCTCGGGGAGATGAATCCGGACCAACTCTGGCAGACGACCATGGACCCTAACGAGCGGAGAATGCTCCAGGTGAACGTGGATGATGCCATCGCTGCAGACCGAATGTTCACGACGCTCATGGGCGATCAGGTAGAGCCGCGCCGGGAGTTCATCGAAGCCAACGCTTTATCGGTGGTCAACCTGGACATCTGACGGCAGCTCGGCCATCAGCTTCTCGAAAGCGGCGGTGGCTTCCTGCTGGATTCGCTTGCTGGTTTTTCCCTCGGTGGTCAGTGGCTGGCTGATGCGCACCTGGATCTCTCCAGGGTATTTTCGCGTAGCGTGAGCGGGCCAATGTGATCCCGCGTTGTGCCCAACCAGAACGATTGGGTATCCGGTTGCTGCCGCAAGCGCTGCGCCGCCCGGCTGGAACCGGCCCAGGGTATCTCGGGGCATTCTGGTACCTTCTGGGAACATTACTACCCAGATGCCGGAGCTCAGGCGCTCCTTCCCATCTCTGATCAACTGCCGCAAGGCAGCCCTGGGCGCGCTTCGGTCTATGGCAATGGGACGCAGCGTTCTGAACGCCCAGCCGAAAAATGGAATCCAGAGCAGCTCTTTCTTTATAAGGGTCGACTGAGGTACGAACACGGTTTGCAGAAACAGGGTTTCCCAGGTGCTCTCGTGACGACATAAAACAATGCAGGGTACTTGCGGCAGGTTTTCCAGACCCTGCACGCGATGGCGGACACCGCACGTGACCCTCAGCCACCACAGACAGAATCCAGTCCAGCAAACGACGATGAGCTGGAACCTGGTACGAAACGGCAGCAACCAGCCAAACAGTGTGCCCAAGGTTCCCCAGAATATGGTGGCGGCGCTGTATCCCAGGTAGAAAGCCCATGATCTCAGGATCTGCATCAATCTCCGCTCTCGGTGAGTGAGGACGCGAAATCCGCTAGATCGTCATAAACTTCAGCCAGGCCCTGGCGGCGCAGCCGTGGCTCGGCCGCCGTCCCGTTGCCGGTTCTGACCAGTACGAAGCGGCAGCCGGCAGCTGCCGCAGCTTCTGCGTCTCGGATGGAATCCCCCACGTACACGGTTTGATCCGCTGCCACGCCCAGCTGAGCCATCATTGCAAGCAGCATCTCGGGTCGGGGTTTCCGACAGCTGCAGCCTTCGTCCGGATGATGGGGGCAGAAAATCAGCCCGTCCAGCGCAACGCCGCAATTCGCCAGCGCCGCTGACATTTTCTGATGGATGGCCTGCAGCTGCGCGTGACTCAGCTTGCCGCGGGCGATGCCTGATTGATTGGTGCATACAGCAACCAGCCTGCCTGACCTCTTGAGATCGGAAATGGCCTGGATGGATCCGGGAATGGCTATCCACTCATCTGGCGTCTTGATGTAGTCCAGGGAGTCGTGATTCACCACGCCGTCCCGGTCGAGCAGAATGAGTCTGGTCATCATTAATGCGCCAGGTACAATCGCGGCGCAATCTACGGTATCTCTTGAGCATGGTCAAAATCCTCAGGTGCGACTGGTGCGGTGAAGACCCCCTTTATGTCGCCTACCACGATGCGGAATGGGGCGTGCCGGTCAAAGACACCCGGGTGCTCTTCGAGCACCTTATGCTGGAAGGCATGCAGGCGGGCCTGTCCTGGTACACGGTGCTGAAGAAACGGGAGCACATGAGAGAGCGGTTCTATGATTTTGATCCGGAAGCACTGGTTAACCTGGGCCCTGCCGCTCTGGACGACTGGTTGCAGGACCCTGGCCTCATTCGCCATCGCGGCAAGCTCGAGGCTCTGATCAGCAATGCCGCTGCATTCCTCGAGCTGGAAAGGCAGCAGTCGTTTGCCGCCTGGCTCTGGTCTTTTGTGGAATTTAGGCCGGTGCAGAATCAATATCGGCGCCTCTCGGATCTGCCCGCCCAGGACGAGAGCTCCGCGGCCATGTCCCGGTTGTTGAAGAAGGCGGGCTTCCGCTTTGTCGGTCCCACGATCTGCTATGCCTTCATGCAGAGCGTCGGCATGGTCAACGATCACCTTGTGAGCTGTCATCGATATGGACCCTGTCGAGAAATGCTTGACGGGTGGACCTTCTGACAGCCTGGGCTTTTCGGGCAGCGGTTCGATTGCTGAGCCTGATGTCGCTTTCAGGCCAGCGAAGATTCGGTGGGCTGCTGGGCGCACTGGCCTGGCGCATCAATACCCGGCACGCTCGTGTGACCCGTACCAACATCGACCTCTGCTTCCCCGAGCTTTCCCGCGCACAAAGAGAATCTCTGATCAAGACCAGCCTGCAGCACACGGCTCAGCTGCTGGCGGAAAGCGGCGTGGTCTTTCACTGGCCTGAAAGACGATGGATGGCCCTGATCCGAACGGTGGAAGGCCAACGGCTGATGGATGAAGCCATCCGTTCTAAGCGGGGCGTGCTGCTGCTGGCTCCCCACTTCGGCAACTGGGAATTTCTGTCGCTGTATCTGGGCCGTTACGGGCTCACCGCGCTCTATGACCCGCCGCGCATACGTGCCCTGGAAAGGCCCATAGTGAACAGTCGACGCCGCAGCGGCGTTCGCCTGTTACCCATAGGCCCGGGGGGTTTGAAGGCCCTCTACCGGACGCTGCGCCAAGCCGGGGTTGCCGCGCTTCTGCCGGACCAGGTACCCGAGCGTCGAGCTGGCGTGTACGCGCCGTTTTTTTACCGGCCAGCGCTGACCATAACCATTGCTCACCGGTTGATCGTGCGTACCAGGCCGAAGGTTCTGTTCTGCGCGGCGGTTCGAATGCCTGGCGGCTTCGGGATCCGCTTTACCGAAGCAGACCCTTCCATCGGCGATTCGGATGCGTTGGTGTCCGCAACCGCGCTGAACCGGTCCATCGAAGCCCTGATCCGGAAAGACCCCGCTCAGTATCAATGGGAGTACAAGCGCTTCAAGCGCCAGCCGCCGGACCGGCCGCAGCTCTACCGGGATTCCTGAAGGCTGCGCTGAGCTGCTCGCAGCAGTGCTCTGCCATCAGCGCCGCCAGAAAGCCGGGGTCAGCAGCACCAGCAGCGTGAAGATTTCCAGGCGTCCCAGCATCATGGCGAGGATCAGCAGCCACTTGCACGCTGCGGGCAGGCTGGCGTAGTTCAGCGCGACATCGCCGAGCCCGGGGCCCAGGTTGTTGAGGCAGGCGGCGACCGCAGAAAAGGCCGTGGTGAAGTCTAATGGTGAGATCAGCATGAGCAACGTCACCATGGTGAAGAACACCAGCACGTAGACCGAGAAAAACCCCCACACCGCTTCGATCACCCTGTCGGGGACACGCTGCGCGCCCAGCTTGATGCGGAAAACGCCGTTGGGATGAATCAGACGCTTGATCTCGCGCATGCCCTGGAGCCCGATGAGCAGGACCCGGATGATTTTGATACCGCCCGCGGTAGACCCGGCGCACCCACCGGAGAACGCGGCGAAAATCAGTAGTATCGGGGCGACCGAAGGCCAGAGGCTGAAGTTCGAGGTGGTGAAGCCCGTCGTCGTTGCTACTGAAATGGCCTGAAACATGCCGTCCCTGATTGGCGACTGAGTAGCGCCCGGATTGCTGATGAGAACCCAGCAGACCACAAGGGTCACCATGGCCAGCATGCTGAGATAAAGCCTTACCTCGCGATCGTTCCAGTACAACCGGGGATCCCGGCGGTGCCAGACGATGAAGTGCAGGCCGAAGTTTATCCCGGCGAATATCATGAAAACGATGGCCACCCCTTCGATGGCCGGGTTCGCAAAATAGCCGATGCTGGCATCGTGGGTGGAGAATCCGCCGATGGCAACCGTGGAAAAGCTGTGGCAGATAGCGTCGAAAAGATCCATGCCTGCTACCCAGTAGCCCATGGCGCAAGCCACTGTCAGCCCGAGATAGAGATACCACAGGGCTTTGGCTGTTTCGGTGATTCGAGGGGTGAGCTTGCTGTCTTTCACCGGGCCTGGTGATTCTGCCCGGTAGAGCTGCATGCCGCCAACCCCGAGCATGGGAAGCACCGCAACGGCGAGCACGATGATGCCCATCCCGCCAAGCCACTGCAGCGACTGGCGATAGAACAGGAGAGATTTCGGCAGCTGATCGAGGCCGGTCAGCACCGTCGCCCCCGTGGTGGTCAGGCCCGACAATGACTCGAAGGCCGCGTCGGTAAAATTCGCATCGATGCTTTCTGCCAGGTAAATGGGAATGGCGCCGAACAGGCCCAGACCAAGATAGAACAGCACCGTGATCAGGAAACCGTCCCCACTGCGCAGCTCTCGGTTGCCCCTCCCGAACAGAGATAGCATCAACCCGGAAAAAAGGGTGATGACGAACGCCACGGCGAACGTATGGATGGTGTCCTCGTCGTATATCAACGCCACGAGCACGGGAAAAAACAGAACCAGGCTGAACAGGGTCAGGAGAATGCCCGTTACACGCAGGATGACGGGTAGGTGCATGGGCGCTCAGAAGAAGCTCAGGCCCACCTGAAACATACGTTCCACGGCGGTTACCTGACGCTTGTCCACTAGAAACATGATCACGTGATCGTCGGTCGCGATCACCACGTCGTCGTGAGCGATGAGCACCTGCTCCCCGCGAACCAGGGCGCCGATGGTTGTGCCCGTGGGCAGCTCGATGTCACCGATGGCCCTGCCGACCACCTTGGAAGTCTTGGCGTCGCCGTGGGCAATCGCTTCAATGGCTTCCGCAGCACCGCGTCGCAGGCTGTGGACAGCGACCACGTCAGCGCGGCGCACGTAGCTAAGCAGCGAGCTTGTCGTAGCCTGCTGTGGCGAGATGGCGACATCGATGTCGCCCCCCTGCACCAGGTCCACATAGGCCGGTTTGCCGATCAGGCTGATCACCTGCCGCACGCCCAGGCGTTTGGCGAGCAGCGATGACATTATGTTCACCTCGTCATCGTTGGTGACGGCGCAGAAGGCGTCACACTGCTCGATGTTTTCTTCCAGCAGACGCTCGCGATCGGTCGCGTCCATGTTGAGCACAACCGACTGGTGAAGCGTGTCTGCCAGCTCTTCGCAGCGCGACATGCTGTATTCAACAACCTTGACGGAGAAAAGAGATTCGATGGACTTGGCCAGGTGGACGCCGATGTTACCGCCGCCAGCGATCATCACCCGCCTGAAGGGCCTTTCTACCCTGCGCAATTCGCCCATTACGGCGTTGATGTGTTCCCGTGCGGCGATGAAGAACACCTCGTCGTCGGCCTCTATCACCGTATTGCCTTCCGGAATGATCGCCCGGCCGCGGCGGTAGATGGCGGCCACCCGGGTATCGATGTTCGGCATGTGCTGACGTAGAAAGCGCAGCTCCTGGCCAACGAGCGGGCCGCCGTAGTAAGCCTTCACTGCCACGAGCTGAACGCGCCCGTCGGCGAAGTCCAGCACCTGCAGCGCGCCGGGATGCTCCAGCAGCTGACGAATGTGGGTGGTGACGACCTCTTCGGGGTTGATGAGAACATCGATGGGCATGTGCTCTTTGCTGAAGAAGCCTTCGCGCATCATGTAGGACGAAGAGCGAATGCGGGCAATCTTCGTCGGCGTGCGAAAGAGCGAGTAGCAGACCTGGCAGGCCACCATGTTCACCTCGTCGCTGGACGTTACCGCGATGAGCATATCCGCGTCGTCCGCGCCCGCCCGCCTTAGAACATCGGGATGAGACCCGGAACCATGAACGGTCTGGATGTCCAGCTTATCCCGCAGCTCGTCTAGCACGCGGGCGTTGTTATCAACCAGAGTAATATCAAAAGCTTCATCGGCGAGGTTCTCCGCCAGCGTGCCGCCGACCTGGCCGGCGCCGAGAATCAGAATTTTCATCGCGGAACCTTGCTTAGCCGTGAGTAGTAGAAGCCGTCGGTATCAGTGTTTGTCGGCAGCAGCTGCCAGCCAAAGCGGGTTGCATGCCCCGAATCCAGCTCGAAAGGCCGTTGCTCTGCGTCCGGTTCGGCGCGCATGAAGCGGGCGATCACGTTGTCATTTTCCTTTGCGAAAATAGAACAGGTGCAGTACAGAAGCGTACCCCCCGGTTCGAGCACGTGCCATAGGTTTGCAAGCAGAGAGAACTGCAGCGCCGCGTAGGAATCCAGATCCGATGGCTTTCGCAGGATCTTGATGTCCGGGTGTCGGCGCAGGGTGCCGCTTCCGGAGCAGGGCGCGTCCAGCAGGATCTGCCCGAACGGTTCCCGGTCCCACCAGGATAGATCCGTGGCATCTGCCGCCCGGATCTGCAACCTGTTTGACGGGGAACCCGGTCCGGCGTCCGATTCCATCCCCTTGCCGGAAACCGCCAGCCTCAGCCGTTCGACCTCGCTGCACAGATAGGCCAGCCGCCGAGGGCTGGATTCCAATGCGGTTATCTTCTGGTTTGGAAAACGCTCGAGCAGATGACACAGCTTACCCCCGGGCGCAGCGCAGGCGTCTAGCAGCCGTGAACCTGTCCTGGCCTCCATCAGGAAGGGTGCGAACTGAGCGCCGGCATCCTGGATGGATACGAACCCGTCGTCGTAACCGGGCAGTCGGTTTGCCGGGATGGCCGCTTCCAGAATCAGCGTTTCAGGTCCTGTCGATAATGGTTCTCCGTCGTGCACAATTGAATTTGTGCGCCTTCGAAACGGGATGTCCGCCTCGGTCAGGAGCTGCTCGTAATCCGTTATTGAAATTTGGCTTGCGTTGATTCGCAGGCACATGGGGGCCCGTTCGTTGTTAGCCAGCATGATGGCGTCCGCGTCATTGCCATACTGGGTTCTGATAAGTGCTGACATCCATTCCGGATGTTCTACCGAACGTTCGGGTGGGGGCATGTTACGCAGCACTGCGTTCACCAGGCCCTTCGCCCAGGGCCGGCTGAGTCTTTTGCAGGCGGATACGGTCTCGTAAATGGCCGCGTGATCAGGAATCCGCATATGGAAACGTTGGTAAGCGCCTACTAACATTAAACACCATACTATGTGGTCCTTTGGCTTCAATGGCTTTTTAAGGGCTCGGTTCACGCTGGTGCTCAGCGAGTAGAAATGCCGCAAGCAGCCATAGAGGATTTCTGTCGTCAGCGGCGCCATGTCCGCTGCGACCGTCGCCTGGTCCAGGGTCTGATTCCCCCACACCACCCGATGCAGGGCGCTGGCGGCGTCTGCCCTGGGCTCGGTGTTAGCCGTCATTCAGCACGCGCCCGGCACCGAGCAGTTTGGGATAGCCGTTCAGGGCGGCGGCGGCGCTAAGTGCCTGCCCCTTGCCGAGATTCAGACGCAGCTGCGTTATACGAAGCGATCCTTCGCCGCAGGCCACGCAGATCCCTGATTTGTCTGCTGCGATAATCGTGCCCGGCGGGACGGGATCCGCGCTGACCGCTGGTTCTGCTCTGGCTTTCAGGATCCGAACCCGAGCTTCGTCGCTGGTGGCGAATGCGGGCATTCGGTCGTTCAGAGCGCGGACCTGCCGTTCTATGCGCAGTGCCGCTTCCCCCCATCGGATTGCAGCATCGGACCGGTTGAGCTTCGAAGCATAGGTTGCGCCGCATTCGGGTTGCGGCTCGGGCTGCAATTGATCGAGGTTTTCCAGGCAGTCCAGCAAGGCGACGGATCCCACTCTAGCCAGGGCCTGCTCCAAGGCCGCGGCGTCCGTCTCGCGCGTAATCGGCCATGGCCGGGTTGCATAGACAGGGCCTGTGTCCAGTCCCTTGTCCATCTTCATGATTGAGATACCGGATTCTTCATCGCCCGCCATAATCGCGCGCTCTATTGGGGCGGCCCCCCGCCAGCGGGGAAGCAAAGAAGCGTGGACATTGATGCAGCCCTTTGCCGGCGTCTCGAGCACGTCGCCGGGCAGAATGAGGCCGTAGGCTGCCACGATGAGAACATCCAGCTGGTAGCTGGCGAGCAACTCAGCCGCCGCTGGATCTCTCAGCGTCGCCGGCTGTTCCAATGGAATCCCTTCAGCCGCCGCAACCAGCTTGACGGGGCTGGGCTGCACCCGGCGACCTCGCCCACTGGGACGGTCCGGCTGCGTATAGACAACCGCTGGCTGGCGTCCGGCGTCAATCAGCGCCTGGAGAATCTTTGCGGCGAAAACGGGCGTGCCGGCGAAGCCAAGGCGCAGGGGTCTGACGGGTCTGCCCATCGCGCTATCCAATCACCCTGAGCGGTAGATTGGCCCCATGCGCATGCTTAGTTGGTGCAGGCTGGGATGGTACAACCTTGGACGGCCGGTGGGTGCGGCGCATTCAGGCCGGCCGCTCAGGCCTGCATCCGGTGCAGCTTTTCGAGCTTTCTGCGAATGCGCGTTCTCTTCAGATTGGAAAGGTAGTCGACGAACAGCTTGCCCTCCAGGTGATCGCATTCGTGCTGTATGCAGACGGCCAGGAGACCTTCAGCTTCCATTTCCAGGGGCTCTCCGTCCCGATTCAGAGCCCTCACGTGAATATGCTCCGCACGGACGACCGGCTCGTAGAAGCCAGGGACGGACAGGCAACCCTCGTCCGACTCGATGGTGCCGCTTAGGTCCTCGAGCCTGGGATTGATGAAAGCGTGCGGTTCATCCCGGTTCTCAGAAACATCCACAACGATGATGCGTTGATGAACGTTTACCTGAGTAGCTGCAAGACCGATACCGGGCGCCTCGTACATGGTTTCCAGCATGTCGTCCACCAGCTTTCTGACGCTGTCATCGACTTTTGTAACGGCCCTGGCTTTGGTTCGTAGCCGGGGATCGGGAAATTCTAAAATTTCTAGGATAGCCATAGGTTTACGGGGATGCGCTTCATTCTCTGAAGTGGTCTGTGATACGTCTCTAGTAATGTTCTAAGACAGACTGCTAAGATGGTGAAGATTATAACTTTTTCAACCCAAACGGCCCGACATTTTACAGGACTGCTCCTGCTCTTGCTGCTAACCTCACGCGGCCGGGGCTTTCTGTCAGGATCGGTAGCGCAGCGAGCCGGCGAGAACAGAATTATGCATCTAGTCTTCAAAATGCAAGGCTGCATTTAAGTGCCGCGGGCCACCGATGCGGCCAAAGGAATGGAAAGGATGAACATAATGCGTACCTTCCGCCACACTATCACGGCGTTGGCTCTGGGTCTGGTAATTACCGCGTGGGCTGCCAGCTCCGATATCGCTCAGTACATCAGGAAGGATCATCCGGACGTTTATACGGTGGTCAAGGGCGATACCCTCTGGGACATCAGCGGCCGTTTTCTGGAACGCCCCTGGCTCTGGCCGGAGATCTGGCGCATCAATCCTCAGATCGAGAATCCGCACCTGATCTACCCGGGGGATCGCATCGCGCTGGTGTGGGTCGACGGCCAGCCTCAGCTTCGCCTGGAACGAGGTGACGCAGGGCGCACGTACAAGATGACGCCGTCCGACACCGTGAGCCTCAAGCCCGAGATTCGGACGTCGCCTCTGGAATCGGCGATTCCCGCGATCAGCCTGGATGCCATCCAGGGATTTCTGATCGAAAACAGGGTTGTGGAGCCGTCGGTGCTCGATAGCGCGCCCTATGTAGTCCAGGGTGAGAGCGAACGACTGGTTCTCGGAAGCGGCGACCGGCTCTATGTCAGAGGCTATCTGCCGGCAAGCGAAAGCTTCAACATCGTACGCAAAGGCCCACTTTACATAGATCCGGTCACCCAGGAGGTTCTGGGTCTGGAAGCGACATACATCGGGCTGGGTCAGTCTGAAGCCCAGGACGATGACATTGCCACCATGCTGGTGACCAGCTCCCGCGAGGAGGCAAACATAGGCGATCGAATTCTGCCGACCGAGGAGCGCCGTGTGGATGCCACGTTCTTCCCAAGCGCACCGGAAACGGAAGTTGAGGGTGAAATCATATCGGTGTTTGGCGGCGTCACCCAGGTGGGTCAGTACAACGTCGTGGTTATCAATCGCGGTGAGCGAGAAGGAATGGCCGTGGGTAACGTCCTCGCAATTTATAAACTTGGCGCGCTGGCCCGTGATCGGTTGGCGAACGAAACGATCCGGCTGCCCAGCGAACGTGCAGGGTTGCTCATGGTTTTCCGGGTGTTCGAGAAGCTCTCTTATGGTTTGGTTCTGCGGGCCGACAGAGCGCTTGCCGTGTCCGATCAGGTGCGTAATCCCTGACCTACCCCTCGACCTGACGCTGTCTTCTCTGACCCTGGGTCGGCGGAGGCAGCGGCTCTAGTCTCCCGTAGGTACGATTCAGCCCCTTGCGTTTAGGGGGCGAAATTTGGTTAACCGGTTGAGCCCGGCGCTTCTCGCCTGCCTTGTTCAGGCCGAGGGTCGCCAACGGGGTTGGCAGCTGCTGTCTCGGCAGCATGATCGTGCAGCCGAAAGTCTTGTTCGTGAGCGCTACTGGGGGCAAGCGGTCGCGCTGAACCAGCTTTGTCGTGAACAAGACGTACAGATGATCACAGCCGAGGCGGACGGGTTTCCTGAGCTGCTGCTGCAGATACCGGATCCTCCCGCCCTGCTTTTTTTCAGGGGCAATCTGCAGCAGCTTCTGCGACCGGGCATAGCCGTAGTGGGCGCCCGACGTTGTACCCATCTTGGCAGGGAAGTTGCCACGGCGCTGGCCGCGGACATCAGCGCAAAAGGCTGGGTGGTAACCAGCGGGCTCGCACGAGGCGTGGATGCCGCCGCGCATAGGGCGGCGCTCCCGTTTGGCCTGACCGTAGCGGTGCTCGGTGGTGGTCTGGCTCGGCTCTATCCTGCTCAGCACCGAAATCTGGCTAATGAGATCGTTGCGCGGGGTGGCCTGATTCTCAGCGAGTACCCCCCCTTTGCGTCTCCCAGGCCATACCATTTTCCGGAGCGGAATCGTCTGATCAGCGGCCTGTCCCGGGCTGTTGTGGTTGTTGAGGCAGGGGAGCGCAGCGGCTCGCTGATTACCGCACGCATGGCGTTGGAGCAGGGACGTGACGTAATGGCGGTGCCGGGGCCCGTCAGCAGTCCGGTCAGCCGGGGTTGTCATCGGCTCATCAGGCAGGGAGCGGCGATCATTGAAACCGCTTCAGACGTCTTCGAAGCGCTGGGTGTCGATGATTTCGATCCCCCGGGTTCCATTCTCGGGCAGGAAGATGCCCTCCCGGGGCGCCTTTCGGAGCCCTCTGATCCGGGGTTGGCGAAGCTGCTCGCCGCGGTGGGCTCTGCGCTGACAACCTTGGATCAGATAGTGGCGACGGCGGGGTTGCCGGCGTCGCGTGCCATAGGGCAACTGGTGGAGCTCGAGCTTGGCGGATTTGTCCAGCAGGTACCGGGCGGTTATATTCGGCGGCCTTTGCGGGAATCGCCGCCGCTGCGTTCAGGAGATCAGGCGGCGGAATGAACGAGCCCGCAGCCTTGCGAACTAAGACGATCATAGGAGCTCCGCATGTCTTTCGTAGCCATACTGATGGGGTCGGAGTCTGACTGGCCCGTCATGCAGAACGCTTCCGATACCCTTAAGAAGTTGGGCATCGCCAGCGAGGTGCGCATTACCTCCGCACATCGGACGCCGGAGGCTACGATGGAGTATGTGGCCGATGCGCAGCGCCGGGGATGCGCCACTTTCATCTGTGGTGCAGGAATGGCCGCCCATCTCGCGGGAGCGGTGGCAGCCCATACCGTCCGACCTGTTGTGGGTGTGCCTATCGACAGCGGCCCTCTGAGCGGCTTCGACGCCCTGCTGTCAACGGTCCAGATGCCAGGTGGAATCCCTGTGGCGACGGTTGCCGTCGGCAAAGCCGGCGCGCGAAACGCCGCCTATCTGGCGGCTCAGATCATGGCGCTGGCAGATTCCGAGCTCAGCGAACGGCTGGTGGCAGATCGGGAGGAGAACCGGGCCAAGGTTCAGGCGCAGAATTCCAGATTGCAGGCCGAGATCGGCGAGTGAACCAGTGGCACCTGCGCCTCGCGGTGCGGGTTCTTCGTCGCGGCGGCTTGGTGTTGCACGCTGCCGAAGGGGTTTGGGGCATTGCCGCCGACCCTTGGAACTCAGAGGCGATTGCTGATCTTTTGCTTTTGAAAGGGCGGTCTCACGCCAAGGGGCTGATTGTTATCGGTGCCGAGGCCGAGATCTTTGCCGACGACGTTTCGACTCTGGATCCCGCTGCCCAGGATAGAATCGCAAACAGCTGGCCTGGGCCTGTCACCTGGATTGTTCCGACGGACAGGTTCCCGGCCTGGGTTACCGGTCGTCACGACACGGTAGGAATTCGGGTACCTGGACATCCGCAGGCCCGAGCGCTCAGCCGGCTGTTTGGTGGTCCCCTCGTGTCAACGTCCGCCAACCTGTCAGGCCGGCCACCGGCTCGACGCAGGCTGCAGGCCACGCAATTTCTTCACGCGCCTGCTGGCCGGCGCCTGCGATCGAGACGGCGTATTTATCTGCTGCCCGGCGAGACCCTGGGGAATGCCGGCCCGAGCGAGATCCGGACGGTCGGCGGGGGGTACCTGAGGCTCCGTCAAGGTGACGGGGATGGCGCTGATGATCAGAGTCCTGCGCCCGCCGGACGCTCGCGCCCTGGGGACGAGTGATGGATCGCTACGCGGTGATAGGCAATCCGGTCGCCCACTCGC
This sequence comes from uncultured Pseudomonadales bacterium, assembly GCA_947258825.1. Taxonomy (GTDB): domain Bacteria; phylum Pseudomonadota; class Gammaproteobacteria; order Pseudomonadales; family Azotimanducaceae; genus UBA7803. Next base: position 105,243 of record CAMYJX010000004.1, read on the forward strand.
TTTCTCCGAGAATCCACGGGCTCTTCGCAAGGCAGACAGGTCAGGCCCTGGTTTACGAGCAACTGCTGGCCCCGCTGGATGGCTTTTTGGATACTGCGGAACGCTTCTTCCGGGAAGGCGGCTCGGGGTTGAACGTGACCGTTCCGTTCAAGGCCCAGGCGGCCGCCTGGGTTGCGGAGCTGGACCACTCGGCCGCGGCAGCGCGGGCGGTGAATACCATTGCCCTCTCCCGGCCTCATGGCACGCTCGTAACGGAATCTGCTGGCAGGGTCGATTCCCCGGAATCCGATGCGGCCCCAGTTGGCGTCCGCAGGCTCAGGACGGTTGGGTTCAATACCGATGGTGCCGGTCTGGTCCGCGATCTCACGATCAATCACGAGCTGGACCTCGGTGGCAAGCGGATCCTCGTTCTGGGCGCCGGGGGCGCTGTTCAGGGCGTGCTGCGGCCACTCATTGCCGAGCGTCCCGTCGAGCTGTGTATTGCCAACCGCACGGCGGAAAAGGCACAGCAGCTGGCATCGGCCCTTAACCGGGAAGCGCTCTGTGCCGAAGCGGGTGTCCGGGTCACCGGCCTGGGTCTTGACGCGCTGAATGATGGTTTCGACATCGTGATCAGCGGCACCTCAGCCGGCCTCAGCGGCGATCGGGCAAGTGTTCCCGCCTTGGTTGTGCGTGAAGCATTTTGTTATGACATGATTTACGGGGCGCAGACTGACTTCTGCCGATGGGCAGAGGCAAATGGCGCCCGACGGGTTACGGACGGTATCGGCATGCTGGTGGAGCAGGCGGCGCTGGCCTTCGACATCTGGCGAGGAGTGGCGCCGGAAACCGCGCCCGTTCTGCAGCGGCTCCGCCAAGAACGAATATCACAGCGGTAAAGAGGTCGAGATGCGAAGATTCATAGCGGGCGCGGTCTGCCCGAAGTGCCGGGCCATGGATCGGTTGCTGATAGAAACGGTGGACGGCGGCCGACAGCGTCGCTGTGTCAGCTGCGGGCATACGGATGTCGAGGAAGAAAATCTTGTGCCTGAGCCCAGCACCCGGCTCGACACCCGCGGGCGACCGGAAACACCTGCGGCCGTGGTTCGCATCCTCACGCCCCCCGGGTCCCGGAGCAACCCCGACCGAGGGGACTGAGGGCGGCCCCATCAGGGGAACTACGTATTGAAACTGCCCCCACCGGCTTAGTTAGTCTAGAGGTTTGAACCAGGTCGCCAACACTAACTTAAAGCGTTGAAAACCTGAAACATTGACGGCGTTCGGTTGTCTTATGATTGGTCGTTGATATAATCCGACGATCACAAGCAGGCTTGCATCCAAGCGGTCTGTCTCGGGGGTTCAAACAACAAGCAATCGTCTTTTGCTTTCTTCAGCCCTTCATCCGGGCCCGTTCCTGTGCGTCCAGAAAACGCGGAGAGGCGCCAGGATGTGGCTGGCAGTGCCTCTGGCGGTTGGTTCCCGCGGAAACGACCAGCGGCCCTGCTTGCGGGGCAGTTGGCCGCAGCAGAAGAAATCGCTGACGGCGTATTACGAAGAAGAAGGCAATGGAACGAGGTCGAGGTGCGAAGGTGATTAAAAACTGGCTTAAGGGCTCATCGGGGCTTGGCTTGATAATGGCTGGCGGTATGGCCGTCGCCGACGAACTCAACATGAGGCCCGGTGTCACCGAGATCAGCAAAGAGGTTTACGACCTGCATATGCTGATTTTCTGGATCTGCGTTGCCATCGGCGTCGTGGTTTTCGGGGCGATTTTCTGGTCGCTGATTCATCATCGCAAATCTGCCGGGCACGAGGCCGCGCAGTTCCACGAAAGCACCCGGCTGGAGATCGGCTGGACGCTGGTGCCCACGCTGATCCTCATCGCCATGGCCTATCCGGCAACCCAGACCCTGGTTCACATGTACGACACGGGTGGCGAAGACATGACGGTAGAGGTTCGTGGCTATCAGTGGAAGTGGCAATACAAGTATCTGGACGAAGACCTCAACAGCACTTTCGATTTCTTCAGCAACCTGGCGACGCCTCGTGAGGAAATAAGCAATCGCGTCGCCAAGGGCGAAAATTACCTCCTGGAAGTGGACAATGCCCTGCGCATCCCCACCAACCGAAAGGTGCGGTTCCTGCTGACCTCTGAAGACGTCATTCACGCCTGGTGGGTGCCGGATTTCGGTATCAAGCGCGACGCCATTCCGGGAATCCTCAACGAGCTGTGGGCCATCGTCCCGGAGCCAGGGGTCTATCGTGGTCAGTGCACCGAGCTTTGCGGCAAGGACCACGGCTTCATGCCGGTCGTGGTGCAGGCAATGCCAGAGGCGGAATATGACGCCTGGTACGCGGAGCAGGTCAGAGCAACAGAGCAGCGGAAAGAGGCACTCTCCAAAACCTTTACCGCCGAAGAACTCATGACCGAGGGCGAGCAGGTTTACAACACCTTCTGTGCGTCCTGCCACATGCCCAACGGCAAGGGGGTACCTCCCGTATTTCCGGGGCTGGACGGCAGCGCTATCGCGACGGGTCCCATCGAAGAGCACCTGGACATCATCATCAACGGCAAGCCAGGCAGCGCCATGCAGGCTTTCGGAAAGCAGCTGGATGCCGCGCAGATCGCTGCAGTCACGCACTACGAGCGGCACGCCTGGAGCAACAACACGGGGGATATGGTTCAGCCCCGTGATGTCATCGCCCAGATGTCGTCAGAACAGTAAGTCAACAGTAATACAGGGACGCCAGAGGTAACCGGCCATGAGCGAAGTTGTAGTAGCCCACCACGATGATCATCACGACCACGGCCCAGACAAGGGTCTGGCGCGCTGGTTGTTAACTACCAACCACAAGGACATTGGCACGCTGTACCTCTGGTTCAGCTTTACCATGTTCCTGATTGGCGGCGTCATGGCGCTGATCATCCGTACCGAGCTGTTTCAGCCGGGGCTGCAGTTTATCCAACCCGAATTCTTCAACCAGATGACAACCAACCACGGGTTGATAATGGTCTTCGGTGCCATCATGCCGGCGTTTGTCGGCCTGGCGAACTGGCTGGTGCCCATGATGGTCGGCGCGCCGGACATGGCGCTGCCGCGGATGAACAACCTGTCGTTCTGGATCCTGCCCTTCGCCTTTGCCATGCTGATATCCACCCTTTTCATGGAAGGTGGAGGCCCGAACTTCGGTTGGACGTTCTACGCGCCGCTGTCCACTACGTACGCGCCGGATACGGTGACCTACTTCATCTTCGGCGTGCACCTGATGGGCGCCTCTTCCATCATGGGCAGCATCAATATCATCGCCACCATTCTGAATATGCGCGCCCCTGGCATGACGCTGATGAAAATGCCGCTGTTCGTGTGGACCTGGCTTATTACCGCCTACCTGCTCCTGGCGGTTATGCCCGTGCTTGCCGGGGCGGTAACCATGATGCTTTTCGACATCCACTTCGGCACCAGCTTCTTCAATGCGGCAGGTGGTGGCGACCCGGTGATGTTCCAGCACATCTTCTGGTTCTTCGGTCACCCGGAGGTCTACATCATGATCCTCCCGGCGTTCGGAATAGTCTCTCAGATCATTCCCACGTTCGCTCGCAAACCGCTGTTCGGTTACGACTCGATGGTGTATGCAACGGCCAGCATCGCGTTCCTGTCGTTTATCGTCTGGGCGCACCATATGTTCACGGTAGGCATGCCGCTGGCCGGCCAGCTGTTTTTCATGTACTCCACGATGCTTATTGCGGTGCCCACCGGGGTGAAGGTTTTCAACTGGACGGCTACCATGTGGCGGGGTTCCATGACCTTCGAAACTCCCATGCTGTTTGCCATTGCCTTCGTGATCCTGTTCACCATAGGCGGTTTCTCGGGGCTGATGCTTGCCATCACTCCAGCGGACTATCAGTACCATGACACCTACTTTGTCGTTGCGCACTTCCATTATGTGCTTGTGCCTGGCGCCCTGTTTTCCATCATCGCTGCCGTTTACTACTGGCTGCCGAAATGGTGCGGACGGATGTACGACGAGTCCCTGGGCAAGCTGCACTTCTGGCTGTCGTTCATCGGGGTGAATGTCACCTTCTTCCCCCAGCACTTCTCGGGTCTTGCCGGTATGCCGCGCAGGATTCCCGACTACGCCCTGCAGTTCGCCGACTTCAATATGATTTCCAGCGTTGGGGCCTTCATCTTCGGGTTTTCCCAGGTGTTCTTCCTCTACGTGCTGATCAAAACAATCCGTAGCGGTGAGCCTGCTACGGATCGCGTATGGGATGGTGCCCACGGTTTGGAGTGGACCCTGCCGTCGCCGGCGCCATATCACAGCTTCAGCACGCCGCCGAAGGTCACGGATGCGGAAGCGCACTCCTGATAAGCCATGCCGAGATTGGAGTAAACGCATGAGCAACAGAGCGGGCAATACAGGGGGACACGGCCGGACGGTCGGCAAGCTGTGCCTAATGGTAGTCGGCATGTTCGCTTTCGGCTTCGCCCTGGTGCCCTTGTACGACGTGTTCTGCGAGGTGACGGGCCTCGGCGGGCGTACGGGTGATCAGTACACCTATGACCCCGCCAGCATGCAGAAAGACAGCTCGCGGCTGGTCAAGATAAACTTCGTCACCAATACGAACGACGGCATGTCCTGGGAGTTCTGGTCAGAGAGCGGGGGCGTGCGTGTTCATCCGGGGGAGGTGAAAGAGGTGAAGTTCTACGTTCGGAACCCCACCAATCGGCGCATGGTGGGTCAAGCCATCCCGTCGGTGGTTCCCGGACGGGCTGCTCAGTACTTCCACAAAACGGAATGCTTCTGCTTCAACAATCAGGTGCTGGAGCCGGGTGAAACCATGGAGATGCCCATGAGATTCATCGTCGACCCCGATCTGCCGAAGAACGTGCCGACTGTTTCATTGAGCTATGCTCTTTTCGACGTAACGGAGATGGTGGCCGGCAGTATTGCGGAGCGAACCGAGGGATAGAGCTGCTGAGAAGCCCGATCCGGGCCGGCAGTCTTAAAGAGGATAATTGGAGAGATAACGGGCCATGGCCAATTCAACAGATCAGTCTGCTTACTACGTACCCCACAACTCCTGGTATCCGATTCTCATCGCGATTGGCGCGATTTGCATGCTGGCGGGCCTCGGCAGCTGGCTAAACGATTTGAAAGCGGGTGACGAGCCCTCCCGCGTGCTTTTCTACATTGGTTCTGCGACTCTTGCCGTCGTCCTGTTTTTCTGGTTCGCCAAGGTCATCGAGGAAAACCATGCGGGCATGGCGAATGCTCAACTCAAACGCTCTTACGTCTGGGGCATGGGCTGGTTCATTTTCTCTGAGGTGATGTTCTTTGCTGCTTTTTTTGGCGCCCTCTTCTACGCCAGGGCCCTGGTGCTGCCATGGCTCGGCGGCGAGGGCGCTAAAGGCTTGACCGGCGAGTACCTCTGGCCTGAGTTCAAGCCTGAGTGGCCGGTGATGACCAATCCTAACCCCGAAATATTCCAGGGCCCTGGCGAGAGCATGGCAGCCCCCGGGCTTGGCAGCTGGGGCAGCTACCTGCCGTTCTGGAACACGGTTGTGCTGTTGAGTTCCAGCGTAACCGTTCACTTTGCGCACACGGCCATCAAAAATAAGAGTCGGGGCAAACTGCTGGGTTGGCTGGGGCTCACGGTGCTGCTCGGTGTGATTTTCCTGATTCTCCAGGTGGAAGAGTATGTTCACGCCTACAACGAGTTGGGCTTGACGCTGTCCAGCGGTATCTACGGCTCCACATTTTTCCTTCTGACCGGCTTTCACGGCTTCCACGTCACGCTCGGGACGCTCATCCTGCTCGTTCAGCTGCTGCGTGCGTTCAAGGGTGATTTCAAGCCGGATGACTGTTTCGGATTTGAGGCGGCCTCCTGGTACTGGCATTTCGTAGATGTCGTCTGGGTCTGTCTGTTCATTTTCGTTTACGTTCTTTAGCCCGAGCGCCGGGCGGAAAGGGTCAGAGCGACCGGCCAGGGTGACCGGCCACAGCGAACCAGCAGGCTTGGCAAACGAATTCAGCGGCAGCGCGCCTCTGAGCACTCTGCCCCGCCGGGATACAATCTGACCGGGAATGGTATGACCGGGAACGAAGCGTCCCGTTAATTGTCTTCTTTAGGGGCGCCGGCAGGGACGCCCGCTTCGTACTGGTGCCAGGGAGCTTTGGTTCCAAGTCGCAGCTCACCCGTCTGGAAGCCATAGAAGATGGTTCCCAGCAGCATGGCGGCCAGCGAAACCCGAATCCCCAGAGCATAGAGGGTTCTTTTTGAATCGGTCCTGTCGCTGTCTTTGAACAGGAAAACCAGGCCGCTGAAGAGGCTGGCGATTACGCCGAGAAGCAGTACGATGATGATGATTTTCAGCAAGAAGCGGGTCCGGGGCCGTTAACAACGGTAACCACTTTACCCCAGAAGTGCCCGACAGTGAAAAAAAACCCCGTTGGGCCCCTGGCTGGCAGATGACGCTCTTCTTCGGGTGCATGTTGCCTGTGGTGCTTGCCCTCGGGCTTTGGCAGCTGGAGCGCCGGAGCGAGAAGCTGGATTATGAGCGCCGGTACTTCGATCGCGTGGGCATGTTACCCGTCGCTCCAGCTGAGGCGACGGAGGCGCTGGCTTTTCAGCGTCTGCGGATCAAAGGCCGGTTCGAACGCGAACAGACATTCCTGGTGGACAATCAGGTGTATCGGGGTCGACCCGGGTACTGGGTCGTGACCAGCTTCATCGCCGACGACGGCGCTCGCTGGCTGGTCAACCGAGGCTGGACGCCGGCGCCGGAAACCCGAGCGCAGCTTCCGGAGGTTCGGACGCCGACGGGCCGGGTCGAGCTGGTGGCCGTAGCCTGGCCAGACACCGGCCTGCCGCCCCTGCTGGCTGAAGACGCCTGGGGGGAAAGCTGGCCCAAACGCGTGCAGCGGTTCGACATTGCTGAGATGACTCGCCTGCTCGGTGACGTTGAGCCGGTCGAACTGAGGCTTGAGGCGGGCCAGCCCGGCGGCCTGGTGCCGGCCAGCCTCGATGCGGACTTTCGGTCCTCCACGCATCTTGGTTATGCGGTTCAGTGGTTTGGTCTGGGCCTGGTTTTGACAACAGGGTTTGTGATTTATGGATTCAAACGCAATGGCTGATGCGCAGGCGATGCAGGCTGCCCAGCGCCGCAGGAACAGGATAGCGCTCATCATCATCTTGTCCGTTACGGTGCTGTCTCTGGCTGGCTCTTACGGGCTTTTCCACCTGACCCGCCAGGGGGAGGTCTGGGGGACGACAAACAACGGCGAGTTTGTCACGCCGCCCACGACGGTGGAAAGCCTGAGCCTACGGGATCAGCAGAATCAGCCGGTGACCGAAGGTGGCACCTGGTGGCTCTGGGTGGTTTCCTCCGGCGCCTGCGAAGGGGCCTGTGACCAGGCGCTGCATCAGCTGCGTCAGCTGCACGCGCTGCTGAATAAGGACGCGAATCGTGTTCGCCGCGCCCTGGTGCAGAGCGTGGGTTCGCAAAGCCCGACGCTGGCGGAACGCTACCCGAAACTCAAGTTCCTCTCGGGCCAGATCCAAAATCTGGAGCCGGGGATATACATTGTCGACCCCATCGGCAATCTGGTGTTTCGTTATCCGCTTGCCGACGCCGGCAAGCCCGTACTGGAAGATCTCAAAAGGCTTCTGAAGGTGTCGCAAATTGGCTAGGCGGAAATTTCTCTGGCTCTGTCTGTTCTCGTCAGGTTTCGCCCTGGTCGTCGTGATATTGGGCGCCTATACGCGACTGGCGGACGCGGGTCTCGGATGCCCGGACTGGCCCGGTTGCTACGGCTTTCTGACGGTTCCCGATGCCGAGCATGAAGTCGTCCGGGCGGCGGAGCGATTCCCCGATGCGCCCCTGGAGCAGGACAAAGCCTGGTGGGAGATGATACACCGCTACTTTGCAGGAACCCTGGGCCTGCTGATTCTCGGCATCGCCGCGGTGGCGGTGGTCAGCGCCAGGCAACAGGCGCCAGATTCGCCCCCGGGTAACCAGCATTCGGAGGCAGCTCAGCGGCTGCCCCTCAAGCTGCCTCTGTTTCTGCTGCTGCTGGTGATCTGTCAGGCGGCCTTTGGCGCCTGGACGGTCACCCTCAAGCTCTGGCCGCAGATTGTTACCGCCCATCTGCTGGGCGGGTTTGCGACCCTGTCTCTGCTGTGGCTGCTTTGCCTGCGCCTGGGGCTCTTCCGCGGTGCGTGGGTACCGGCGCGGTTAGGACCACATGCTCTGGTGGCCCTGCTGGTGGTCGTTGCGCAGATTGCGCTGGGAGGCTGGGTGTCCTCCAACTATGCGGCGCTGGCCTGTCCGGATTTCCCCACCTGTCACGGCGACTGGTGGCCCGCCATGGAGCTGAAAGAGGGCTTCAACGTTGCCCAATCGGTGGGACCCAACTATCTGGGCGGCCAGCTGGAAAGCGATGCCAGGGTTGCCATTCAGTTTACCCACAGGCTTGGCGCGCTGGTGGTCTTCCTGGTTGTCGGCGCGCTCATCTGGCGTTTGTGGCAGGCCCGCTCACCCATGGCCCTGCCCGTCGCCGCGCTCCTGGCGGGCCAGATTCTGCTGGGCATCCTCAACGTCGTGCTGATGCTGCCGCTGGATATCGCTACCGCACACAACGCCGTAGGTGCCCTGTTGTTGGCCTCCCTGGTTACAGTAAACTATCGCGCCTTTCGTGACGGACGGAACTCATGAGCGAAGCCACGGCCCAGATCACCAGCTGGCGAGACTATCTGGAGCTGACAAAGCCTCGGGTTGTTCTGCTTATGCTTCTCTGCGCGCTGGTCGGCATGTTCCTCGCGGTGCCGGGCATGGTGCCGCTGGACATCCTGGTGTTCGGCCTCACGGGAATTGCGCTGGTTGCCGGATCCGCTGCCGTCGTCAATCATCTCGCCGATGCGCACATCGATGCCCGCATGGCCCGTACGGAACATCGTCCTGTGGCCACTGGGCGCGTCGGTTTTGCCCAGGGGCTGGCGTTTTCAGCCCTGCTGGGTGGTGCTGGTATGGCGATCCTGTATTTTCTGGTCAACCCGCTTACCGCCTGGCTGAACCTTGCGTCCTGGATAGGCTATGGGCTGGTTTACACGCTGTTCCTGAAGCGGGCTACGCCACAGAATATCGTCATTGGCGGCCTCTTCGGTGCCGCACCGCCTCTGTTCGGCTGGGCTGCGGTCAGCAACAGCGTCGAGCCCGGCGCGCTGCTGCTGGTGCTGATCATCTTCGCCTGGACACCGCCGCATTTCTGGGCCCTGGCGCTGGACCGCAAAGAGGAGTACGCGTCCGTAGACGTGCCCATGCTGCCGGTGACCCATGGCGAGCCCCTGACGCGGCTGCACATATTTCTTTATACCCTTATCCTGCTGGCTTCCAGCCTCATGCCCTTTGCCATCGGCATGAGCGGCTGGCTTTATCTGGCTGGGGCCCTGGCTCTGGGAGCCGGTTTCATCTACTGGGCCGTGGTGCTGCTGATCAACAGGAACCCCCGGGCCCCGCTGGAAACCTTTCGCTACTCCATCGCCTATCTCGGGCTTCTCTTTGTCCTGCTGCTGGTCGACCACTACTGGCTGGTGGTCAGCGAGCCCGCTTCTCAATCCCTGCTGGAGTTCACGCCCCTGTGACGCCCGTTCGGCTTACCGTCTTTCTCTGCGTCAGCTTCATAGCCGTCGTGGTGGGCATGTTCGTCTTCAGCGTGACCCGAACGCCCGTGCTGTCGGAACAGGAATTGCGGGAGCTCGGGGTCTTCATCCTGCCCAGGCCTCGAGAGATCGCCGAAATCGATCTTATGACCCAGGACGGGGCGCCCTTTACTGTTGAAGACCTCCAGGGCAAGTGGTCTTACATCTTTTTCGGCTTCACCAACTGTCCGGACATCTGTCCCACCAGCATGGCGGTCCTGGGACAGGCGGAGCGGCAGTTGCAGACGACGGACCCGGACGCGGCGTCCGGGTTTCAGGGCATCCTGGTTACCGTGGATCCCGGGCGTGATGATCTGGAAACGCTCGGTGAATATGCACAGGCTTTCTCGCCCCGTTTTCTCGGGGTTGGCGGAGAGCGTGACGCCATTGCCGGGTTTGCCACCCAGGTGAATGTGGCCTTTGCCCGTATGCCCGGAGAGGACGGCGGATACCAGGTGGATCACACCGCCAACATCGTGATTGTGAATCCTCGTGGTCACTATCACGGATTCGCGAAAATGCCGCATCAAGCTGATACCATAGTGGCTTCGTACAGATCGCTGGCTGAGAATTTCTGACCCCCGGCCCGAGTTCGTTTCCGGGCATAACAGGACGATTTCCAGCGGAAGGTGGAGGGAAACCATTTTAGCGGAGCACTACGCGAGGGTCCGGGAGGCCTCGGAGCAGCTGTGTCGACCACTGGAACTCGATGACTACGGCGTTCAGCCCATGGAGGACGCCAGCCCACCCAAATGGCATCTGGCGCATACCACCTGGTTTTTCGAGACCTTTCTTCTGCGAGCGTTTGACGCCGGCTACCGGCCCTATCACGAGCGCTTTGAATACCTGTTCAATTCCTATTACAACGGCGTCGGCCGACCCTATCCCCGACCGCGCCGGGGGGCGCTGTCCCGGCCCACGGTCGCCGAGATTTATAGCTACCGACAGCACGTCGATGATGCCATGTGCGCGCTGCTCAATGCGCCTGACGAAGCCATCCAGGACCGCATAACGCTGGGCTTGCATCATGAGCAGCAACATCAGGAGCTGCTTGTCACGGATCTCAAATACAACCTGGGCAACAACCCGCTGCTGCCTGCGTATCGTGAGGATCTGCAGGGCGCGGCCCAGTCTCCCGAGAGATGCGTGCCGATGTCGTTCTTCGAGCACCAGGGTGGCGTTGCTGAAATCGGCTCGGTTGAAGGCTTCTGTTTTGACAACGAGATGCCTCGGCACCGGGTCCTCTTACAGCCTTTCGCGCTGGCCGAGCGACTGGTGACCAACGGGGAGTATCTGGAGTTCATGGATGACGGTGGCTATCGGAATCCCGATCTTTGGCTGAGCGATGGATGGGCCGCCATCAGCAGCGCGACTGACGAGGTTGGCGCCCACGGGCAGCATCCCGTTGAAGCGCGGCTTGCTCCCCTGTACTGGTATCGGGATGGGGACGCGTGGTGTGAATACCGGCTTTCCGGCCCTGCAAGGCTGGATCTTGACGCGCCCGTCGTTCACGTCAGCTACTACGAGGCGGACGCCTTTGCTCGCTGGCGTGATTGTCGGCTGCCCACCGAGCAGGAGTGGGAGGTTGCGGCCGCAGGCATTCCGGTCGCGGGAAACCTTGCGAATGCAGATGTCCTGCATCCGCTTCCGGCTCAACGAGAGTTGCCCCATGGCGCTTCGGATCCAGAAACGCCGGCCGCTCTGGCGCAGCTGTTCGGCGACGTCTGGGAATGGACTTCCAGCCCCTACGTCGCCTACCCGGGATTTCGCACGCTGGATGGGGCCCTGGGAGAGTACAACGGAAAGTTCATGAGCAACCAGATGGTGTTGCGCGGCGGATCCTGTGCCACCCCTCCCGGGCATGTCCGCCCCAGCTACCGTAACTTTTTTTACCCGGGGGACAAATGGCAGTTCAGCGGCATCCGCCTGGCGCGAGACCTCTGAGCGGCCGTATGGATACCCATGCGCCTGCGCTGCGTAGGCACTGCGTACGCGCACCGAGTTGAGTCTGTTCGATCGGTGTGAGCAGAGCGTTGCGGAGGCCCTGGGCAATGACGCTTGCCTGGTCGAGTACGGCAGCGGGTCCAGCCAGAAAATTCGAAAAGTTCTGCAGCGGGCGCGTCCGCAGGCCTATGTACCCGTAGACATATCCGCCGAGCACCTTGAAGTGCAGTCGGCCGCGCTGAGCAGAGATTTTCCGTGGCTTAAGGTTTACCCCACCTGCGCGGATTTCACCCAGCCTTTCAAGCTGCCGGAGCCGGTATCAGAACTGCCGAAGGTAGGGTTCTTCCCGGGTTCCAGCATTGGTAATTTCGAGCCGAACGGCGCGGTTGGCTTCCTGCGTAATGTCCTTCAAACCCTTGGCCCTGAAGGACAGATGCTGGTCGGCGTCGACCGTAAAAAGGATGCAGCGGTGCTCGAGGCCGCTTATAACGACTCCCAGGGGGTCACCGCGCGATTCAACTTGAACCTTCTTCATCACATCAATGCCCAGCTGGGCGCCAGCTTCGAGCCGGACAGCTTCGTTCATGAGGCGCTTTACAACGAGGCCCTCGGTTGCATTCAGATGTTCCTGCGCAGCCGCGTTGCCCAGACAGTGATGCTGGGGAACCATGAAATCAGCTTCGCCGAAGGCGAAACCATTCACACGGAAAGCTCTTACAAATATGATCCTGCGGAGTTCATTGAACTTGCCCGCCGAGGTGGATTCGACACCGAAGACTGGTGGACCGATGAGAACAGTTGGTTTGCCCTTTATCTGTTGCGGGCTGTGCCCTGATCCCGTCTGACCTTCAGCCCAGCTGGCGTTCGTCTACGTAGAAGAAATGCGCGGTATGGTGCGCCACGATGCGCTGGAATTCGTGAGGGTTCTTCGAGCGCGCGATGGATTGTCCCCGAGCCTTCAATGCCCCCGTCGTGCGAGACAGCCAGAACGCCAGGGCAGCGTAAAGGCAGAACCAAGGGAAGTGCCACAGCTCCTGTTTCTGCAGGGGACGAATTGCATGGTACGAGCGCAGCAGCGCCATGGCGCGCTCGGGGTCAATCGCCCCCTGCGTGTCCGTGCACCAGTCGTTGGCAGCCACGGCAAGGTCGTAGACCAGGTACCCCGTTGCGGCGTGATGGAAGTCCAGCACGCCGGTAAGCCCCTGAGCGGAAAAAAGCACGTTGTCGCGGAAGAGATCGCCGTGAATCGGACCCTGGGGCAGGCTCATTACGTCCTGACGCTCCAGGCCGCGGGCAACTCGTCCAGCCGTGTCTGTCATCAGATCTCCGGCTGCCCACCCGACCCGGCCGACACACGCCTGGGCCTTGGCTTCCAGCCACTCCGCATCCCGCGGATAAGGGGGTAGCGGGAATGCCAGCCGGGCCGTTGCAGTGTGAAATCGCGCGGTGAAGCGACCCAGCGCTTCAACCTGTCTGGTTGTGGGGTTGTAAGCGTGCTGACCTGGGAGACGCTGACAGAGAAGCATTGGTTTGCCGTCCAGCTTGTTGTAGGCGCCACCGTCCCTGTCTCGCACGACCAGCGGTACCGGCAGGCCCGCTTCGACGCACGAATCCAGCAGCGGTACCAGAGACTCCCCCGCGTTGGATGGCTGCTCCATCACGGTCAGAACGTACTGGCGTTCTACGCCCTCTTTCTGAGTGGCCAGGAAGTAGTTGCTGTTCTCGATGCCGTTTGCCGCCGGCCAGTAGCGTATCAGCTGACCCACGTCGTAGCGGTCCACGAGGGCTTCCAGGTGCAGCAGGTCTAGCTTTGTAATGGCGTTCATTTGCCTTAGCCGCGCAGTCGGTGGCGGGGGTCAGAATTCGACGATCACCCAGGACGGCACCAGCATATCGGCGCGTTCCAGATTGCCGAAGCCCCTGGTCTGGTCTCGCGGCACCAGGTAGTAAGGCTTACCTATCTGGGGCACCACACGAACCATACGCAATTCTCCAGCTTGCCTGAATTCGAATATCGTCCTTTCCTCTTCGGCGATGATGACGATGTCGGGACCCTTCAGCCCCCCTTCATCAGCAGCAGCGGAGGCCGTCCATGGGAGGGCCGCCGCCAGACACAAGGCCCCGAGCAAGCTGCAACGCTTCCTCCGGGGACTGCTCCTGGAGCGCACGGGCTCCCCTCTGGAGGCTGGGAGTTTCTGGCCGATGTGCTTCACGGGTACCATAGGCGCGAATGGTGACGCAAAGCGATGTACAAGGCAAAGCGTCCGCAACGGGTTTTTCGTGCAGATGTTTTGGCTGACTTTCAGGGAGATTGAATAATGGCGGCGAAGCGCCCAGCTGATGCAGGTTCCGAGGCCCAGGCCCCCGTCATCCTCGTCGATGGTTCGTCCTATCTGTTTCGCGCCTACCACGCGCTGCCGGCGCTGACCGCATCGGACGGCACGCCGACGGGTGCGATCCGGGGCGTCATCGGCATGCTGAGGAAGCTGGTTAAGGATTACCCGGGTAGCGCCATCGCCGTGGTTTTCGACGCCAAAGGCAAGACCTTCCGTAACGATCTGTATCCGGAATACAAGGCCAATCGGCCCCCCATGCCGGACGAGCTGCGAGTGCAGATCCAGCCCATCCACGAGATCATTCGAGCCATGGGCCTGCCCCTCATCGTTGTTCCTGATGTGGAGGCCGACGATGTAATCGGCACCTTGGCCACTCAGGCGACGACGGAGCAGCGGCACACCATCGTTTCCACCAGCGACAAGGACATGGCTCAGCTCGTCAGCGATCATGTCACCCTCGTAAACACCATGACCGACACGACGCTCGACCGCGACGGCGTCCTGGAGAAATTCGGCGTTCCGCCTGAGCGCATCATCGATTATCTGGCGCTCATGGGCGACACCGTAGACAACATTCCGGGAGTTTCGAAGGTTGGCCCCAAGACCGCGGCCAAGTGGCTCTCTGAATTTGGCAGCCTGGATCAGATTGTCGCGCGGGCGGCGGAGGTAAAAGGAAAAGTGGGTGAGAATTTGCGGTCGAGCCTGGAACAGCTGCCGCTGTCGAAGGAGCTCACCACCATCAAGTGCGATGTGGATCTAGATCTTGGAATAGGAGATCTGGTGGCGGCGCCGGCGGACGAAGAAGCGCTTGGGGCCCTTTTTGAAAAGCTGGAGTTCAAATCCTGGTTATCGGAAATCCGGGGCGGTGATTCGCCCGAATCTTCCACCGACGCTCCCGTCGGGAACTCCGCGCGGGATTACGAGGTGATCGACAGCGAAGAAAAGCTGAGCCGCTGGGTCGAACGCCTCGAGCAAGCGGAGCTCATCGCCTTCGATACTGAAACCACCAGCGTCAATTACATGGATGCGGAGCTGGTTGGGTTCTCGTTCGCGGTGGAATCAGGCAGCGCGGCGTATCTTCCTGTCGGTCACGATTACGTTGGTGTCCCGACGCAGCTGTCGTTGAGCGCGGTGCTCGAGCGCCTGACTCCGCTGCTCGAAGATCCGAAGCAAGCGAAGGTCGGCCAGAATCTGAAGTATGACCTCAGCGTGCTGGCCCGGTATGGCGTTCGGCTTGCGGGTATCCGGCACGACACGATGCTGGAGTCTTACGTGCTGAACAGCGTTTCAGGCCGACACAACATGGATGCCATGGCGCAGCGCTATCTCGGGCTGGAAACCGTTCACTACGAGGACGTTGCCGGCAAAGGGGCCAAGCAGATCACGTTTGATCAAGTTCCGATCGAGCAGGCGGCCGACTATGCCGCAGAAGACGCCGACGTCACCCTGCAGCTGCACCAGACGCTTTGGCCCAGGCTGGAATCAGAGCCCGCACTGCGCAGGGTATACGAGAAAATTGAGGTGCCCCTAGTACCAGTGCTTTCGCGCATCGAGCGCAACGGCGCCCTGGTGGACGGTGCCCTGCTGGATGAGTTCAGCCGCGAGCTGGGGGGTCGGCTGCAGGCGCTGACCGAGGAGGCCTGGGCCATGGCCGGGCAGGAGTTCAACCTGGATTCACCGAAGCAGCTGCAAGGGATACTGTATGACAAGCTGCAGCTACCGGTGCTGAAGAAAACGCCCAAAGGACAGCCGTCGACGGCGGAGCCGGTGCTGCAGGATCTGGCCCAGGACTACGATCTGCCTCGGCTGATCATGGATTACCGAACCCTGGCGAAGCTCAAATCCACCTATTCAGACAAGCTCCCCCTGCAGATCAACCAGAAAACGGGACGGATTCATACGTCTTATCATCAGGCGGTGACAGCTACCGGCCGCCTGTCCTCGTCGGATCCAAATCTGCAGAACATTCCTGTTCGGCATGCTGAAGGGCGCCGCATCAGGCAGGCTTTCGTAGCACCTCCGGGAAAACGAATCGTTGCCGCCGACTACTCCCAGATAGAGCTGCGCATCATGGCCCACCTGTCTCAGGATGAGGGGCTCATGTCGGCATTTGCCGAAAATCAGGACATCCATCGTGCCACCGCGGCGGAGGTTTTCGGCTTGAGCCTGAGCGAAGTGTCCGACGAGCAGAGGCGCAGCGCCAAGGCGATCAACTTCGGGCTGATCTACGGCATGTCCGCATTCGGTCTGTCTCGTCAGTTGAGCGTTTCGCGCGCGCTCGCCCAGGATTACATCGACCGTTACTTCGAGCGGTATCCGGGTGTCAGGGCTTATATGGACGCGACCCGGGCGCTTGCCCACGACCAGGGCTACGTGGAAACGGTATTTGGCAGACGCCTTTACCTGCCGGAGATCAATTCCAGCAATGGTCAGCGCAAGCAGGCGGCAGAACGCACGGCGATCAACGCGCCCATGCAGGGTTCAGCCGCTGACATCATAAAGCGCGCGATGATTGAGGTGGACGAGTGGCTTGCGGGCTCCGGGCTCGACGCGCTGATCATCATGCAGGTCCATGACGAGCTGGTATTCGAAGTGGCGGAAAACCAGGTGGATGAGCTGATCAGCGGGGCGACCCAGCGTATGGAGCGGGGAGCCGACCTGAACGTTCCGCTGATTGTGGATACCGGAATCGGCAGCAATTGGGACCAGGCGCACTAGCCGGGCTTCTCCTCTGTCAGCCGGCTCCTCAGGAAGTCGAGCAGCTCCGGCAGGCCGAGGCCGGCTACGGCGGAAAAAGCGATGGTGCGTATCAGGGGTCGGTTCTGAAGCTGGCTGCTTACCATCTTCAGCGTGCGCTGCCGGACGCCGTACTTGAGCTTGTCGGCTTTGTTGAGGAGGATCAGCATTGGCAGCTCGGAAGCGGTCGCCCATTCGATGACCTCCAGGTCGTAAGCCTGCAGCGGATGGCGAATGTCCATCACCAGAACCAGGGCGACCAGGTTATCCCGATGGGACAGATACTCGTTTACGGCCGCCTGCCATCTGGCCTGCTCCTTGCGCCCCGCCTTGGCGTATCCATATCCGGGCAGATCCACCAGGCGGCCATCGCTGATGGCGCCTCCAGCGTCCTGCACCGAAAAGAAGTTGAGCAGCTGGGTGCGGCCTGGAGTCTTGCTGACTTTGGCCGTCTGGCGGCTCCCCGAAAGGCGGTTGAGGACGCTGGACTTGCCGGCGTTTGACCGGCCCGCGAAGGCCACCTCGGGCGCCTCGTCAGCGGGGCATGAAGCAAGGTCCGGCGCGCTGGTCGTAAAGCTCAGGGTGAGCCGTGGGGTATCCTGCTGCGGTGAGGGTCGGGTGGAGGATTTCCGGTCTGTTCTGGTCTTGCTCAACGGACTGTGACTCGGCGAAAGTTGGTATATAATTCGGGCCCCCTTTTGCGGCTTCGAAGCGGGCCGACAGGGTCAGATGACGTCAAGGTTAACCGTTCTGCGGTCAGAAAGGTGCCCAGGACGGTCGAGGCAGAAGATCTTCGCCGCCCTCTGCATGATTGGCCGGTCCCTGATAAGCCATGGCAGGGGCCACGGACGGCGTTCGAATGTTTGGAAGAATTCCTGGTGAGGGTAGGCCACAGGGTTCGCGTGAAGGATTAATGGACATGCAAATGCGTTGGTTGTTGGCGGTCATGCTGTGTGCAGGGACTGCTATTCTGAGTGGCACCGCCTCGGCGGCAGGCGATCCGGATGCGGGGAAATCGCAGTCTGTCGTTTGCGCTGCCTGCCATGGGCAGGACGGCGCTTCCCCCATCGACCCCAGTTACGCGATGCTCGCTGGCCAGAACGAAAAGTACCTCATGCGGCAGCTGCAGATGTTCCAGAGCGGCGAGCGGTATGCTCAGCTGATGGTGGGACAGCTGAATGGCAAAAGCGAGCAGGATCTGGCCGATCTGGCCGCTTATTACGCGTCTTTGCCTGCCAAAGTTTCCCAGGCGGACTCCGATGACGAGACGCTTGCCCGAGCGGAAGCCATTTATCGCGGCGGCATTCTAGGCAAAAAGGTTGCCGCTTGCTCGGGCTGTCATGCCCCGGGTGGTGGTGGTAACGCGCCAGCGGGCTTTCCCAGGGTCGGTGGGCAGTCTGCCGCCTACACGATCAATCAGCTCACCGCCTATCGTGAGGGCCAGAGAAAAACCGACGAGATCTATGGGGCCATGATGCGTGGCGTCGCTTCCCGGCTGACGGATACGGAGATCGCAGAGCTGGCCGCCTACCTCCAGGGGCTGTATTGAGCGAACCCCTGTTGGCACTTCCCCGCGAAGGGGTGGTCTAAAAAGTTGGATAACGAAGTTTCGCCCTGCCGGCCTTACAATCGTACGATCGGTTGCAGCATGTGCCTCTCGCTGGGTGGTCTGGCGTAGTGCTTCTCAGCAAAGGTCCGTGCGAGCTGATGCGGACCGGCCCGGTTTCGAAGCACCGTCACGGGTTTTTGACGCGAAACGGTTAAAATCAGGGTTGAAAAGGACAATTTGGTGAAGCAATTGGCGCTGATTTGGGATTCGCGGTTTCCGGCATGGGTGATGGCCGTTTTGCTTGTTTTCAGCACGCCCGTACTCGGGCAGACCGATGAGGCTCCCGGGGCTGAGGCGGCAGCTGCCCCGGAGACGGAGGCCGCGAAGCCTGGCCCGGCGCTCCGGTTCGAGGAAGGTGTCAGCTACGAGCGGCTACCCGTCGTCGTCGAGGCTCGAGACCCCTCGAAAATCGAGGTGGTGGAGGTTTTCTCCTATGCCTGTATCCACTGTAAAACCTTTGAGCCCGCGGTAGAGGCGTGGGCTGTCGAGACCCCCGAGGACATCGATTTCTATCGGATGCCGGCGACTTTCAACCAGACCTGGACCGTACTGGCTCAGGGCTATTACACCGCTGAGGCCCTTGGTGTTCTCGATCAGGTGCATCCAGCCATGTTCCGCGCAATCCATGATCGCGGGGTCAACGCGGCCGACCCGGAACTCATGGCGCAGCTCTTCGAAGCTTCGGCGGGCGTGACGCCTGCGCAGTTCAATCAGGTCTTCAATTCTTTCAGCGTCCGCAGCCGGGTTCAGCAGGCAGACGCGCGGGGTCGCGTCTACCGCATCACCGGAACCCCGACGATGATCGTTGACGGCACCTATCGGGTGGATGCTCGGATGGCGGGTAGCCACGGTAACATGCTGCAAGTGGTTGATTTCCTGGTCGAACAGCAGCGGGCTGCTGGTCAGTCGGCCGCGGGCAGCTGAGCAGGTCGATAAAGGACAATAGAAATGCAGGATAGTCCACAGACCTCTCCCAAGGAGGCCGTTAGACTCTTCGCGAAGTCTCTGGAGCAATCTGCCATGCTGGCCTGGGCCAGGCGCGGAGAGATACGTTCGGTGCCAGCGGCCCCGGCAATCACCGCCCACTCTACCGAACAAAGCCTTCACGATGGCCGCGCTCCCCTGCGCTTCCTTTCTTTCAACATTCAAGTCGGTATCGGCACGTCCAAGTACCGGCACTACCTGACGAAGGGTTGGAAGCACCTGTTGCCGCATGAGCGGGCGCAGCTGAACCTTGAGCGCATTGCTGATGTGGTAGCGGGATACGATTTCGTCGCGTTGCAGGAGATCGACGGCGGCAGCATGCGCAGCAGCTACGTCAATCAGGTGGAGTTCATCGCCGAATGCGCGCGTTTTCCCTACTGGTACACGCAGCTCAATCGAGATCTTGGCCCTCTGGCTCAGCATGGGAATGGGCTGCTGTCCCGGCTGTCACCCATGGACATGGAAGACCACAAGCTGCCAGGGGCTATTCCCGGACGCGGCGCCATCGTTGCGCGGCTTCCGTATGGTGACGTCAGCGTGCTGGTGGTGCTTCTGCACCTGTCGCTGGGCGAGCGCTCCCGCCGCCTGCAGCTCGAGTACGTCAGGAATCTAATCGACGGCCAGCAGCATGTTGTGCTCATGGGCGATATGAACAGCCATCTTTCGGAACTGCTGTTTAATTCACCCTTGGCTGAAACCAGCCTGATGCCGGCGGCTGGCCAGGTTCAACCGACCTACCCCTCGTGGCGACCGCTGCGAGCGCTTGACCATGTGCTGGTCTCCCCCTGCCTGGCAATTCGCGATTACGAGGTGCTGGATTGCCGGCTGTCGGACCACCGACCCATATCGGTGACCCTGGAACTGGCAGACCGGCCGGTCGGCCGTCAGTAGTCAGGCCGCCCTCCAGGCGCAGTAGCCGCCTCACGTCGGCTCGAATATCACCCGGTTTTTTTGTCGGCGGCCCGGCTCGACGCGCCCCCGGTTTCCAGAGATTCAGCACGCGGCCGACAGCTAACCTCGTCTGAACGGCCCTGGAAGATCAGATTGCCGGTCGTGCTCAACAGGCCGCCATTCCAGCTGGAGCCGTGCTGGGCACGCCAGGCTTCGGCGCCGCTTTCTGCGTCGTGCGCCCGGATCACAGACCAGGAGCCGGTGGAATAGAGCACCCCGTCGACGACGATGAGTGTGGCCTGAAGCGCTGCTCGTCGTAAGTCCGGCCGTGACTCAGCCAGTTGCCGGACTCTGCATCCGCGGCGCGAATGCGCGCGCCAGCAGGATTCGTTGGATCATTCCCTTCCCCTCAATCTTTGATACAGGCGGTTTCGTCTTTGCGTTCGAGTTTACAAAAAGAACCCGCCGAACCGCCGCGTACCCGGCGCTCTCAGGCTATGGACCCTGGTGCCCGGTTGGCGTACGTTGTGCAGATACGAGGGCCACGCAGACGCGCGAGACCAGAAGCAGGTACGCGGGCAGTTGCGCGGAACAACGTGCGCGGGTAGCTGCACGGAACAACAAAAGGTGCAAGGTTAATCGGTCAGATGTCGAGCAGTTGGACACCGCACCGGGACGACATCCAGGTTGGCGATAGCGGGTCAGGCCCCGACGATTCGTTGGATGCCGATGACTGGCTGGAAGAGCAGCAGGAATGGGTGGACGCGCTGGATGACCTGCTTAGCCACCGCGGCTCGGAAGGCGCTCGGGCGCTGCTGCACAAGCTCCAGGGGCATCTCAGCCGTCGCGGTTTCGTGCTCACCGATGCCGCGCTTAATACGCCTTATAAGAACACCATCGAGGTCCGAGATCAGCCTGCCTATCCGGGCAACGTCGAGCTGGAAACTCGAATAGGCAACATCATCCGCTGGAATGCGGTGGCCATGGTGCTGCAGGCCTATGACAGCGGGTCGGGCGTCGGCGGCCACATCGCCACCTATTTGTCGGCGGCCACCATGATGGAAGTAGGCTTCAATCACGTCTTTCGTGCCCGCAGCGCGACCTACGGTGGCGATCAGGTCCATTTTCAGGCGCACACCGCCCCCGGCGTTTATGCCAGAGCTTTCCTCGAAGGTCGATTGACAGAATCTCAGCTCCGCAATTTCCGTCGTGAGCTGGCGGCCGGGGGCGGTTTGCCCTCTTATCCGCATCCCCGCCGGCTTCCCTGGTTCTGGCAGATGCCCTGCGCCAGCATGGGGCTCTCTACGCCCAGCGCGATCTATCAGGCCCGCTTCGCCAAATACCTTGAGAGTAGAGGGCTCAAAGCCAAAGACGGCGGAAAGATCTGGACGTTCATCGGTGATGGAGAAGCAGACGAGCCGGAAGTGCTCGGGACCATCAACATCGCCAGTCGGGAGCGGCTGGATAATTTTGTGCTGGTGATCAACTGCAACCTGCAGCGGCTTGATGGGCCCGTTCGTGGAAATGGCAAAATCATACAGGAGCTGGAGCGGTCGTTTCGGGGCGCCGATTGGCACGTAGTCAAGGTCATCTGGGGCAGCGGATGGGACCCTCTGCTGGACCGTGACGAGCACGGCACCCTGCAGGCCCGGATGGAACAGGCTGTCGATGGCGACTATCAGTTTTACAGCGTTTCATCTGGCGATGCGGTACGCGAGCACTGGGTTGAAGACACGCCGGAGCTGAGAGAGCTGATGAAAACGCTCTCGGATGAGGAAATCCGCTCGATAAAGCGCGGCGGGCAGGATCACAAGAAGATCTACGCGGCTTTCCATCACGCCGCTGAGGTTCAAGGCAAACCCTGCGTCGTCCTGCTCAAGACGGTCAAGGGAGACGGCCTTGGCCCTGGAGCGGAAGCCAGCAACACGGTCCATCAGAAAAAGTATCTCAGCCCCGAAGAGCGTCGAGAGCTGGCCAAGCGCCTGGACATACCCCTGGACGACGATGCAGTGACCCGGGCGGCCTTCTACCGGCCGGCGGAAGATTCTGAGGAGATTCGCTACCTGAAGGCCCGCCGGCAGGCGCTGGGCGGCAACCTGCCTGCACGCGAAGTTCGCTGCCAACGACTGGCACCGCCGCCTCTGGACCTCTTCAAGGACGTGCTTAAGGGGTCGACTCGAGAGGTTTCTACCACCATGGTGGTTGTTCGCATGCTATCGAAGCTTCTCCGCGATCGGGATATCGGCCGCTACGTTGTCCCCATCGTGCCGGACGAGGCCCGAACCTTCGGCATGGACGGGCTATTTCCCCAGGCGGGCATCTACTCACCTGCCGGTCAACGCTATCAGCCCGTGGATGCTGGATCCATAGCCCCGTATCGGGAGGCAGAGGACGGGCAGATACTGCAGGAAGGCATTTGCGAAACCGGGGCGATGGCGTCCTTCATGGCCGCCGGTACGGCCTATGCGAACTATGGCTTACCGATGATCCCCTTCTACATCTTCTACTCCATGTTCGGGTTCCAGCGGGTGGGAGACATGATCTGGGCGTGTGGAGATATGCTTTGCAAAGGCTTCCTCCTGGGCGGCACTTCGGGGCGGACCACGCTCAACGGGGAAGGCGTGCAGCACCAGGATGGTCATTCTCACCTGCTCGCAGCCACCGTGCCCAACCTCAAGAGCTACGATCCGGCTTTCGGCTACGAAATCGCGCTGATCGTCCGGGAAGGTATCCGGCGCATGTATGCCGAGCAGGAGAACCTTTTCTATTATCTCACCGTCACCAACCAGCCTTACCCCATGCCGCCGC
Source organism: uncultured Pseudomonadales bacterium (assembly GCA_947258825.1). Classification (GTDB taxonomy): domain Bacteria; phylum Pseudomonadota; class Gammaproteobacteria; order Pseudomonadales; family Azotimanducaceae; genus UBA7803. The sequence continues at coordinate 128,230 of CAMYJX010000004.1, forward strand.
TGCAGGACGATGCCGGCGTGGAAGAGGGCGTTCTCAGCGGAATGTACTGCTTCGCACGCCGGGCCGGGGCGGCGGTCAATCTCATGGGCAGTGGGGCCATCATGCACGAGGTGCTGCGAGCCCGGACCCTGTTGGCCGAATTAGGCGTCGTCTGCAGCGTCTGGAGCGTAACCAGCTACACAGAGCTGACCCGCCAGGCGCTTGCAGCAGAGAGGGCAACGCTTCTTGGCGCCGAGGGAGCCGACGGTCTGTGTCCAGTCACCGAGTTGCTGCAGGATGAGCAGGGCATCTTTGTTGCGGCTACCGACTATATGAAGGCGCTGCCGATGAGCATCTCTCGCTGGGTCCCCGGTCCCTTTACCGTTCTGGGGACGGATGGGTTCGGGTTGTCCGAGGCCCGTCCTGATCTGCGGAATTACTTCGAAGTTTCAGCGGAATGGATTGCTTTTGCTGCCCTGTCCACCCTGGCCCAGAATGACAAATGGGATCGTGAAGCCGCTGTGGCTTTTGCCCGGGATGCGGGGCTGGACCTGACGAAAATGGATCCCGCTTCTTTGTGACCCGGTCACCGTGACTCGGTCAGCATGACGCGGTCGCGTCGGGTCCACATTGTGGGCTGTCATCGCAGCGGAACCACGCTGATGATGGAGTTGATGTGGAGATGCTTCGAGTTCAGCGGTCGATCTGAGCACGAGGTTGCGTTGTTCGAGCCCGTACCGGCCGGTGAAACGCTTTATCTGACGAAGAAGCCACCAGACACGATCCGCCTTGCCCCCGCTTTTCTGGCGGACGAGCAGCTGTTCGTCACCGCCATGCTGCGGGATCCGCGATCCGTCGTTTCCAGCAAACACCCGAAGCGGTCCGACGTGTATTTTTCCGGGTTTCGTCGCTGGCGCCAATATGCAGAGGCGATTCAACGCCTCGAGCACCATCCGCGATATCTCGTCATCCGCTATGAAGATCTGATCGAAGACCCAGACCGGGTACAGTCGACGATCTGTCAGCGGTTTCCTTTCCTTACTCAGCGGGGCCGCTTCTCAGAGTACCCTGAAGGCGCCCGGGTGCCGGAACGCGCCAGTCAGTCGCTGCTGGGGGTCAGGCCCTTTGATCCTGCACGGATACTGGGCTGGCGCGACCACCTGCCCAGGGTGAAGGGGCAGCTGCAGAATTTTCCCGATATGCAGACCTGGCTGGTGAACCTGGGTTACGAATCAGATCGCGCCTGGATGAAGTTGCTGGATGATGTTGAACCCTATCAGCAAACCTACAAGGAAAAGGCTCCTCATCTCCTCAAGCGTCTGGAAACAGACTTCCGATTCTGGTTGAAGACCCGGCGTTATCTTCGTGACCGTGGCCTGTCCAGACGCTGAACCCCGACCTGAAGTTTGAGAACCAGTTATCGAGCAAGATCTGCCACCCCGGCCATACTTAGAGTAACCGGCGGTGTTACCCGAATATGGATCTTCGTTTCTCTCACTTTGAAATTCTCACGGGCACCGGGGCGCTGTTCCTGTGCCTCGTTTTTGTCGCGCTCTTCATCGAAGCGCCTGCCATTCAGGAACAGATTGGTAGCGAAGCGGCAGAAGCCGTGCGCAAGCAGGATCTTTTCTGGGTCAGCGTGCAGGCCCACGGCCAGCACCTGGTGCTGACGGGCGCCGCCCCTGACTACATGGCAAAACGGCAGGCCGGCGAGATAGCGGCGGATGTTCGCGGCGCCACGGCAGTAGACAACCAAATTGCTATTATTGGTGAGGAGGGTACTTGTCAGATCGAGCTCGATCGTCACCTCAAGGGCGAGCTGGTGACGTTCAAAGCGGGTCGAGCCGAGCTCGCCGATAGGAGCTTTCCCGTTCTGGGCCTTGTGGCCAGCGTGGCCCGCAACTGCGATGCCGCCTTTGAGGTCGCCAGCCACACCGACGCCGCAGGAGATTCTGAAATCAATCTCAAGCTGTCGCAGCGCCGAGCAGAGGTGGTGGTTCGATATCTGGTACAGAGCGGGGTGGATCCTCAGCGGCTGCGCGCGACGGGTTACGGTGAAAGCCAGCCGCTGGCCGACAATCAGACTGAAGACGGCCGTGCGGCCAATCAGCGGCTGGAATTCCGCGTCCTGGGAGATGCAGCGTGATTTATCTGGCATTCAAAATCTTCGTTTACCTGGCGTTGGCGCTTGGCCTGGGTGCGGCAGGCGGCTGGCTGTTGCGCAATCTGGTCGCAACCCGCCAGGAAGAGGTGTTGAACCGGCAGCTGATTGAAGCCCGTGGGCGCATACCCCAGCTGGAATCCCGGCTTCGGGGTCAGGATGAGATGACCGCGAAGCTGAAGGCACAGGCAAAGGAAAAGGGAGCTCAGGTGGCCGAGCTCAATCAGGCCCTCAAAGAACGCGACGAAGCGCTTGTGCAGAACGAGCAGGCATTGACGCGCCTCCAGGCCCGCGCAGATGCCAAAGGCGGCGCCAATCCGAGCGTTCGGACCGAAGCGCACATGCTTGTGCTGGAAGAGGTCGAAGCCGGACGGGGATCCGAATCCGAGGCTGATACGGAAGACGCTGCAACAGCCCAGGCGGGGGCCGATGCCTCACCCGAATCAACACAAACCCAGGAATCTCAGGAGCTTCTGGCCCTAAAGGCCGAGGTCAGCCGCCTGGACAGCGCTCTGGAGGCTGCAAAATCGGCGGCTGCATCTGCGTCCGCCGTTCCGGAACCGGCCGCCGATAGCCCTGAGCTCCTGAATCGAATCGCCGATTTGGAGCACGAGCTCGAGCGCGCGCAGCGCGCACTGCACAACGAGCAGAGACGGGTAACAGAGCTCGAGCGTGAGCGTGAGCTGCAGAACCGAACCCTGCAGGTGCTGCATCAGCAGCTGGAAATGGCTAAGGAAAACCGCGGCGCAACGGGTACCTGAGTTCGTCGTTAGAGCCGGCCCAGCTGTTCTGCTTCCACCAGAATGGCGTTCAGCAACGCACGTGCCTTGTCCTCGGGCGAGCCATCTGACATTTCCGCCGACTTGGAGTTGATCCCCGGTATGCGGGCGATGAGCGTGCCGCCGGAAACAGAGAAAACGCCCGCGTACTGTTTCCCCTTATATTCCAACGGCATCTGTTGTTGCCTGGCACCGGTTGTCATGATTCCCTCCCTCAATTTAGTGCGATTGCGTCATTGCGATTGCGAAGATGGGCCAGCCGCTCGGATTCTTTTCGATCGTCGCGAATTCCAGCTCGGCTGAGGCGCACCGACGACTCGCAGAGGCCGAATGCTCAGAAAAAACGTCTGATCAGATAAACCGCTGCAGAGATCAAAGCAGAGACTACCAACATGGAGGTCACGGGAAAATAGAAAGAGAAGCCCGGCCGCTCTATGCGCACATCTCCCGGCAGCCGGCCGATCCAGCTGAGGGCGCCCCACTGCAACAGCAGTCCAATCGCGATCAGGAGCACGCCGGCAATCGTCAGCCATCGTCCCAGGTCACCCACGAGCAGTTGCGCCCCTGGCGTCGGTCACCTCGTTTTCCTTTATCGGTTGAGGCCTCGCGATTTCTCTGCCATCGAGGCGACTCACCACGGGCCTGCTCACCGCCACCCAGATTATGCAGGCGAGGTAGATGCCGCTCCCCAGAATCACCGCCGTGGACGGACCTGCCGCTTCGGCAAGGGCGCCTACGAACAGTCCGCCCAGGGGCATCAGGCTGAAGCCCATGGCGTGAATCCCCATCACCCGGCCACGCAGCTCGTCGGGTACGGCCAACTGCATGACGCTCATGGAGCTGATCATGAAAACCGATGCGAAAGCTGCGGCCAGGAAGACGGCCCCCAGAGCAAGGAAGAAGACGCCGGTGGTGGCCAGAGCTGCGAAGGCGGCCGTTGTGATGGCTCCGAGGCTGGCGCCGCCCAGCAGTATTCGTCCCAGGTGGCGGCGACTCTGCACGCCGCCAACCAGCAGCGTTCCCACCACCGATCCTACCCCGCCCGCGGAAAGCAGATAGCCGTAGGCCGTTTCACCGCCCTCCAGCATGCTGGCGAAGGCTGGCATGATCTGGATGTATGACTGGGAGAAGAACATGCCGACGAAGGTCAGCAGAATGAGCCATCTGAACAGCGGCGTGCGGTGGATGAATAGGACGCCTTCCGTGACCTGTTCCCAGGCCGTTCCGCCGGCGGCCTGGACAGGTTGCGGCGGAATGCTGGAGATCACAGCGGCCATCACAAAAAATCCCAGAGCGCTCAGCAGGAACAGAACCCAGGTATCGGTGGCTGCGATGATCAACCCGCCCAGAGCCGGCATGGCCATGCGGGTTACCTGCCAGACGAACGAGTTGAGGGCTACCGCGCTCAGAAAAGCGGAACGGCTGACCAGGTTGGGGTACAGGGAGACCCGCACGGGCCAGTCCACGCCGGTAACCAGAGAAAAGAGCGCGGCGACCGCAAGCACATGCCAGACCTGGACCAGACCCGAATAGTCCAGCCATGCGAGCGCCAGCAGCAGGATGCAGATAATGGATGACGTGGCCATCATGATGCGACGTTTGTCGAAACGATCTGCGATGACGCCACCGGCCAGAGTCATGAGAATATTAGGCAGGGCCGCCGCCGCGCCAAGCAGGCCCAGTTGCAACGCGGAGCCGGACAGCTCGAAAATGAGCCAGCCTTGCCCCAGCGTAATCAGCTGGGTAGCGCCTACCGAAGCCAGGGACGCTAGCCAGTAGCGTCGGTAGAGCGGGAAACCCAGTGCTGGATATTTCTGCAGCAGAAATCGATTGGCCATTCAGGCGGGCCTGGCAGGTGACGAATTTCCGGCCCAGTATGCCTGCGGGGACGCGGTCGAGGCCATCGGGCGTGCGCGCCGTCGGCACGGCGTTCGAACTGCGTACGTACCGAGTTCGCAGTGCATCTTCACTGAATCCGCGAGTGGGGGCGACAGGATGTTTCACAGACGGCAAAAGGGCGTATGAACCAGAAGTTTCAGACGAAGGCCGATGCGCGACAGAGGGTGTGGGATGCGCTTGATGACCAGGGTTTTGCCCGCGCTCCCTTTCCCGCCCACGGACGCATCCCCAATTTCGAGGGTGCGGACCTGGCCGCGTTGAAGATTTTCGAAGCGGCTCCGTGGCGTGAGGCCTGCGCCATCAAGGTCAATCCCGATTCGCCGCAGATGCACGTGCGCCATCACGCGTTGACCCTCGGCATACGGGTCTACGTCCCGACGCCGAGGCTGAGGGGCGGGTTTCATCTTCTGGATCCGGAGCGCATTCCGCCCGCCCGCTACCGTGAGGCGGCGACGCGTTCCTCGATGCAGGCATGGTCACGGCCCGTGGCCCTTGACGAGCTGCCGCAGCTGGACGCCATCGTGACCGGCTGCGTGGCGGTCACCCCGGGAGGCAAACGTGCGGGTAAAGGGGCAGGTTACAGCGACATCGAGTATGCGATCCTTCGAGAGCTGGGCCACAAGCCCGTCCCTGTGGCCACCACGGTGCACGAGGTTCAGATTGTGGAGGAATTTCCCATCGACACCAACGACCTGCCCCTGTCGCTGATCTGCACGCCAATGCGAACGCTTCGGGTGGCCTCGCCGCTGCCCGCGCCGGTGGGCATCGACTGGTCACGTCTTACCCCTGAGGACATTCAGGTCATGCCTCTGCTCGGTGACCTGAACGCGCTGAAGGAGGGACCCGGGCAATGAAAGCGCCGATTTTGCTGCTGAGCCTGGGCCTTGGGCTGCTGCTGACCGGTCACGGGGCAGTTGCCGACGAGCCCGATCCCGTTGTGATCGTCCTGTCCTGGGATGGGCTCAGGCACGATTTTCTCGAAATCCATGATGCGGATGGGCAGCTGAAGGCGCTGCGACGAATGGCAGCGGAAGGCGTTCGGGCGGATCGTCTCACGCCCGTTTTTCCTTCCAACACCTTCCCGGGCCATGTTTCCATGGCCACCGGAACCTATCCGGATCGACATGGCATCGTTGACAACCGATTCTATGATCGCGAGCAGGGGCTATATCACTACAGCGCGAACGCCGACTGGCTGCAGGCGGAACCGCTGTGGATCGCTGCGGAGCGACAGGGCATTCCCTCGGCAACCTATTTCTGGGTTGGTTCGGAGTCGGATTGGCGTGGACAGGGCACCAGGTATCGAATTGCCCCTTTCGATGGCGATCGGCCCGAGGCGGAGAAAGTCGATCAGATCCTGGCCTGGCTGCGGCTGCCTTCGGGTGAGCGTCCCCGGCTGATCATGAGCTACTGGGCGGGCACCGACAGGGTCAGCCACGACTTCGGCCCGGTCAGTCGTCGCGTCAAAGCGCAGCTGGCCGAGCAGGACACCCAGCTGGGTCGTCTGCTTGCGGGGCTGGATGGGATGAAGGCCTGGCCCTACACGACCTTGCTGCTGGTCAGCGATCACGGCGTGACGGAGACGGGCGCCTATCTTGATCTGCGGGGCGCGCTGGCCGATCGGGATATTTCCGCCCGGGTACTAGGCAGCCCGGTGGCCCATGTTTTCCTGGAAGACCCGCAGCAGCTCGAAGCAGCAAACGCGGCAATCCTTTCCCTGGGGCCGGTGCAGGTATACCAGGGCCCGCGGCTGCCGGAGGAGTTGCGGATGCGACACCCGACGCGCACTGGCGATCTCGTGGTCCTCACCGAGCCGCCTTACGTGCTGGCCCGACCGGGTGGGGTCAAAGAGGCTCTGGTGGCGGTGCTATCAGCATTCGGCTGGGGCTTTGGCGGCCACGGCTACGACCCCTCGCTGCCGGATATGGGAGCCGTTTTCATGGCGATGGGGAGGGGTGTCGATCCGGGATCCGAGTTGGCGCGGGTGCATCAGATCGATGTGGCTCCCACGGTGGCGAGCCTACTTGGGATCGATCCACCACTGCAGGCGGAAGGCCGGCCCGTGCTGGGTCTCGTCGGGCCTACACAGCCCGAGAAGTCATCCACGTCCCGGGCTCTGGGCCAGCAGCGTTGATTGCTTTTCCCGCTCGAATCGGTAGGTCAGGGTCCCGCCGTCACGTCTCGTCTCAAGTTTGAGCCACCTCTGATCGTCTTCCCGGTACCACAGGTGGATGGGGCTCAAGCCCTTCGCCTGCAGCACGTAGCGTTCGGACTGCGAGCCCCCCACATCTTCACTACCCTGCCTTACCAGCGCTGCCGTCTCCAGCGCGCCGGTCTGGGCGTTGAGCAGACTTTTTCGCTGCAGCAGGTCCAGGTCCCAGTAGGCAAAGCTCGCTGCGCAGTCGACAGAAAGCGTCTGCAGGCCGTCGTCGCTAGCGCCCTGATTGATGGACAGGCCTGCCGGGCTCACGCTGGCAGTGACCTCATAAAGGGTCCCGTTGTCGTCCGTTTCTGCGGTCAGCTTGGTCAGGCAGCCGTCCTTCCAATGCTCATTGGCCACGTGACGGTAGCGGTAGACGGGGACGAACAGTACGCGGAAGTCCATGCGCGCTTCGGAGCGAACGCGGGTCTCCTCCTGACTTCGGGCGATGACGAATTCGTGCTCGCCAATACGCTTATCGTTGTACCAGATGCTGTAGACGTAAGATGTCTGCTGGGAAAAAGCCAGGACGCTGGTGGGGGTGATCATGGCGCCTGCCGCGGCGAGGATCACAGGGGTTAGCGCCGTCGATATAAGGCGTCGCGCTTTGTTCTTACTCATAAAATCTCCCGTTGATTGTCCGGATGATTGACCCCAGCGCGGGGAGGTGCTCGTAGAAGCCCGCGCTGGCGTCCCAGAAGTCCTGGTGCAGGACGATCTGACCCTTATCGTTGAAGCGCAGGTGGGTCATTCCTACGGAATAGCTTGTGACGTTCTTGCGCACTGGAGCGAATGTGGCCGTCATCTTCCAGACCAGGTAGGCGTCCGCGCCCGTCTGCTGGGTATCGAAAATGAGAACCTCCAGGTGCTGCGTCGCGTTGCGCATGCCCTCAAGATGTCGAACCACCTGCTCCTTGTCTTCGCTGGTCAGCAGGGTGTCGCTGAAGTATAGGTTGTCGGCATATAGGTCTTCGGCGTGAAGGGCTGGTCGACCTTTTGGTCGACCGGTTGCCGCAGCTTCGCCGCTGGGGGCGGCCTGGTGGCTGAAATAGTCGGCGAAGCGTTGCAGAGCGGTTTCGTCGATGTTTTCCGATCCGTGGTAGCGCTGAAGAGCGGATTCGTAGGTCAACGCGTAAGGAGTGCGGTCGCTCGCAGAGCAGCCGCTCAGCAGTAGTGTGGCTAGGGCGGCGGCCAGTGCGGCGGCCAGTGCGGCGGCCAGTGCGGGGAAGGCCGGATTTCGTTTTTCGCTGCCGCTCACAATGTTCAAACCTCGATGAATTGCGGCGAACCTTACGCGGCGTCCTGTCAAGGCGTTGTGAAGCCTCAGCTGCTTGGCTGTTGACGCTCATTTCACGGCCGTTCCGTCAAATTGCCTCCATGAACACAGGGGCTTCCATCGGACGCGCGCTGCTGCGCTGGTTCGTCGCCGAGCAGAGCGACGGAGACACCGTGTCCGCACCCCGCATCAATGGCTCCCTCGATGGGGCCAGCGTCGGAAACGGGGCCGGAATCGCCGCTGAGAGGTTGGACTGGTGGCGCATCGCGCCTTTCGTCGCGCTGCACCTCGGATGCCTGGGCGTTTTCTGGGTTGGCGTCAGCCCGATAGCGGTTCTGGTCGCCGTCCTGTCGTACTTAGCCCGCATGTTCGCCGTAACCGCCTTCTATCACCGCTACTTCTCCCACAAGGCCTTCTCTACGGGCCGGTTGACGCAGTTTCTCTTTGCTGTGTTAGGGGCTGCTTCCACCCAGCGCGGCCCCCTGTGGTGGGCGGCACATCATCGCAATCATCACCGCTACGCCGACACGCGGCAGGACCCCCATCGTCCCCGGGATGGCCTGTTTTGGTCGCATATGGGATGGTTCCTGTCCAGCAGGCACTTCGACACGGATCTGTCCAGGGTACGAGACTGGGCGCAATTTCCCGAGCTGCTGTGGCTCGATCGGTTGGACACCCTGGTTCCCGTAGTCTATGCCGCCGCCCTCTTCGGTCTCGGCGAATGGCTGGCTGCGGCCGTGCCCCAGCTGCAGACCAGCGGTTTGCAGATGCTCGTTTGGGGCTACGTGATTTCCACCGTTGCCCTCATTCATGCCACCCTGCTGGTGAATTCGCTGGCCCACCTTTGGGGCAGGCGTCGCTTCGAAACCCGGGACGACAGCCGCAATAATCTGCTGATCGCTCTGCTCACGCTTGGAGAGGGGTGGCATAACAACCACCATCGCTACGCTGGCTCGGCGCGCCAGGGTTTCTACTGGTGGCAGGTGGACGTCTCCTACTACCTGCTACGAATTCTTGCAGCTTTCGGGCTGGTCTGGGGTCTCAAGAAAGTCCCCTCTGCTGTGCTCGAGGAGGGGAGACGATGAAGATTGCCGTCGTCGGCGCCGGAATCTCGGGAATCTCGGCTGCCTACCACCTCCAGACGTCGGCGGACGTCACCTTGTTCGAGGCTAAGGGGCGCATCGGCGGTCACACGGCTACTCACTCGATCCTGGTGGAGGGGCGTACGTACTCCGTGGATTCAGGATTCATCGTTTTCAACGAGCAGAATTACCCGGGATTCTCCGCCTGGCTCACCGAGTTGGGCGTGACCTCTCAACCCTCGGACATGTCGTTTGGGGTGTCTAATGAGCGTTCCGGACTCGAGTACGGCTCCCGGGGATTACGCGGGCTGTTCAGCCAGCGCCGCAACCTGGTATCTCCACGCTTTATGCGATTGCTGGTAGACCTGCGCCGATTCTATGCCGATGCCTCGAACCTGAAGGCTTGTGATGGCCGCACGCTCGCCGAGTTTGTCGAATCTCAGGGCTACAGCAGTGGCTTCCTCGAAGATCACCTCGTTCCCATGTGCTCCGCTTTGTGGTCGCTGCCCTTGAGCCGCGTTCTGGATGTGCCCATCGCTCACGTTGTCGCCTTCATGGCCCACCATAGAATGCTGCAGTTGAACGGCCGTCCTGAGTGGCGGGTGATTCAGGGCGGCTCCAGCAGCTACCTCGACGCGTTTGTCAGCCGCTTTTCCGGCACGATTTCCCGTGGCGAGGAAGTGGTGCGCGTAGAGCGTCAGCCCGGCGGGGCGATCGTCACTACCGGGTCGGGCCGCGGCCGCTTCGATGCCGTGGTTCTGGCCTGTCACAGCGATCAAGCTCTCAGCCTGCTGCATGACCCCTCGATCAAGGAGCGTGAGGTGCTTGGGGCCATCCCATACCAGCGCAATCGGGTAGTGGTGCATTCGGACGACTCGGTCATGCCCGCCAACCGCTCGGCCTGGTCGAGTTGGAATGCTAAAGTTGGCGCAGAGGAGGCCCGCGGTTGCCAGGTCACTTACTGGATGAACCTCCTGCAGTCTCTTGGTGCGGATCACCAGTTTTTCGTAACGCTGAACCCGAGCAGGCCACTTCGAGAGGTTTGGAGCGTGCGCGAGTACGCGCACCCGGTATTTACCCTTGAAGCCCGCCAGGCTCAGGCCCGTCGATCCGAGATAAGCGGCCTCAGAAACACCTACTACTGCGGTGCCTACTGGGGTTGGGGATTTCACGAGGACGGGTTCATCAGCGGCTCAGCGGCGGCTTCGGAGATCCAGCAGGGGGCCGCGCGTGCAGCCTGATCGCGCCTGTGAAGGCTGGGTGGTTCATCGGCGCATGCAACCCGTGCGACACGAGTTCCGGTACCCTGTCTGGATGGTGTGCGCCGATCTCGACCGGATGGTGCGGGCCGAATCCAATGACCGGCGTCATGGTCGCTGGCTGTCCGCTTCACGTCGACCCGCTCCCTTGAGGATTCAGCTTTCCGACTATGCCTCAGCAGACCCCCGCCCCGAAAACGACGAAGGCAGCATTCTGGCTGGCGTGAATCGCCGGCTCGCCCGCCAGGGCCACGAGCCTGCGGAACAGGTGCTGGTGCTCACGCAGCCTCGATCCTGGGGAATATTCTTCAACCCGGTGAACTTCTTCCTGTGTTACACGTCAGGCGAGTTGACCTTTGTTCTCGCGGATATCAACAACACCCCGTGGGATGAGCACCACACCTATGTGCTCGACGCCCGGGGTCAGGATGGTGATCTGCAGTTCAATTTCCCAAAGAACTTTCACGTCTCTCCATTCATGCCTATGGATCTCGAGTATCAGTGGCGCCTGAAGCTGGAGAGCGATCGCATAGAAATTGCAATGCGTCTGACACGCCGCGGCGAAGAGATATTTTTTGCAGGCCTTTACTTGCGGGCTGAAGCCCTGAGCCGTCGGGCGGTGCGTAGAGGCGCCTTGGCATTTCCTCTGCAGAACCTGCGTACGCTCACGCGTATATATTGGCAGGCGCTCAGGCTCTACTTGAAACGGGTACCCTTTATCCCGCACCCCGCGAAACTTCGGGAGGTTGAATCTACATGACAACGCAGACGCTTGAGGCCGGCCAGTTGGGACGCCGGAGCGGCGGGTTATTCGCCAGAGTGTTGTGCCGCGCGTTGCAACGCATCGAACAGGGCACGCTGATTATCGAAGATGCTGACGCACGTTTGCCGTTTGGTTCCGGCGAGCCCCGGGTCACCGTGACCGTTCGGAGTCCGTCCTTTTATCGCCGAGTCGTGATGGGCGGTACCGTTGGCGCCGGCGAGGCCTATATGGACGGAGACTGGGATTGCGGGGATCTTGTCGGTTTGATGAGAATACTGCTTGCGAATCAGTCTGCCATGGCAGATGTGGATGGCTCCAGCACGCTGAGCGTGCAGTTGGCGAATCTTCTCCAGCACCTTTTCAGGCGCAACAGTCGGACAGGGAGTCGCAAGAACATCCGGGCGCACTACGATCTTTCCAACGCGTTCTTTTCAACCTTCCTTGACCGGCAGATGATGTACTCGTCCGCCGTTTACGAGCATGAGGATGCTTCGCTCGAAGATGCCAGCCTCGCTAAGCTCGAGCGCATTTGCCGGAAACTGGAGCTGTCACCCGAAGATCACCTGCTCGAAGTGGGCTCCGGCTGGGGAGGTCTGGCCGTTTACGCCGCTTCCCGGTTTGGCTGCCGGGTAACCACGGTCACCATTTCCCGGGAACAGTTCGACGCGGCCCAGGCAAGGGTTCGGGATGCCGGGCTGTCCGGGCAGGTGGATGTGCTGCTCAAGGACTACAGAGACCTGGAAGGGCAGTTCGACAAGATCGTTTCGGTGGAAATGGTGGAAGCTGTCGGTCATCAGTATCTGGATCAGTACTTCCGAGTGCTCGGTGAGCTGCTTCGCCCTGAAGGCTTGATGGTGCTCCAGGCCATCACCATTGAAGATCGTCGCTACCGACAGGCACTGAGGTCCGTGGATTTCATCAAGAAGCACATTTTCCCGGGCAGCTTCATACCCAGCGTTTCATCCCTCGTCGGCAGCGCCGCCGCGCATAGCCAGACGGTTCTGGTCAATCTGGAGGACATCGGGTTGGACTACGCCCGCACGCTTCGGGCCTGGCGCCACCGCTTTGAAGCACGATTGGAGGAAGTCGCGTCACTGGGTTTCGATGAGTCATTCGTTCGCATGTGGCGTTTTTATCTGGTCTATTGCGAGGCGGGTTTTCTCGAGCGCGCCATCAGCAACGCACAGATGGTGTTTGCGGGGTCTGCTTATCGCCGCCAGCCGTGGAGAGCTTCCCTCGATCAAGGAGTAACTGCGTGAATAGAAGTAACCTTATCAACGCGGGTCTTTTTCAGGCGGCCTGGTTTGCCTGCGTCCTGGGCGGAGCGGTGGGAACCATCTGGTGGGGTGGCGTAGCGCTGCTGGCACTGCTGGCATTTGCATGGTCGAAGCCGACCCTCAAATCCGACCTCCTGTTTGCGGCAACTGGCGGCCTCCTTGGACTGGCGCTGGACACCCTCTGGATCAGGACGGGCGTGCTGGACTACGGTGGGGCATCCCTGGCGCCGGCCTGGATCGTCATGCTGTGGGTTGGCGTTAGCCTGACTTTGAATCACAGCCTCTCGCTTTTCGCTCCCCGCCCTCTGCTGGGTGGCTTGCTGGCGGGTGCCTGTGCGCCCCTGAGTTACCTCGGCGGTGAGCGTCTTGGCGCAGTTCTGGTGCCCGACCCGTGGATGCTGGGGTATATTTGTGCCGTCTGGTTCGTTGTGTTCACGCTGGCGTTCGCCCTGGCAGGGGGGTGGCGCCCATCCAGGCAGGAGGCCGCGCTATGAGCGTACTCGTTGAGCTGGCAGAGGCGGCTCGTTTTCCAGACCCGCTGTTGCGGCTGGGTATCCGCCATCTGGTAAAGCAGAGGTTGAAAGAGGAGCGACTGGACGACCCGGAGGCCCAGTCAGAACGCTACCAGCGCCTGGTATTGGAGCTTCGTGGCAGCCGCATCGCCCTGGATACGGACCTTGCCAACCAGCAGCACTACGAAGTACCTGCAGGCTTCTACTCAGCGGTGCTCGGCCGGCATCTCAAGTACAGCGGCTGCTATTGGGAAAAAGGTGCGCAGGACCTAGATACGGCGGAAGACCACATGCTGGGGCTCTACGCCGAGCGCGCGCAGCTGGTCGACGGGCAGGATGTGCTGGATCTGGGTTGCGGCTGGGGTTCGTTTACCCTGTGGGCGGCCGAACGCTTTCCCGCCAGCTCGTTCACCGCGGTGTCCAATTCTGCGAGTCAGCGCGTGTTTATCGAAGCTCAGGCGGAACGCCGCGGGCTGACCAACGTGCAGGTCGTTACCGCGGATGTCAACGACCTCGCCCTCGACCAGCAGTTCGATCGCGTCGTGTCCGTGGAGATGTTCGAGCACGTCCGTAATTACGCCTTGTTGCTGAACCGGATATCCGGCTGGCTCAAAGATGAGGGCAAGCTGTTCGTGCATATTTTCTGTCATCGAAACCTCATGTATCCCTTCGAGACCGAGGGCGAAGGCAACTGGATGGCCAGGCACTTCTTTACCAGCGGTCTGATGCCGTCGGCGGATACCCTCCTGTACTTTCAGGATGACCTCCACATAGAACGCCGCTGGAATGTGTCTGGCACAAACTACCAGCGAACAGCGCGGGCCTGGTTGGACAACCTGGATGCACGGCGAGACGAAGCGGGTGCGGCGCTGCAGGGCGTTTACGAACAAGGCGAGGTCCCTCTCTGGATTCAGCGGTGGCGGATGTTCTTCATGGCCTGCGAGGAGCTCTTCGGTTACCGCCGCGGTCGGGAATGGCTGGTTTGCCACTACCTGTTCGGCAAACGACAGACAAACTGATCGCTGGTGAAGCGCACAGGCCTGCGGGCCAAACTCATACGGGTGTTCGCCATTCAGGTGGCCATCATCAGCGTGTTGACCCTCGCCGGCATCTTCATTACCAATACCATCATTGAAGATGTGCTGCTCAGGGAAGCGCTGAATACCGAGGCCGATTACTTCTGGTCGCGTGTGAGCCAGGATACGGACGCTTCTCTTCCCGACACCTCGAATATGCAGAGCTACATGGCCGTGGACGGGGACCTGAGCGCGATTCCGGAATATCTTCGGGATCTGCCGCCGGCAGGATTCGGGCGCACGGTTTCAGAAGACTATCAGCTGGTACACGTATCGGAACGGGACGGTCGACGTCTGTATCTCGTCTGGGCGAAGGAACGGATCACCGATATCGCCTTTTTCTATGGGATCATCCCGCTGGCCGTCGTGCTGTTGCTGATCTACGGTCTTTCCTTTCTGGCGTATCGTCTTTCCGAACGGGCTATTTCGCCCATCGTCCGGCTGGCGCAGTACCTGGAAGAGTTCGATTTCGACCGCGATAGGCCTCTGGATCTGGACTTGAGCACGCTGAGGGAAGTGGCGGATGCAGAAGTCGCCTCGATGATCGAAGCGGTGGACGGTTTTACGCGACGTCTGAATGCCTTTGTCGAGCGAGAGCGGGTTTTTACCCGGGATGCGGGGCACGAGCTGCGCACGCCGCTGGCGGTGCTCAAGGGTTCCCTTGACCTGCTGGAGGAAGATCAGGAGCGTCCAAAACATGAGCAGAATGCGCTCCGGCGCATGCGCCGGACCGTGGACGATATGCAGTCCCTTCTGGAGACGCTCCTGCTTCTGGCGCGCGAGAGCGAGGTATCAACGGCCAGTGAGGATGTGCTGGTCAACGACCTGGTGGCGAATCAGGTCGACCTGCTGCAGAACATGGCGGACCGCGGTGAGAACCAGATGACGTTCCACGAGCAGGCCGAGCTGAAGCTTCACGCTCCGCCGCGCGTTGTTGAGATCGTTATCGGAAATCTCATGCGCAACGCGCTCAACTATACGCAGCGCGGAAAGGTGGATGTAACCGTGAACAGCCGAGGTGTTCGGGTAGAGGACACGGGCGTAGGGATGTCTCCGGATGAGCTTGCGAACGCGTTTGAAGCCTTCTACAGGGTCGACGAAAGTAGGGGCCTGACTAAAGGCCACGGGTTGGGGTTGTCGATCGTCAGGCGGCTGGTGCGGCAATTTGGGTGGGCCATATCGGCACACAGTCGGCCCGGGGAAGGGACGACTGTGGAAGTGCGGTTTAACAATGACGAAGGGGACGGTGCGCTTCAGGGAATGGGCAGGTAGCCGCCATCGACGCCCTTGGTGACGATGCTCACCGCGTTGTGCGCATGCAGGCTTTCGTGATGCTCGATGCGAACCCAGAAATCACTGTAAAGATGGTCATCGTTAAGAGTGGTCTGCAGTTTGCGACCGGCGTCTTCACAGAACATCAGGTTCTGGCCGTTGCGTAGAGCAAACTCCTGCTCGTCTTCCCGTTTCACCGCCGTTTGTACCGGCGTGCCAAGCGCATCCTCCAGACGACGAATAAGCGAGCGAATGGGCAGTTCCCTGGCATCGTCCGCCAGCAGGGTTCTCACCTTGGCGTAGGACCGCTGGCTATGAGGCGTAGCTACGATCCCTGCTTCGGTGCCCAGCCATGCGTTCACGCTCTCCAGGGTGAATTCTTCACCGGCTGAAAAACGCTCCGCGAAGGCCTGCTGGATGAGCTGCCTTGCGAGGGCCGCTGAGCACGGACAAGTGCTGGAGTAGGTCACTTCGACCCCCAGCTCCAGTTGAACCTGGCCGTTGATCAGCGTGCCCTTGAGGGTGACCGGGTAGGAAGACCAGCCGGCGTTGTCGGAAAGCAACGCCTGCTGGCGCGTCTCGAACTGGAAGTCGAACTGCACGAAAGCGCGGGTGCTCAGGTCCAGGTGGGAGCTGTGCATGGCGCCCAACAGCATCTTCATGCCGGCGACGGACAGCGGCCGTGTCTGCGCGTGCTCGTCCAGCAGCAGATACAGGCGCGACATGTGGATGCCTTTGGCGTGTGGATCTTCGAGGTTGACGTATACCTGAACGTTGGCCTGCACCTGTTTCTCCTCGTGACCGTCGCGGATGAGGATCGGCTGGTGAATGTCGCTCATGCCTACCCAGTCCAGCTTGCCCTGAGGTTTTGGATGCGGGTTACCGGCTATGTCCGGCATTGTGCTGCGTTCGATGGGCTGGGGGTTGTTCATGGTGCCTTCCGTTGCTCATATACTGGTGGATCGACGTTAGGTGCGTCACGGTGAAAGAGCTGTGAAAGGCTGGTGAAGTTTGTGTTGAACCCTCTCGTCAGCTCTTCAGAGCCTTGAACGCATCCAGCGCTCGCTGCCGAGCAGCGCTGTGGTCGACGATAGGCTTCGGGTAACCGTCAGTCGGGTATTTCTGAGGATTGAACAGGTTTCTGAGCGGTGCTTCTTCGAGCTCTGGGACCCAGCGACGAATGAATCGGCCTTCCGGGTCGAAGCGCTTCGCCTGGGTGTTGGGGTTGAAGATGCGGAAGTAAGGGGCGGCGTCGGTGCCTGTGGACGCGCTCCATTGCCAACCGCCATTGTTGGCTGCGAAATCCCCATCCACCAGCTTGTTCATGAAGTATCGTTCGCCCAGCCGCCAATCCAACAGCAGGTGTTTCGAGAGAAACATGGCCGTTACCATGCGCAGACGATTGTGCATCCAGCCGGTTTCGTTCAGCTGTCGCATGCCGGCATCCACCAGTGGGTAACCCGTCAGGCCCTGCTGCCAGGCGGCAAGATCGGTCGTGCTGTGCCGCCAGGCGACCTGGTCTGCTTTCGGGCGGAAAGCCTGGCCGCAACTGACGTGGGGGAACAGGGCGATAACATGGCGGTAAAAATCGCGCCAGATCAGCTCGCTGATCCAGGTACTGATTCCCGGGTCCCCGTCGCCAATACGGCCACGGTTGGCCGCTACGGCCTTACTCAGGCATTGCCTGGGTGAAATGGCGCCAACGGACAGATAAGCAGATAGCGCGCTCGTGCCGTTCAGATCGGGGAAGTCGCGGTCGTCCCCATAGCTTCGGCTGGGCCCTGCGATGAAATCCGCCAGCCGACTCTGGGCCTCGGCCTCGCCACCGGGGAAATCGTTGGTCACGCGCCCGCGGTCGGCGCCGTCGATGCGCTCCGGAAGCGTGGACGACTCTCCAACCTGGCCTTTCTGACGGCGAGGCAAGCCGAGTGGTTCCAGCGCGTCGCCGCCCACCTGGCTAAGCCAGCGTCGCTTGAACGGGCTGTACACGGTGTAGGGGTCGCCGTTTCCAGTCAGCACGCTCCCCGGCGGCAGGATTGTCCCCGCATGGTAAACGTCGGTTGCGATATCGGCCGCATTGCAGGCGCGTATGACTCGTGAGTCGCGCTTCTTCTCGTTCAGTGGATATTCTTCGTTGAAAGCAACCCGATCCAGATTCAGGGAACGTGCCAGGCCGACTATCCTGTCGGGAACCTCGGCGAACCAGGCCGCATGCTCAACCCTCAGGGCAATGCGGTGGTTGTGAAGATCTCGCTTGAGATGGTGAAGGCAGTCCAGCAGGAAGGCCAGCCGGTTGTCGCCCACGTCGTGATCTCGCCATTGGTCCTCGCAGATGAAAAAGACGGCCACCACGTTGCCACGCTCGCGGGCGTGATACAGGGCAGGGTTGTCCTGCAGCCGGAGATCGTTGCGGAACCAGATCAGGGTGCCCATGGGCGATCACTCCACCGTCGGACTATCACCTTTGCTTCCCCGGATTCGATAGCCACGTCCCGCAAGCGTTTCAATCAACGAGTCGTCGAAGGGCCGATCAATGGCCCTGCGCAGGTTGTAGAGGTGGCTGCGCAGGGTATCGCTGTCAGGGAGGTCGTCTCCCCAGAGTTCCTGCTCGATCGCGTCCCTCGGCACGACCTTGGGCGATTCCCGCAGCAGTATGCGCAGGATCTCGAAGAGCGTTCGGGAAAGCTTGATCTCCTGGCCAGCGCGGTACACTTCCATGGTGTCGAGATCCATGGTGAGGTCGCCCACGGCGTAGCTGGATGCCAGGCCCCGATTACGCCTGATCAGCGCATCGATGCGGGCGACCAGCTCCGGCATTTCGAAGGGCTTTACCAGATAGTCATCAGCGCCGACGTCGAACCCCTGAAGCTTGTCATCCAGCTGATCTCGGGCGGTCAGCATCAGTATGGGCGTTGTCAGCTGCGCGTCATTCCGGAGTCGGCGGCATACTTCCAGCCCGTTGAGTCCCGGCAGCATGATGTCCAGGACGATGGCGTCGAAGGTCTCTGTGACGGCCAGGTGCATGGCCAGCAGGCCGTCGCTGGCGAAATCAACCGAGTAGCCCTTGGCCTCCAGATAGTCGCCCACAGTTTCAGCCAGATCCGGATGATCCTCTACCAGCAGAATAGTGCCCTGGGGTCCGCTCGTCATGGCTACAGTCTAGGGGCTTTGGCGCTCCGGGCCAACGTCTGGCTGGAACCTCTGGAGTAGCTTCGGGACTCGCCAACTGCGAAGGGCTCGAAGGCAGCCTGGGAGTAGCCGGTTTCCACCACTGCCTGGGCCAGCTCCCAAGGTGGGTCTGACGGGTGTTCTGCGGAGAGGACGAAGGTGCCCCAGTGAATGGGAAGAGACCGCGTTGCTCCGATATCCCGATGCATCATCACGGCCTCTACCGGATCCACGTGCACGGGGCCCATGAAGTCGCGCGGCCGGTAAGCGCCGATGGGAATGATTCCCAGGTCGAAGCCGTCGAAGCGATGTCCGATCTCCTTAAACTGCACCTCGTTGTAGCCGGTGTCACCGCCGAACCAGGCGGAAAAATCGCTCCACTCGATCGCCCAGGAAGCCCATAACGCCTGGTTCCGGTCGGTTAACGAACGGCCCGAGAAGTGCTGCGCGGGGGTGGCAGTCAGTACCAGTGGTTCTCCGCCGACGGTCAGGCTAGATGCTGCCCACCAGTCCATTTCATGGATTCGCTCAACGGGGATGCCGGCTTTCGCCAGCAGCCTGCGGTTTCCCAGCGGCACGAAGTAAGCGGTGCCGCCGTTCCGTGCTGCGCCCTGCTTCTCGAGGGCCCGCAGGCTTGCCAAGTCCAGGTGATCATAGTGGTTGTGGGAGATCACCACGGCGTGGATCGGTGGCAGCGCGTCTATCGACAGCGCCGGCTCGCTGATCCGGGCAGGTCCCAGAATGCCCCCGGGACCGGCTCGTTTGCTGAACATGGGGTCTGTCAGCACGTTGATGCCCTTGTGCTGAATCAGCACCGTCGCGTGTCCGATCCAGGTCACACGCGCATTCTCGCTGGGAAAATTTGCCGGGACCGGTGCCGGGGTAGCGGTGGGCACCCGGTAGGCATTCGGGTCATAGCTGGCCCATTGCTCACCGCCGAAGAACCGGGCCTTCAGAAATCCAAGTATGCCGGCATGGGGCGCGCTGAAAAGCGGATTAACGAAGCCGTTATTGGAATGGTGATCGGGCGGCGGCTCTGCTGATCCCTCGCCTGCGAAACCCATGAGCAGGGCAGCCGTGAGGAGAATTTGTGGCGCGCGTGATGACCTGTGCATAAACGGAAGTTAGTTCGGAGGACATGAAGTCGGCGTGAAAGCCGAATCGTGATGGCCCCGTCGGTTCTTTGTATCTTTTTAACTTGGGATAGCGCTTTGGGGCGGGCGTGGAAGCCCCAAAGCGCGCAAAATGGCACCATGCAGGACATGAGTAGTCATCAAGGCGCCATACTGCAGGGGAGTTATCGGGTGCGCGCCGGGACCCCGATTCTGCATTTCTACGGTCGCCTTGAGGATGGCCGGCCGTTCCTGGTTCGCGAAAGTCGGCAGCGTCCGTTTTTCTATGTCCGTCAATCGGACGCGCGGCAGGTGCGCGGGTGCATTGCGGCGTCCATGCTTCCCCACGGAGGGCCTCCCCGCGGAGGGCTGGGCTTACCCCGGATCTGTGAGGATTCCGGTCAGCGCGCAATGGATGGGGTACCGGTCTGCCGCGTGGAGGTGGCGATCCCCGCCGATGCGCCCCTGCTCCGCGACCGACTTCATGAGCTGGGTCTGGATACTTTCGAAGCCGACGTTCGTTTTGCCATGCGGTATCTCATCGATCGGGACATCCGAAGCGGCTGCCGCATCTTCGGGGTTGGGAAAACAGGGGCTGGAGACCTGGTGGTTTTCGATGATCCGGAGCTGCAGCCGGCGCAGCTGAAAGTCGTGCCACGGGTGCTGTCTTTCGACATCGAAACGGATCCAGCTGCCGACCGGCTGCTGGCAATTGCCGTCTACGGTCTGGGTGCAGATGAGGTGTTGCTGGTCGACCCCTCACGGCGGGCACTGCCTGGGCAGGCCAGAGGTTTCTCGAGCGAGCGAGAGGTTGTGACAGCCTTCTGCAGGCTGATCGAGACGCTGGATCCGGATGTGCTCACCGGCTGGAACGTCATCGATTTCGACCTGACCTTTCTGTCACGGGTGGCCGCGCGGGTAAGACACCCGTTTCTGCTCGGGCGGGATGACGGAGGTTTGCGGATTCGCGCGGCCCAGGGTTACTTCGGGAGCGGTAGCGCCAGCATACCGGGTCGGCTCGTGCTGGACGGGGTAGATCTGCTGCGAGGCGCGTTTGTGAGGATGGACAGGTACGGCTTGGATGCAGTGGCACGTGAGGTGCTCGGAGAGGGCAAAGCCCTTGCTGGCGAGGTGGAAGATCGGGTCGAAGAAATCCTCAGCAACTATCGGCACGACCTGCCTGCCTTCTGTCGCTATGCAAGAACAGACGCCAGGCTGGCCCTTCAAATTTTAGAGCGTCTGAACCTGGTGAACCTGGCCTTCGTCCGCAGCGCCTTGACCGGGATGCCACCGGATCGCGTTGCTGCAAGCATCGCTTCTTTCGATTTTCTCTACTTGTCCGCGTTGAGGCGGCGGGGTCGCGTAGCGCCAACGGTTCGCTCGAACGATGACCGGGTGCACGCCGCTCAGGCAGGGGGCCATGTGCTCGAGCCGCGCGTCGGGGTACACGATACGGTCTGGGTATTTGATTTCAAAAGCCTCTATCCCAGCCTGATCAGAACGTTCAACATCGATCCGCTGGGCTTCGTGCCCAGTGGCGAAGTCGCCGAGCAGGAGAAAGACTCGGTAATCCGGCTGGAGAACGGAGCCGTTTTCCGTCGCGGCAGCGCAATTCTGCCGGAGATCCTCGATCGGCTGTTTCCGCAACGGGACGCGGCCCGTCAGCGCGGAGACGCGGTCGCCTCACAGGCGATCAAGATCCTCATGAACTCCTTTTACGGGGTTCTCGGGACGCCGGCGTGTCGGTTCTACAACCCGGAAATTGCCAACGCCATTACTGGTCAGGGTCGCCATTTCCTGCTCTGGTCGAAGCGCTGGTTTGAATCTCGAGGTTACGTGGTTCTCTATGGGGATACGGATAGTCTTTTTGTGGCTTCGGGTGTCGGGGAACCCGGGGAAGCGCTTCGCCTTGCAGGACAGCTGGCGGCGGAAATCGACGCCGATCTTCAAAGCTATGTGCAGCAACGCTGGTCCCTGGCCAGCGCGCTTGAGCTTGAATTCGAAAAGATGTACCTCCGGCTTTTCCTTCCCTCAGTGCGGCACGGTGCTGGCGGCGCACGAAAACGCTACGTCGGCCTCAGGTGGGATAAAGATCACTCATCGCTAGAGTTCGTGGGTATGGAGGTGGTCAGGAGGGACTGGACCGAACTTGCCAAGCGTGTTCAACGAGAGCTCTATCAGCGGTTGTTTGCGGACGCGCCTGTCGAAGACTATCTGGCCGGGGTGGTGCGTGAGCTGCGCAGTGGTGATCTCGACGATCTGCTCGTGTATCGAAAGGGCCTGCGCAAACCGCTGGAAAGCTACACCGCCAACAGCCCGCCGCACGTGGTGGCGGCCCGTAAGTCCTCCAGACCGCCGGGGAGGATGATTTCTTACCTCATGACCACGGCGGGGCCTGAGCCGCTGGATGTGATCACTCACGAGCCCGACAGGGAGCACTACGTCGACCGGCAGATCCGCCCGGTTGCGGAACCGGTGTTGCAGACCCTCGGGCTCAGTTTCGCGCAGGTGATCGGTGATGATCGGCAGATAGGTTTGTTCTGAACCCTCGAGCCGGCCGTGTTGAAGTTCCCAGGTTTCTCAGGGCGCAGCATCCACCGCCGTTTCAAGCCACGGGTGCTCAGCGACGCGGGAAGCTTCCCTGAAGTTGGACCTGCAATGGTCATGCTCGCTGACGCTGCGGTCATGGCGGTCTGCGTAGAGCTTCTTGTTAGGCTCACGACCCGCCTTCGCCTCCGGTCACGTAGCATTCTTTTGAAAGATCGGTAGGCATCCGGCGTGCCGTTCAATTTCGGATTGGTCCGACCAATCACACCGACGGAGGAATGGGGGATCAGGGACCCCGGCTGTGAACTGGTTACAAACAATCCTTGCAGAATTTTTGCAGAATGTTTGCAGTATTCCAGAAAAAGGGTAGTCTTAACATCGGCTGATTGCCTCGCCGGTGGATTTCCGGTCGGTGGTCGATGATAAACGGTTGCCGGCGGTTGCAATGGGCCTTTTTGGTGCATTTTGTGACGCGGTTAAAGGCTCCTCGGAGCAATTCGAGAAAAATCAAACAGTTATTTGCTAATATTAGTAGTCTACATCGGGTTCATCTCTTGGTTATAATCCGCCGTCCCCGGAGGAAGGGGTCCGCGGGCAACTTGAAGACGAAAACGACAAGAACAAGTAAAGACACTAAGGTTTGGAGAGTTCAGGCTTGCAACGCACTGACATAAACCGGTCTCTTGACTATAGAAGCTCAGGCTTCCGGAACTTGGTTGACGCGCTCGAGTACGCTGCCGAGGGCGAAACCGGGATAAATTTCTACGATGGGCGCGGTTCGCTGGAACACGTGCTCACCTATCGTGGGCTACGGGACGAGGCGAAGCGCCTCGCGCGACGGCTCGTGGGGCTCGGCTGTGGCCGCGGCGCTCGAGTGGCCATCGTCGCAGAAACCGACCCCATGTTTCACAAGCTGTTTTTCGCCTGCCAGTACGCGGGTTACCTGCCTGTCGCCCTTCCGGCAGGCGTTCAACTGGGCGCGCACGATGCCTACGTAACCCAGCTGCGGCGCATGATCGAAAGCTGCGGTGCTGATATTGCCGTGGCGCCTGATTCTCATCTGGGTTTTCTCCGCGAAGCGGCCGAAGCTTTCCCCGGTGTTCACGTCGGCTCGCTGGACGATTTCTCCCGGCTGCCCGAAAGCGACGCGACCCTGGAACCTTTGCAGGCCGATGAGCCGGCCTATCTGCAGTACACCTCTGGCAGCACGCGCTTCCCGCGAGGCGTGGAGATTACCCAGACATCCGTGATGAACAACCTGCGAGAGATCGCGGAGTATGGACTGCAGCTGCGTCAGGAGGACCGGTTCGTTTCCTGGTTGCCTCTCTATCACGACATGGGCCTGGTGGGTTTTGTACTGCTACCCATGGCGACTCAGCTTGCCGTCGACCTCTTGAGCCCCCGAACGTTTGCCATGCGTCCCAGGCTCTGGCTTAAATTGATTTCTGAAAACCGTGGCACGATTGCATCGAGCCCGCCATTCGGCTACGCCCTGTGCGCCAAGCGGCTACGGCCGTCTGACACTGAAAAATATGATCTCAGCTCCTGGCGGGCAGCCTGCGTGGGCGCTGAGCGCATTCATCCCAAGTCCCTGCAGGATTTTGCCCGGGCCTTGGTGAATACGGGTTTCGACCCCAAAGCGTTCCTGCCGTGCTACGGCATGGCGGAGTGCGCGCTGGCTGTCAGCTTCGCGCCCCTGAACCAGGGCGTTTTCATCGACAGCGTCAGCAAGGCTCGAATTACCGATGACCTGGTCGCCGAGCCGCTGACCGACGAGAATCGGCAGGAAGGCGCCCTGGAGTTCGTCGATTGTGGCGAAGTCATGCCGAGTTACGAAGTCGCCATTCGAGACGCGAA
Source organism: uncultured Pseudomonadales bacterium (assembly GCA_947258825.1). GTDB lineage: Bacteria > Pseudomonadota > Gammaproteobacteria > Pseudomonadales > Azotimanducaceae > UBA7803. The sequence continues at coordinate 152,449 of CAMYJX010000004.1, forward strand.
CGGCAACGATCTTCCCGAGCGCCACTGTGGGCACATATGCCTTCGTGGGCCCAGCGTGATGAGCGGTTACTTTCAGAATCCCGAGGCCACCGCCGAGGTGCTGAGCGCTGACAAGTGGCTCGATACCGGCGACATCGGCTATCTCATGGGCAAACGCCTGGTGATCACCGCCCGAAGCAAAGATGTGATTATCGTGCATGGTCGCAATATCTGGCCACAGGACCTGGAGCATCTGGCCGACGGTCTTCCTGGCGTTCGTCTCGGCAACGTGGTGGCTTTTTCAGCCCCCGCGCCCTGCGGAGAAGACGTGGCGGTGCTGGTGGTGGAGTGCCGCGAGCAGAACATGTCCAAGCGGCTGGCTCTGGCTACGCACCTTGAAGGAGCTGTCAGGGCGCATTTCGGCGTGAACGCCTACATCGATCTGGTGGCGCCGGGTACGTTGCCACGCACCTCCTCGGGAAAGCTGGCTCGGGCGAAGACCAAGGAGGATTTCCTGGTGCGCGCGCCGCTGACGGACAGCCCTTGGAACGTCAAGCTTGCAAAAGCTGAAGCCTTCGGCTGATTCGCCTCCTGTACTCCTGACCGGTGCCACCGGTTTCATCGGACAACACCTGCAGCGTCAGCTCATTGCTGACGGCTATCGCCTGCGGGCTCTCGTAAGGCCAGATTCGACGAACCGAGATGCGCTGAGCCAGGCTTGCGAGCTCGTGACTGCCGACCTTTCGGATAAGCCTGCTCTTTCTCGCGCGGTGGACGGCGTAAGCGCCGTCGTCTACGGCGCGGGAACGGTGCGCGGGCGTCGCTACGCAGATTTTCTTGCCGCCAATGTAGCCGGTGTCCAGAGCATGCTGGAAGCGCTCGTGGATGCGGGCAGTTCTGCGCCCTTCCTCCTGCTTTCGTCTCTAGCCGCGGGTCGTCCGGAGCTGTCGGATTACGCCCGCAGCAAGTTTGCCGCCGAGCAGGAACTTCGGAATCACCCGGACCTTTGCTGGAGCATCTTGCGCCCGCCGGCGGTGTATGGGCCTGGTGACGTCGAAATGCAGCCGCTGCTGAACCTGGTCAGGCGAGGCGTCGCGCTGCGCCCCGGTCCTCCGGCACAGAGGCTGTCTTTGATTCATGCGACCGATCTTGCATGTGCGGTGTCGGCCTGGCTGTCCGCGCCCGAGGCCTGCAGGCACCTCACCTGCGCCATTGATGACGGGCACCCCAGCGGGTACAGCTGGGGCGAAATCGGCGAAGCGGTCGGGCAACGCAAGGTGCGTCAGCTGCCCGTGCCAATGGCGCTTCTGCGTGCGGCAGGGGCAGCCAACGCTTGTATGGCCGGCGTGTTCGGGTATTCGCCCATGCTTACACCAGGGAAAGCCCGTGAGCTTCAGCAGGAGCATTGGCTATGCGATAATTCGGCGTTCTCCAGTCGAACGGGCTGGCACCCGGAGATCGACCTTCGGTCCGGAGCGCTAGAGTTGTTTGCTCGGAATTGACGGCCTACCGGCTGACCCACACCGCTTACAGAGATCGGATCACACAACAGGTGCCTTCGTGAGTCAAAACCTTACCCAGATAGAACAAGAGATCCGGACGATACTGGGGGCGTTTCTCAAGAACCCGCCGGAGCTCACCGGCAGTACCGACCTGATTGAGGATCTCAATTTGGAGTCGATTCAGATCATGGAGTTCGTCGTCGAAATCGAAGATCACTACGACATTGCCATCGATCTGGAAAGCCTTTCCAACGTCCACACGATCTCGCAGCTTGCTGAGGTTGTCGCGCGGAATCGGGCGTAGCATGAATCTCCTCAGCAAGTTCGACGAGGCAGCAGCGACCCGCAGTCAATTGAGTCAGGGAGGGATGGATCCAACCGACGTGGAGATGGAGCAATTGATCTCCGCTACGGAGGCGATCATTCGCGGGCGCCGGACCATTCTCGCTGGCACCAACAACTATCTGGGGCTCACCTTTGATCCGGAGTGCGTTGCCGCCGGTCAGGCGGCGCTCGAGGCGGAAGGTACCGGAACCACGGGCTCGCGGATGGCGAATGGCAACTATCATAGCCACAGGGCGCTGGAGTCAGAGCTGGCGCAGTTCTACGGCGTTGAGCATGCCATGGTGTTTTCCACGGGCTACTCGGCGAACCTAGGCACCCTCACGGCGCTGCTCGCCCCGGGTGACTGTGTGATGCTGGACGCAGATGCCCACGCCAGTCTGTACGATGGCTGTCGGATGAGCGGCGCCGACGTGTACCGCTTCAAGCACAATGACGTCGAGAGCCTGGACAACCGTCTGCGGCGTCTGGAAGATCGTGCCAGTCGAACCTTGATCATCACGGAAGGCCTGTACAGCATTCTTGGCGATCACGCGCCGCTGGCAGAGTTTGCTGAGGTCAAGCGCCGCTACGGCGCTTATCTTTTCGTGGATGAAGCACATTCGCTGGGCATCTACGGGGATCACGGCCGTGGCCTTGCTGAAGAAGCCGGGGTGGAAGCCGATGTGGACTTCATCGTTGGTACCTTCAGCAAGAGCCTCGGTTCAACCGGCGGTTTCTGTGTCAGCCACCATGACGTGGTCAAGCTGTTCCGCTACGCCAGCAGGCCCTATATCTTTACGGCTTCCCCGTGCCCTTCCGTTATCGCCACTACCCGGGTCGCTTTACGCCTGCTGCAGCAGCGTCCTGAGCTGCGTGAGCAGCTGTGGCGGAACGCCAGAGGCCTGTACGAGGGCCTTGCCGGTCTCGGGCTGACCCTGGGTCCCGATGTGAGCCCGGTGGTCGGTGTTCGTTTTGCCGACCGGGAGCAGGCCCTGTCCGTCTGGCACCAGCTTCTCGAGGCGGGTGTTTACACCAACCTCATTGCGCCCCCTGCATCTCCCGATGGTTCCAGCCTGCTGAGGGTCAGTACCAGCGCGGCCCATACCGCCGCGCAGATCGACGAGATCGTCACGACTTTCAGCGTCGTGCTCTCAGGACAAAATCATTTCGAGTGAAGCTCGAGTGAAGCTCGGGGGAAGCTCGGGGGAAGCTCGGGGGAAGCTCGGGGGAAGCTCGACTGACTGACCGCTAGCGAAACGCGCCGAGGCGGTAAAGGCGCCATAGCAAAGGCCAGGCGAACAGCAACGGGAATCGCCGCTGTCGGTCCGTCGGCTCGATATAGATGCCCGAGTGGCGCTTTATCTTCCACAGCAGATAGTCCAGCGGATCGTCGAAGGTCCCCGCGGCTTTGATGATCCGCAATGCGGAAAGCAGTTTGCCGAGCCAGGTCCGCACAGCCCAGGTCAGGTTGGCGTTTCGCCTTGGGGAGAAGTCCCGCTGGCGGAACACGCCTTCATCGGTCATGTCGACTCGCGAATGGGGTTGCCGGGCGTAGGCCCTGCAAAGGCTGTCGAAGTGCCGGGCGTTTGTTTCAAACAGCTCGGCAATTCGATCTTTGCCTTCTGCACGCAGCTCGGCCCGGTAGGTCAGCCCGAAGCCAGTCTGCCACAGATCCCTCGAGCTGAATCGCTCGGCAAGCACGGGCAGAACCGCCTCGATGAAGGTTATGGTGGCGTTCTGCAGGGCGTCCAACACGCGTTGCTCACTCTGAGGGTCTCTGCTGAAGATCAGCGTGCAGGGTTGGGTAAACCGAGACCAGAAGTAGGAATGAAAGTCCCCTTTCATCGCCCGCTCGAACTGACGAACCGTCAGCGTCGCGTATTTTGAGCGGGCCTCGCCGTCATCTCCGGTCACGCGCTGGTAGTACACGTTTGGCGGCAGCAACCGGTTGGCGAGTTGATGCCAGGCCCGAGGCAGGGCCGCCTGAAAATTGTCCAGCAGAACGTAGAAATCCAGGAGCGTATCGCGCTTGCCGCGCAGATAAGAGCCGTACATGAGTACGGCCACCACGCTGCTGCCGTGGCGACGACGGATGTCCTCGAGCAGGCGGGACACCGTTGAATCTCCCACATAAGCGCTGGCGTCGACGCTGCGTGCCACAAGCGCACCCAGATCGCCCGCTCCGCCTTGGACGGTGCTGGCTGGATAAGTTTCGGCGCTGATTTCGGGCTCAGTCAGCGGCGTAGGCACTCTGGGTTCCGGAGAACGTTCGGTAGGCGCTGGGATGTCTGGCTGCCGCTGATTCGGGGTCAGCAAGCCATGATTGCAGCCGTCCGCGGCGGACACGGCTTATCAGCCCCTGGGTCAGGCGCACCAGCATGATCGCGGTGGTAGCCGCCGTCCAGACAGCTACGCTCAATAGCCCCCAATCCGGCCTGCCCAGCAGCAGGCTGAGGGTGAGGAGAATCATGCAGGGATTTCTTCTCGCTGTGACCAAGCGAAAGTAGGCGTCGAAAGGTCGCCATGAAAAGATGCTCGCATCTCCCAGCAGATGGAACAGGGCCTCGATGACCCGCCCGAGTATGTAGCCGACGATGATGAGCCAGTAGAGATCGGTCAGTTCCAGCCCCCAGATCGGCTGATAAACCGTCAGCGCCGTTCCCCAGTAAACGTACCAGAAAGGAGGATGGATCAGGTCCATTCCGTGATCGAACAGGTGCCCTACTCTGCTGGACTGGATCGTGACTCTGGCCAGCTTGCCGTCCACGGTGTCCAGATAGGTCATCAGCCATCCCGCGGCCAGACCCAGAGCGAACTGGCCCTGCGCGAACAGGTAGCAGGCCCACACCATCAGCAGGAAGCCGATGCTGGTTACCGCGTTGGGAGTGAGCCCCATTCTGGCGCACAGGCGCACGCCCAGGCGCGCTGGACGAGGCCATACGAACTTGGTTACCACATCGGTGATGCCTTTGTAGGAAGAACCGTAGAGCTGCCCTTCCAGCGCGCGCTTTGTCTGCTCAGAGACCGGCTCCAGCAGCGGCGCTTTGGCTTTTCTCAGCTGATGGTCGAAAGCGCCGAGCGCATCTACGCTGATTGGCGTCACCCCCTCGGGCAGCGCGACGTTTCCTTTCCCGGATCCGTTCTCCGGAGAAGCTCCCTCCCCCAGCCCTTTCCCTGGAAGGGGCGCTTCCATGTTCGGCGCGCCCGCGCTCTCGAACTGCTCCTGTGCCTGAGAAGCTGCCTCGGCTGCAAGGATCTCGCCCGTCTGGGGGGCGAGGGTTGCGCGTACATAGGCGCCCGCCGGACGCTTCAGCCTTGTATGCAACAGTGCCGTATCAGGATGTTCCATCATGGCTGTGAGCGTTCTCACCTCGAAGAGGTAGTCTGCACGCAGAATCAGCACGTTGGCATGTGGCGGTAGCCCTTGCAGATCTTCCGGACGCTGCAGCAGCTGGACATCACCTGCCTGTTTCAGCTGCCGCCTGATCCGCTCCCGCGCGTCCAGGTTCCACAGCCGGACTCTCGATTCGCCAACTACGAGCGCGAAATCCGTCATGATATAGTTCGTTCTCGCTGTCCGAGAGGCCTGTCAGACCGTTTATGAGTGTGGCCGCGGGGATTATAGACATCGCCCCGACGGCCCAGCAAACCACCATTTCCGGGTCCCAAGGCATGCGACTGGTCCACCTTACCGATCCCCACTTAACGTCACTGGCGAATCAAAGCCTCATCGGTCTGAGCGGCAAGAGGCGACTGGGCTATCTGTCCTGGAAGCGTAAGCGCCGATGGGTCCATCGTGCCGATCTGCTGGAGCAGATAACCGAAGCCGTTCATGCCGAATCAGCCGCGCAGATTCTGCTTTCGGGCGATCTTGCGCAGATCGGTCTGGCAGAAGAAATCTCGGCCGCCGGCGCCTGGCTCGAACGGCTCGGGTCTCCGCAGCAGGTGCTCCTTGTGCCGGGCAATCATGACTTTTACCGGGCGGACTCCTGGGCGGCCATCTGCGATCTTTGGGGTCCTTATCTTGGGGTTGGGCAGGATGCTTCGGACATGTCTCCAGCGGATCTGTTTCCGCGGCTCAGACAGCTGAAAAAGGGTGGCGTGGAGGCGGCCGTGCTGGGCCTTTGTTCGGCCTATCCGGCGCCGCTGCTGATGGCCGACGGGCGGCTGGGCGCTGATCAGCTGAGCCAGCTGGACGATCGCATGCAGCACGCGCAGGGCTTTCGCTGCGTGATTCTGCACCACCCGCCCCTTCCGGGTATGTCAGCATGGCGCAAAGCGTTGAGAGATGCCGGTGACCTTTCCCGCGTGCTGGAGCGGCACCAGCCCGAACTGGTTCTGCACGGCCATGTTCATCGCAATCGGACCGGCCCGGTAACCGGGGGTACGCGCATTTTTGCGACCGCCTCGGCATCCAGCAGTCGGCCCGACGCGCCGGCGTCCTATCGCGTCTTCGACATCTCTCGTGAGCCGGACGGCTGGTCGGTAGTCATGCGTTTGAAAGGCATTACCCCGAGGGGTCAGATTGCAGTTTTCGAGGAAACCTGCTGGCGCGTACCGCTCAGGCAGATGGCCAGCGGGATTTGAGCGAGTCTCTCAGTCGCTCGCTCGTTTCCGCGTCGATATCGATGACCAGATTCAACGCGGGTGGCCCGGGCCAGCTTTGATCGCTGAAGCTCTGCCCCTCGAAAGACCTTGGCTCCGCGTATCGCGGAATGACGTGAAAATGCACGTCCGGGTCTACCATCATCAGCATCAGATAATTAATCCTGTCGAATTGGAACGCAGAGGATAGGGCAGACTCCAGGTCGGCCACGGCCTGGCTCAGCTCGGCGAATCCGGCTGGTGAAACCTCGCCGAACTGCTTAACCGGCTCTTTGCAGGCCAGCACCAGTGACCCCAACGTTACCTGCTGAGGGCGCAGCAGGACCACCCAGCTCTGGTAGTCCCTGATCAGAGATTCCGGGTAGCCGAATTTGAGGATTGTTTCGTTCACCGCCGATGTCGTCCGGGTTCCGATTGCATCGTCTCAGAGGACTGCCACCTTCTCGGACGGCAGATACCAGGAGGCCACGACGTCCTGGGCATGAGCGAGGTCGGCTGTGTCATCCACTTCGCACCAGCTCATCCCCTTAATGCTGCAGACTTCGACGAGGCTCTGCTGCGCCAGCTCGTCGATTACGGAGAGATACCAGCGCTTTACGCCTTCGCCGTAGCGCATGGCCTTCTCTACCGTTGATCGGAACAGCTTTGGGCCATCACCGCGGAACAGCATCATGCCGATGGACTCGCCGTTGACGCCTTCGCTCAGCTGTTTGCCGACGCGGTGCAGATGGTTTCCCTCGACCACCACTTTCATGTCGTCAGCGTCGTAGGCGTCTTTTGCATCGGTCACCAGGGTGACCGGGGCCGTGTCCGGGTAGCTGAGGAGCGCCTGCAGAATTTCGGATTCGAACAGAGTGTCGCCGTTGATCAGGACGAAGGGCTCGTGCATTTCCGGGCCGGCTACCCAGCAGGTGCCCAGGTTGTCTGACAATGCAAAGAAAGGATTGAAGAGGGTGCGAACGCGAGGAGCCTGGACTCCGGCTACGATCTCATCAACCCTATCCGCGCCGAATCCAGTGACGACCAGCACGTCGTCTATGGCGCATTTGGCGATCTCGCCAAGCTGTGCTTCAAGGATGGAGCGACCGGCAACTTGCAGGGCGCATTTCGGGCTGGATTCGGTGAGCGGCAGCAGGCGGCGCCCCTGACCCGCGCTCAGTATGATGGCTTTCATTGAGTGTCGTTTGCCCCTCGGGTCTGAATTCGGCGTAACAAGTCAATTTAACATGCCTGGATGTGCGCTCCAAACGCTCAGCCCGCAATCGGGCGTTCCTTTTTTACTGGCAGAAGCGTGAAGATACGTGTGAATGTCACTCAAGGGTCGGTTTGCCGCAGCCTGTCGTCCAGGTGTTCGGCCAGCCTGTGAACCAGGGCCAGGATCGTCAGCGTGGGGTTCGCCCACCCGCCGGTGGGGAACACCGAGCTCCCGGCGACATAGAGGTTGTGATAGCCGTGCACGCGCCCGTCGGCGTCGACCACGCCAGTCCTGGGCGTGCTGCCCATGCGCGTCGTGCCCATGTGGTGGTAGCCGCCGATGGGATGCTTGCTGACGGTGGGGTCCAAGGGCCACTCGGGCGACGGGTCCTCGAGCCAATCGGCCTTCTCCACCCGTCCGGCGCCCAGTCGGGTCAGTTCTTCGCCCAGGCTCTCCGCAAGCGCGCTGACGGTCTGTTTGTCAATATCACTCAATTGCCAGCGCAGGCTTGCCTTGAGCATCCCCAACCGATCTCGCTCACCCGACAGGGTAACCCGGCTGTTCGGGTTGGGAGCCTGCTCTGCGCGAACCATGGCGTACAGATGGCGCGCACCGGCGCCGCTGCGCAGGCGTTCGATTTTTGGTTTGAGGTTGCGTTGAACCCACCCACGCGCATCGCGATAGGCGTGCCAGAGCCGGCGTCGCGTGCGATCGGGAGGCAGTTGGTGTTTGAGGTGGCGATATATGCGATCGTTCAGCAGCAGGCCCTGGCTTGGATCTCTCTGCAGCTTGAAGGTGAGCGCCGTATTGAGGATGCTCGCCGTCTGCTGCAGGTCTGGCGATGGCAGCAGCGTCGGCGCCACCGGCGGGCCACCGGCGATTCTACGCTTGCGAAACAGGTGCCAGAGCCGGAAGGGGTCATCTGTATGTACCCGGCCGGCTCTGCCGTGCTGGTGCTCCATGAAGAAACGGCCAACCAGGTCGTTGTCGTTTCCGATGCCGTCTTTCTGGACGTCCCTGGCAGCCAGCAGCAATCGCGGATTTTCGATTCCACCGCAGGCCAGAACGTAGCTGCGGGCTCGCGCTAGGATCCGCCGTCCCTCCAGAGTGCTCACCACGACATGGTCCAGGCCGTTGGCGTTGGCGTTTGCCTGAAGATGCGTGACGTTGGCGTGGAGCAGCGCTGTCACCCCGGGATCCTGCAGAACATCATGGCAACGCTACTCGCCGAGATCCAGCGAGTCGTGCGCAACCCGGTAGTGTTGCTCCAGGTCCTGGGCCTGGAACGGCCAGCCGCTGTGTTGAACCCATGGGCGGTGCTGAAAGTCCAGCGGCTCCAGGGGGGTGCAGCGCCCGCCCCAGATGTTGGTGGTACCGCCGAAGAAGCGCAGGCGCGCGTCCACCAGGTCGTAGTAGGTCATGCCCTCGTTGGGCCCGTCGTACAGGTCCTGGGTTTCTACCTCGAAATCCAGCCCGCCGCTTTCCAGCAGGCACACGCTGTGCCCGAGTTTTCTCAAATGACGGCACAGGCTGATCCCGGCAGCGCCGGCTCCCACGATGCAGACGTCGGCCTCGAGCCCGTTGTTGACCCCGTTCTGAGCGTTGCGCAGATCGATGAGCACCTGGTCAGGGTTGGGGGCGCTGGCCGGCGTTCCAGGCGGCGAGGTTCTTCAGCGGATCCTTGACGTATGCGCTGGCGCGGATCACGTGGATCAGCGCTCGATTGAACAGGCGGCCGACGGTATCCATCGGGCGATCGAAGTCCAGAAACAGCACGACTCGGGTTTCTTCGGTGTTGTTGAACACCTCGTGCTCGTAGGTGTCGTCGAAAACCAGGCACTCGCCCTCATCCCAGTGGCAGATCTCGTCGTCCACTCGGAGCCAGCAGTTATCGCGTTCAGCGGGTACCTTCAACCCGAGGTGACAGCGGATGATGGCTTTGGTTGGCCCTTTGTGGGGTGGAATGTGGTAGCGGGGCGCCAGAATGGAGAACCATGCGTTCTGCAGCCCTGGAACCGATTCCAGAAGGCGAGCGGTTTCCGGACAGCGCACGCAGTTCTCGTCAACGCGATGCCCAAACACGTAGAAGGCGAACGTCTTCCAGTGATCTTCCTTTGATATCCGTTCTTGATCGGGCGACAGCTGGTGAAATGCCGGTATGTCTTCGGGCTGGGTCAGAACATCGTCCAGCTCGGCCTGTATCTGCTGGGTGTGTTCCTCCAGCGTTCTAGTCCAGGGGAAGCCGGCTTTGTCCAATACCGGCCCGGTGCCAACCAGGGAATGTCGGGCCTGGAAATCGCCGACCTTACGAAGGGTGCGTTTTCCGCCCTTCATGATGAGCTTGCGCAGATACGGCTGGGCGTCAGAGGTGCTCATGTTCAGCTCACAGATTCAGGAATCTCAGCGGTTGGGTTGCATCGACGGTAATGGTATCACCCTCGTTGGTGAAGAGTTCTCCGTCCAGGGTAAGCGGGCCGTCGAATTGCATGCGAAGAGATCGCAGCCCGACGCTGTGATAGCCGTGCCGCGGTGTCATGGTGGCGTTCGGCCTGCCGGTCAGCAGTTTGGGCATGGAGCGGATGAAGCGCTCAGCATCGGCTTCGATCAGCGTCGCGCTCAGGGGCTGGTCGGCGCGCAACCAGTAAGGGCGCATGCCGAGGAACAGGCGATCGAGAGATGTTATCAGGCACAGACGGATGGGCAGCGGTACCCAGGTGGCCGGGTCCAGCCGCTGGGCGGCTGGCGAAACCGGCTCTTCCTCGTGCTCAGCCCGGCTGGGTGCTGCAGCCGCATCAGCCAGAATAGGGGTCCGGAGACTCAGGGTCAGCGGCTCCGCGAAAGGCGGTTGATGGCGGGCGATGCCCCACAGGGTTCGCAGCATTGCCAGCCCGGCGCCCAGCTCGTGTCGACCGCCGCCAGGGTGAATCCGCCGGTGGAAAAACTCGATCCCCTGGACGATGGTTCCGATTCCGAAGAAGAACCCATACTGGTCGTTGTCCGGCAACGAGACCCTGACCAGCGGCCGTTGCTGAATGGCTGGCTGGCTCCGGGAGTCGTCCCTGCAGCCTGACGCAAGCACCGAGCGTAGCCGTTCAACGCAGCGCGCGTAGGCGCGCTCGGTATTGATGTCAAAGGCGGACATGTTTGTGGAGCCCCCGGGCAGGAGCGCTATCCGGGGCGCATCACGCGGTGCGTGGCGGCGCAGCAGCAGCGTCAGCAGGTTCTGCGCCGTCCCGTCGCCGCCGTTGATGACGAGCACGTCTTCTGACCGCCAGTCATGCTTCGCCAGGACAGCGGCGGCTTCCTGAATATTGCTGGTCAGGTGATGATGAACATCAGCCGAGGGGGGCAGGGCCTGCTGCAGATCGGCATGGCGCTTTCTTGCCCGTGCCGTTCTGGGATTGGAAATCACCAGGATGGTCATGGGTCTGGGCGGTTTTCGGCGGGGCCTCCAGCCTGGCGTTTACCTCCGCCTTGCGCTGGACCGGTCCCCTGCTGCGGATTCGCTGGAGCAGCTTTTTCGCGCTCCAGCAGCCGGCAGGCCAGCTCCCAGTCGGCAACCGTATCCACATCGACGGCAGCCCTGGGCTCGTGAACGGCTACCCAGCTCACGCGGCAACCGGCCTTGAGCGACAGGGCTCGAAAGGCCTGGTCCACGGCCAGCCCGCCGGTGACATAGCGCAGCAGCGTCTTCAAGCCCAGACGCCCGGCTATCTTCCAGGGACGTTTGCGGAACGATTCCACCTCGGACCAGAAACGCAGCCCGCTGTGGCCAGTTTCGCTGGTTACTGCGAACAGGTTGCTGCCGCAGAAAGCGCCGTCCGAGAAACGCAGAACGGTGCGTTTTGAATCTGGAAACGCCTCCCGTACCAGGTCGTGGGGAACCAGCCCCACCACGATGTCGGGTCGGTGGCCTGCAGGCCCTACGGCCAGCGCATCCTTGCAGAAGTCGTCTACCGTTGCGGTATCCAGCAAGCCGTGATCGGCGCCGGTAAGCAGCAGCGGATGACTGTTCAGATGCTCTGCGGCCGCGAACGCGCTGGCGGCTGGGCCGTTGGCGGGGGCTAGCCAACGGTAGTCGCCGGGTTCCAGCAGCGCGCTGAACTCGGGTGCCTCCCGAAGAACGGATGCCGACGGTCCGCTCAGAATGCCGCCGGCCACGCTGCAGCTTTCGCGCAGGGTTGTCATTACGCGTTGGATACAAGACCTGCCAGCCAGCGGCGCCAGAACGCCTGCAGGGAGCCCCAGAGACCGTGCCAGCGCGTTTCCACCGGTACGTTCACCGGCGAGCACGATGGCCTGGAACTGTTGGCAATTCATCTTGAGGGTGTCAGCGTGCCTTGGGATTCAGCCGAGATCTTTTTCATACATGCGGTAGCGCTTGCTGACGCGACCGCCGATGGTCTCGATGATGTTGCGCATGCCCATGTTGTCGTCGAGTATCCAGGACATTTCCACCTCGGTCATCCCCGTGCGCTTGGCAGCCTCGCTGATGGCTTCGATAACCATGAACGCGAGCCCTGGACCGAAACGGGTGTTGTGAAATTCCCGGCGAACACCCATGAGGGGCACACGGCCGGAGGTGGGGAAACGAACCTTCAGCCGCCACAACAGCTTTGCCCAGCCGAAGGGCAACAGGCGGCCGCCGAGATCGGCGATGGCGTCGTTGAGATTGGGCAGCAGCACGATGAAGGCGACGGGGCGGCCCTTCAGCTCGGCTATGTGGATGAAATCATCCGGTATCAGCAGCAGCATCTCGCGGCCGATACCGTTGAACTCCGCTTCGGTGAAAGGTACGAAGCCCCAGTTGCCGGACCAGGCGTCGTTGAAGATGTCCCGCAGGATCTCGAGCTCAGCGTCGGTGTTTTTGCGGTCGAGACGCCGGAGCTCGACTTCGGGTTGCATCCGCTTCATTAGCCCGGTCATAACTGGCGGGTGCTCGAAATCCGGGTCGATGACGTAGGCCAGCAGGTCCTGCACCGGATGATACCCGGCGGCGGTGACCGCGCTGCCGTAGTAGGGGCGACCGTGAGGCATCATGAAATAGGGGGGCGTTTCGAAGCCTTCTACAAGCAGCCCCAGCTCCTGATTGATGCCCAGGTTGAAGGGCCCGACGGCACGGATGGCTTCCCGCGCCTTCAGCCAGCCCTCGGCGGTTTGAAACAGCACTTCAAAAACCGCTGGATCGTTGCTGCCTTCCAGCATCCCGAAGTAGCCGACTCGCTCACCGTGCTGCCGCTCATATAGATCGTCGATCTGTGCGGAAATACGTCCCACCGGCGTGAGCCCGTCGTAGGCCACCCATGCCTGCCAGGTGGCGTGCTCGAAGAAGGGGTTTTTAGGAGACAGCGCCTGACGCCTTTCGAAAAACAGCGGCGGCACCCACTGCGGGTCATTCGCGTAGAGCGGCAAAGGCAGGTTCAGGAAGTCGCGCAGGGTTGAGCGATCGACAACCGGCTTTAGCAGTAGCTGCTTTGTCCCATGCGGCGCATTCATGTGCTCAATCTGCCCCTGTTGCCGTGTTTTGCGCGGAGACCACCCAGCGTGTTGCCGTTTCAGCCTGTGTGGCCTCCAGACGCGTCAGTTGGCCGTCGTGCACGCGATAGACGCGATCTGCGACCCGCTGCAGCGCGGATTGATGGGCGACTGCGAGAATGGTAATCCGGCCCTTCAACGTGGCCAGGGTTTCGCAGATGGCCGTTTCGCTGGCTGCGTCCAGAGCGCTGGTCGCCTCGTCCAGAATCAGCAGTCGCGGCCGGTGAGCGAGGGCGCGGGCGATCATGATCCTCTGGCGCTGACCGCCCGACAGACGCGCCCCGCGCTCGCCGACAACGGTGCGCATGCCCTGGGGCAGATCTGCCACGAAGTCCGCAGCGCCGGCGGCTTGCAGCGCGCGATCGACATCGGCCGCCGTCAGCTGCTCATCGCCCAGGGCTACGTTGGCGAACACGCTGTCATGAAGCAGCAGGTTGTCCTGGGGAACGTAGCCGATGGAGCGCCGCCAGGCTGTCAGGTCCAGCTCGCCCAGCGCTACGTCGTCGATTAATACGGACCCGGACGTCGGTCTCATCAGCCCGATGATGAGATCGGCGATGGTGGATTTGCCCGTGCCCGACTCTCCGACCAGGCAGGTCATCTCGCCCGCAGGAATTTCGAGGGATACCCCGCTGAGCACCGGCGTATCTCCGTAGGTGAAGGTTACATCGTCCAGGCGTATGTGCCTGTCGAGGCTGGGCTGTCCGGTACCGGTGTTGATCTCTGCCTCACGCTCGGCCTCGGCTACCGTCTGCTGCAGTGACCAGAACGCGCTTTCGCTGGTGATCATCCGCTGATATTCCTTCTGCACCTTGCTGCCTCTTTTCAGCAGGCGGGCCAGCACCAGGGTCAGAAACGTGACCGTGGCCAGTGCTACCGAAAACTCGACCAGTGCCAGATAGACACCGACGACGATAACCATCGTGTAAAGGGGCTCCTGGGCAGCGTCCAGCCCGGCGTTGCCCAGCACTTCGCGGCGCAGGTCGGCTTTCAGCTCGAGGGTTTCCCGCGCCACCAGCGCCTCCGCGGCGCGCTCCCGTCCCATGGACTTCAGGGTCTTGATGGATTGCAGGATGTCGGTAAGCGAGCCCAGCAGAGACCGGTACCAGTTGGTCTGCCCGGTGCCCGCGTACTTGGATATCTTCACGAATTGATGGGAGACGGCCCATACGGCCAGCCCGGCTATCAGGCAGATCAGCGTCGCCTCCCAGGAAACCAGCAGGGCGACGCTGAAGTAAACGAGCGTTTCGATGAAAACCACGGTCAGCCGGATGGCATACACGTAAGCGTTGGACGCCCGCCAGGCCTCCGTCGCCATGGAGTTGGCGAGCTTTCCTACGGATTGATTGACGTAGAATCGCCAGCTCGACGCGGTGATCGCTCGCAGCAGCTGCATCCGCAGCCCCGTCGCCACGTCTGCCGCCAGATAGCCAATGCGCTGCTCGGCAATGAAGACGAGCAGGCTTTTGAAGGTGATTCCGGCGACGATCATACACAGCAGCACACCCAGCGACGGCGTCAGCCCTACGGCTTCGATAACGCTGTAAACCAGTTCCGTCAGGTTGTCCCCGGATGCGGGGTCCGGGGCCGCGCCCGGGGCCGCGCCCGCACTCGTGTCCGAATCGAAAGCCAGATTCAGCATCGGCATCATGGCCGACAGGCCGAGACCGTCCGCCAGCCCGGCCAGAAACAGCAGGCCTATCAGCAGGGCGCTGTTCCAGGGGTGGGAAAGGATGAAATCCCGGATAAGCCTCATAAGTGAGGGTCCTGACTCAGTTTGGATGCCGGGTCATTAGCGCCGCGCATTGTATGTCGGGGCGGCGCCGATCATAAAGCGACACAGGCGTGGGTCCGAAGTGAGTGAGATCATCCCGAGGGCGCGCCGTTCAATCGCCGGATCAGCAGGACAGCGGGAACAAAGACCAGCATGATGGGGGTAAACACAGCGAGTAACGAAGACTGGGTGAGCAGATAGATGCCGTTGGTGACGATCTGCTGCAGCAGAAAGATCCCCAGCGCGTTGGCCAGCCCCAGAGTGACCGCGCCGCCCATGCTTGACCGGGGACCGACGCCGATCACGAACGGGGCAGCGAACAGCGTGAACACAATGCCTGAAAGGGGCACCATGCAGCGTCGCCAGAATTCCAGCGCGTAGGCACCCGAGGCTGCGCCCTCCTCCTGGAGCACGAGCATGTGGCGGAAGATCTGCAGCAGCGACAGGCTCTCCAGCGGCATCTCGAAGAACGCGGTGGTCTGGCGCCAGGGTGGTGCCCAGTCTTGTGCCGGGTACTCGGTGCGCCTTATCCTGGGGCTGTTTGGCTCTGCGTCCGGCTCCAGATCGGGGTAGAAGGTTTCCAGAACGTTGCGCAGCTGCCAGCTGGATTCAGATCGGATAGCCGCATTCGCTGCGCGGGTATAGACGTCCAGCTCATCGTCCCCGCCAAAATTGTAGACGTGGATGCCGGTTGGCGTGCCGCCCCGTTCCAGGGATTCGATGTGCACATAGGTATTTCCGTGCTGCACCCAGATACCGCTTTCGGAAAACAGCGTCCCGTCTCTCGAAGTTTCGGCCATGTAATACAGGTTGCCTTGCTGCGACAAAGGCCGCGCGGCTATCTCCACCACGCCGAATACCAGCAGGAAAAGCAGGCTGGAAACGCCGGTGACAATGGCGAGCCGCAAAGGCGTCAGGCCCGCCGCGCGCATGGCCAGCAGCTCGTGACTGCGCACGAAAGTGCCCAGCCCGTAGACGGCGCCGATCAGGGTGATGAAGGGCGAAAGGTCGGCCAGCCTGGCGGGCATTACCATGGCCGTCACCAGCAACGCGTCGGCGAGCGCGTAGTTCGCATCACCTATGTCATCCGCGCGGTCCATGAATTCGAACAGGCCGAACAGCGCGAGCATTGCGCCTGAAACCAGCAGAAAGCCCCGCAGAAGAGCCGCCATGAGATAACGGTAGATCAACTTCACGGCGGGACCTTCAGGCTCAGCGACGGCGAGCGACGCATGACGAGATAGGCCAGCACGAGCACGCCGACAGCCGAGTAGACGCCCGGCACCATGGGGATATGACCGTTCTCCACGGACGATTTGGTCAGGCTGGACAGGTTGAAGACCAGGGCGTAGAGAATCAGCGCCATGCCGAACCGGGGATAGGGCGACTGACGCGGACGCAGACGTCCCAGCTCAATGCCCATCAGGGCCACCAGCAGGGAAATGATGGGCATGCACACGCGCCATTGGAACTCGGCGGCGTCTTTGCGGCGCTCTGACTGAGCCAGCTGCGCCGTAGACAGGGCGCGACGTTTGGTCAAGGCGTCGCTGGCGGGCCGATGGGCAAAATAGACCAGGCGTTCGAAGCGAGTGACCCGGTCTTTTCGCAATTCGCTTCCAATCTGGTGGCTGACGCCGTCGATGAAGGTCAGCTTCTGCATTCGATTTTCATCGGTTTCGTCCAGCTGTGCCGCCCTTGCGCGCAGGACAACGGGACGGCCGAACTGCTGCGCCTGGGCGAATACGTCGGTCAGATTGGGGGTCTGGCGGGAAACCTCGGAGGCCTGAATGACGAAACCTTCGTCCCACTTGTAGAAGCGACGGCTTTCCATCTGCTCTGAGCTCAGGTTGGAGCCGCGCTCGCTGATTTCATATCTCAGGGTATAAGAGTATGGACGCCCGTAGATCGACAACAGGGCCACGCAGATTGCAACCAGCACTGCCAGCACCTGCAGCGGACGCGACACACGATTCGGGCTGACGCCACCGGCATAAAGGGCATAGGGCTCCCCCTCACGGTGCCAGAGGCTCATCACCATGACCAGAGCGGCAAAGAAGGCGGAGGGGAGCAGAATTTCCAGCGCCGCCAGATCGTTCGCCAGCAGCAACGCCAGCACATCGCGCGGCGGCAGATTGCCGAGCGCCGCCGAGCGAAGCAGCTGAACGCTGCTGAATGCGGTGAATAGCAACAGCAGCAGGGCCAGCCCCAGCACCGTGGGGAAGAGAACCTGTCGGATGATGTAACGGTCTAGAGTGAACAAGCTTCGGCCATGGCCCCGTATGTCGAGCAATTACGCTTCAAGGCGTTCGGCGATTCTATCGCGAAGCGGGGCTCCCGCGGGGGATTTGGTGGGTGGATATCCGCCCCGTCAGGCCTGCGGAACGACATCCGTCAGGTTGAGTTTTTCCAGCAGCGCTGGAAAGTCGGCGTGATCGCGGAGGAAGGCGGTTTCTTCGGCCCACAGGTACTCGATGTCGGGGCTCTTCAGGTTGAGCTCAAAGCTTGCCATGGCGGCTGCCAGTACTCGGGTGGCTACCTGATAACGCTCAGCGGCGGCCTCCGTGTTGCCCTGCCACATATACGCAACCGCCCGGTTGGTACCTCATTCCGTTTCCAAGAGATAAAGGGCGTGCAGGCGCTTTTCCGGACCCTGGGAGAGCGTTCCGTCGATAATGTAATCGGCACAGAGAAGACGGTTCGCTCATCGAGCGATGATAGCGGTATTCTAGAAGTGCCGATAAGAGGCGGAGGGCGGGCGTTCGCCCGTACCTGAACAGTTCGCAGGGCCGGGAGGAAAGGGTGAATTACAGCAACGTCAGCATTCAAAGACAGGGCAGGGTTGCCGTCGTCACCTACGATCGCGGCGGCAGCCTGAACGCCTTCGATCAGGCGTCGATACTGGAGCTCACCGAGGTGGCACGGAGTTTTCAGGACGATCTGGAAACCCAGGCCGTGGTGCTGGCCGGCTCGCCTCAGGGTTTTTCGGCCGGCATCGATCTCAAGGACACCGCCACCTGGGAACGTCTCGAAAACGACGTCGCACTGCGCGAGCGCTTCTATCGCGGGGTGCGCCTTTGCCAGGCTTGGGAAGACATGCCTCAGGTAACCATCGCGGCGATGGAACGGTTGGCAGTAGGCGCGGGATGCGCGATCGCCCTGGCCTGTGACTGGCGGGTGCTCGATCGCGATGGCTATCTCTACGTTCCAGAGGTAAAAATAGGTCTCAACCTGCAGTGGGGGGCGCTGCCCCGGCTGATATCTCTGGTGGGCCCGGCTCGGGCCAAACGCATTGTGCTGCTGTGTGAAAAAATGCCCGCCAGTCAGGCGCTGGATTGGGGGCTGGTCGAGGAGCTGGCAGATACCGGCAGAACGGTGGAGAAAGCCCTTGAGCTTGCCGAGACCGCTGCCGCCATGCCGGCAGCAACCACGCGGATGGTAAAGCAGGCGGTGAATGCAACAGCCAACGCGCTGCATCGGGCCAGCGCCTATGCGGATGCGGATCAGAGTGCCCTGACCCGGACCTACGCAGATGCGGTTGCGGCACGCGAGTCTTTCTCCAAAGGCGGCAGCAGCGGCTGAGGCTCAGAGGGTCAGCCCGATTCCGCCCCTGCGCGGATCGCCGGCAGCCGCGAAGCCCCCGGCTTCCCGCATGGCGAGATGCACCCCGCCGAAAAACAGGTTTCGCTCTGGCCACAGCTCGGCCGCGGGATGGGCTTCGACCAGGGCTTCGATGACTTCAGTCGGAAAGCCGCCCTCTATGGAAAGGTGGCCCGCTTCGGCGTGGAGCCTGGGGCGAGCAACTGCGGTCGCCGGGTCGTCACGGTAATCCAGCAGGTTGACGATGACCTGCAGGATGGCGCTGCGTATTCGGTTCGAGCCGCCAGACCCCATGGCGATGCGGCAGCCGTCCCGCTCGACCAGCGTGGGTGCCATCATCGAGGTCATGCGCCGATTCTGCGGCCAGGCGTTGAACCCATCCGGGTTGATGTCCTCTTCGCCCAGCATGTTGTTGAGCATGATTCCAGTGTCGGGAATCAGGTGACCGCAGCCCTCCCCATTCGAAAGCGTCAAGGCGGCGGCGCTTCCCACCTTGTCGATAATGCTGATGTGGGTGGTCCCGCGGCTCATGGGCGGAGCCCCTGCCACCCGCTCCCGGTAGGTTGCCAGAAGCTCGCTGCTCAGCTCTCCCGAGGATGCCGCTTCGGCGAGGACCGCGACTCTGGCCGCCACCGTGGCCTCCAGCACTTCGGCCATCAGGCGAAGTTGTCCCGGGCTTGCCGGGAATGCGGGGTCCATGCCGCTGGCCTCCAACAGTCCGAGCCCGAAGCCGATCAGGATGCCTCCCGCCGTGGGTGGCGGGTTGGTAAAGATACGGGCGCCTCGATAGTCGATGCTCAGCGGCTCGCGGTGGATGACCTCGTAGCTTTCCAGGTCGGCGGCGCAAAGGTGCCCGCCCTGCTCCGTTGAGAGCTGCCCCAGGCGGCGTCCCAGCTCCCCGCGATAAAAAAGATCGGGGCCCTCCCGCGACAGGGCTTCGAGGGTCGCCGCCAGGGCGGGCTGTCGGTGAATGCGCCCTGGGTAAAGGCTGCCGTAGGCTTCGATGGCCCCTTCACTCGCCCGATAGATTGGGGCGACCACATCGAAGATATAGCTCTGCAGCTGCTCTATCCGAACGCCCTGGCGGGCGCCCCGTATGGCCGGCTCCAGAAGCCGGGCCATGGATAGAGAGCCGTGATGCCGGTGGATATCGAATAGTCCGGCGATTACCCCTGGGGTGGCGACGCTGCCCAGACCGATGTGGAATTCCTGGGTGGCGTAACCGAAATCGGCATGAACCGGGTAGAACTCCGTTTCGTTCTCGGGCCGACGCCGTCTTGGCGTCTGGGCGAAGAAGTCGTGAACGACCGGTGCCGCACCCTCTCGGTGAGCCAGCAAAAACCCCCCGCCGGCCAGAGAAGCCAGCACCGGCTCCGCGACGCAGGCCGCCGCGGCCGCGGCAATCACGGCGTCGAAGGCGTTGCCACCTTCGCGTAGTATTTCTTCTGCCGCGGCGGCCGTAATCGGGTGTCCCGCGGCTACGGCCCCTGAAGGTTGAGCCATTTAGGTGTTCCCACTCCATCCGGTGCTGATCGGTCTCCCCGGCGGGTCGCCCGAGCCGGTCGCCCGAGCCGGTCGCCCGAGCCGGTCGCCCGAGCCGGTCGCCCTGCCTGGGCGGTGCAGATCATGTAACCTAGTGATCATAGCGCCATCGGGTTCGCCGCTGGCAAGGGCATCAATAACATCAATAACATTCGAAACCTGAGGAGCACCCTGATGGCACAGCAGCTGGATTTCTTAGTGGGGCGGCGGGATCTGCGGCAGACCCAATGGCGAGAGCAAGCCTTGCCCCAAACGCTGCAGGCGGGTCAGGTTCTGCTTGCTGTGGACTCATTCGCCCTCACGGCCAACAACATTACCTATGGGGTTGCCGGGGACAGCATGAATTACTGGCAGTTCTTTCCGGTGGATGAAGATTGGGGACGGATCCCGGTATGGGGGTTTGCCGACGTCGTGGCTTCCGAGCATCCCGACGTGCCCGTCGGGGAGCGGCTGTATGGCTACTACCCCATGTCTTCGCATCTTGTCATTCAGGCCGATCGGGTCACGGAGCGTCAGCTGATGGACGTCAGCGCGCATCGGCAGGGGCTCGCCTCCGTATACAACCAGTATCAGCGAGTGGCCGCAGATCCTGGGTATCTTCGGGAAGCGGAAGACGCTCAGATGCTTTACCGCCCGCTGTTCACAACCTCGTTTCTGATCGACGATTTCCTGGCAGACAATGGTTTTTTCGGCGCCGAAAAGGTGGTGCTGACGAGCGCCTCGAGCAAGACTTCCCTCGGGCTGGCGTATCTGCTGCATGCCAATCGGGCCGACCAGGTGCGGGTCATCGGGTTGACGTCGGCCGCCAACGTGGCGTTCGTAAAAGGGCTGGGTTGCTACCATCAGGTTCTCAGCTACGACGAGATCGACAGGCTCGAGTCTCAACCCACGGTCATCGTCGACATGGCGGGTAACGGCGAGGTGCTGGCGGCGGTTCACAATCATCTTGACGAGGCGCTGCGCTACAGCTGCCTGGTCGGCGCGACCCACTGGGACGCCAGGCAAGGGGACCGCGAGATGGCGGGTCCCACCCCGGAGCTGTTCTTCGCGCCGTCCCACGTGGAAAAGCGTCGTAAGGAGTGGGGCGGGACCGGATTCGAGTCGCGTCTGGGCGAAGCCTGGGCCGGGTTCTCGGCGTCTGCCAGCGGGTGGATCACCGTGGCCCACGGACGAGGTCGAGAAGCGGTGGACAACACCTACCAGCTGATGCTGGAGAACCGCGCTTCCCCCGATTGCGGCCACGTTCTGAGCCTGCGCGAGGAGCAGTCTTAGAGCCATGCCAGGGGTCCCGGTTATCAGCCTGCACGAGCTGAGCGGCAATCGCGACAGGCTCGACGAGCTGGATAGAGCCTGCCGGGAGTGGGGTTTTTTCCAGCTGGTGGACCACGGCCTGGATAGCGCCCGGCTCGACGTCGTCCACCAGCAGATGCGCCGGTTTTTCGGTCTGCCCGGTGAAGATAAACGGCGCATCCAGCGCAGCGCCGAGAATGCTTGGGGGTTCTTTGATCGCGAGCTGACCAAGAATCGCCCGGACTGGAAGCAGATATTCGACTTTGGCCCCGCGGAGGGTCCGGTGGAAAGCCCCGCGGGAAGCTCTGCGCCGCTGGTGGGCAGCCATCCGCAGTGGCCCGAGGGCCTTCCCGGCTTTCAGGCTGAGATGGAAGCCTGGTACGAGGATTGCGAGGCGGTGAGTTTCCGGCTGCTTGAAGGCATAGCGCTGAATCTGGGCCTGCCGGCAGGCGGGCTGGAGAAAGCCTTCCGCCCTGGTGGCACCAGCTTCCTGCGCTTGAATTATTATCCGCGCTGCGCGCGGCCCGCGCCTGCGGACATGTCGGCCGGCGGCAATGCAGGAGAGCTGGGGATCCAGCACCACACCGATGCGGGCGCGCTTACAATTCTGCTGCAGGACGCCCAGCCGGGTTTGCAGGTGCTGCACGAGGAGCGGTGGCGCCTGGTCGAACCCATGCCCGGCGCGCTTACCGTCAATATCGGCGACGTGGTGCAGGTCTGGTCGAACGACCGCTATCGGGCGCCGCTGCATCGCGTGCTGGCGAGCGCGGAATCGAGCCGGTACAGCTCGGCCTTTTTCTTTAACCCGAGTTATGCCACTGACTACGCGCCGCTTGGCAGCTGCCTCGACCCGGGGGAGCCCATCCGTTACAGGCCAATCAACTGGGGGCAGTTTCGCTCGGGTCGGGCGGCCGGTGATTACGCCGACTACGGCGAGGAAATTCAGATCGAGCACTTCCGGGTGCAGTGAGTTCGGCCTGTGAGGCCCACCTGTGAGGCCCACCTGCGAGGCCCGGCTGTGAGGCCCACCTGCGAGGCCCGGCCTGCGAGGCTCGGCTTATTACTCAGGCCAGCTTTCTTGGAGCGCGGTTGCCAGCCAGCGTGTCAGCGCGGCGTTAGCCTCGTGATTCATGTAATAGGCGTTGGCGCCGGAAAACCCGTTGCGTTGCAGTGCCGCCGCATAGGCGCAGAGGTCTGCCTCGCTGACGACATCGCCGTCCCGGGGCATTTCGGGGGCCTGCGCCGTCGGGCCGAACCAGCCGCCGTTGCGTCGAATCGAGGCAGTGAACGCCGGCTGTTTGCGCCCTGCCGGGTCGCCCTTGCGGAACAGCATGCGGGCGGTGTTATAGGGGTCAGCCTGCATTTCTGCGCAGGCGGCGTCGAACTGCTCCTGATAGAACAGCTGATAGTCCCACTGGCCTGCCGGATACTCCGACTCGGGATAGGTGTTTCTGTCCACGAGCTGGATACAGGCGTCCAGACCCAGCTCCAGCGTGCGGTAGGGGACGCAGAGGCTCGCCACCCCCAGACATCGCTCGGGGTGGTGACTGGCAAGGCTCCACACCACCGGACTCCCCCAGTCGTGACCCACCCAGACGGCGCTTTCCCGGCCCAGAGATGCGAGAAGCTCCAGCATGTCTGAAACGAGGTTTTCCAGCGCGTAGTCGCTCTTGCGCTCCGGAACCGAAGACTGGCCGTAGCCGCGCATGTCGGGCGCAACGGCGCGAAAGCCCAGCGCCGCCAGGGCGGGTAGCTGATGGCCAGCTCCGGCCAGCCGTGCACGAAGATGATCAGCGGTCCGCTGCCAGGGCCAGCTGCCAGATAGTGCGTGGTATGGCGCTCCGTCCGGACGCTGTGTTCGGTGACGGCGATTTCCGATGTGCCCATATTAAAGCCTTCTAGACAAAGCCTTCTTGACCTCTGCGCCCGGTTCGCGATTATAGCCCGGTCACTCAGCCCGGAGATCCGCCTTGTCCGACGCGTCCTCGCCTCAGGTGACTACGACCCTTGTCTGGGAGTGGCCTCTGCGGCTTTGGCACTGGCTGTTCGCCCTGACTATCGTCGGTTCTCTGTATACCGGGTTGTCTGGGGACATCGGCCTGCTGACGTGGCACATGCGTTTTGGCTACTGCATCCTTGGCCTGTTGATATTCCGGCTGCTCTGGGCCATCTGGGGGGGTCGGCATGCCCGCTTCTCCAGCTATGCAACCTCACCGGGGCGAATTCTGGCTTACTTCAGAGGGGAAGCGGCCACACGGGCCCACACGCCGCCGGGTTCCGCGCTGATACTCATCATGTGGCTGCTGGTGGCCATGCAGGTGCTCGCCGGCCTGTTTGCCAGCGATGAGATCTTTACCGAAGGTCCGCTGGCCCGTCACGCCTCGGATGAGGTGGTGGGGTTCATGACCAGCGCGCACCACCGCATATTCTGGCTGGTCCTTGCCGCCATCCTGGTGCATCTGTCGGCGCATGCCGTCTACGGCTTGCGTCGGGACCCGACCCCCCTTTCCATGTTCACCGGGCG
>CAMYJX010000005.1 GCA_947258825.1 uncultured Pseudomonadales bacterium
CATTAGGCCGCCGCTGGCGCAGCCAGTCGGTGTAGCCGCCCACGTACTCGTGAATGCCGGTGTCGGACTCGAAAACGATGGTGCTGGTTACCACCGCATCGAGAAAGGCCCGATCGTGACTCACCAGCAGCAGGGTGCCGTCATAGTCCATCAGCAGTTCTTCCAGCAGCTCCAGGGTCTCGATATCCAGATCGTTGGTGGGTTCGTCCATGACCATCAGATTCGCGGGCTGGCTGAACATTCGGGCCAGCAGCAGCCGGTTGCGCTCACCGCCAGAGAGGCTTTTGACCGGTGAGTTGATGCGCTCGGGATCGAATAGAAAGTCGTTCAGGTAGCCCACCACGTGTCGCGACCGGCCACCCACCTGAACCTGATCGGAACCTTCCACCACGTTGTCGCGCACCGACTCTTCGAGACGTAGCGCGGAGCGCTGTTGATCAAAATAGGCGACGTTGAGGCGCGTACCCCGGGTCACGGTGCCGGCAGTGGGCAGCAGCTCGCCCAGCATCAGGCGCAGCAGGGTGCTCTTGCCGCAGCCGTTAGGCCCTATCAGACCGACCCGGTCGCCCCGTTGAATGAGGGTCGAAAACCCTTGTACTACCGGCGGCTGATCCGGATCCGAGCCGGGGTGCGAAAAGGAAACCTCCTCCAGTTCTACCACCAGCCTGCCCGACTGCTCGCCTCGATCCACGGCGAGGCGCGCGTTGCCTTGCCGCGACAGGCGCTGCGCCCGCTCACGGCGCATCTGCTCCAGCCGCCGGACACGTCCTTCGTTGCGGGTTCGCCGGGCCTTTATGCCCTGGCGTATCCACGCTTCTTCTTCCGAAAGGGCTTTGTCGAAACGGGCATCCGCCTGTGCTTCCGACGCCAGCATCGCCGCTTTACGGGCCAGATAGGTATCGTAATCACCAGGAAAACTGGTGAGCACGCCGCGGTCCAGCTCCAGAATGCGGGTGGCGACCCGGCGGATGAGGGCCCGGTCGTGGGTAACGAAGAC
Source organism: uncultured Pseudomonadales bacterium (assembly GCA_947258825.1). Lineage (GTDB taxonomy): Bacteria > Pseudomonadota > Gammaproteobacteria > Pseudomonadales > Azotimanducaceae > UBA7803. The sequence goes on from CAMYJX010000005.1 coordinate 998, forward strand.
CAGCGCGCCGGCAAAGCCCAGCAGGGTTTCCTCCAGCGCTCCGATGGCGGCAATATCCAGATGGTTGGTAGGCTCGTCCAGACCGCGTCCACCCGATATTCCTGCGCCCATCCGTCTGCCTCAGCGTGCTCGTAATGTTCGGCCAACCCCTCCGCGACCACATCGTGCAGGGTCTGGTCTCCGGCATCCGGCAGATCCTGAGGCAGATAGGAAACCCTCAAGCCGTCGGCGAGCCAGATATCCCCGTCATCCGCAGCGATGGCACCCGCCAGCAGCTTCAGCAGGCTGGATTTTCCAGTCCCGTTACGGCCCAGCAGGGCTACCCGCTCCCGGCGTTCCAGCTGCAGATCGGCAGCATCCAACAACGGCCGGTGACCGTAGGCCAGATGCACGTTCTTCAGGCGCAGCAGGCTCACCTCAGCGATGACTCACCGGGCGTTACCGGCTTCTGCCGTCCATCGTGCGTAGCCAATGAATTTCTCTCCCGACCTTTAGTAGGTGCCGGGAAAATAGCACGAAGCAGCTGCCGGTGGCCCGCGGCGCCCGAGCGCGGCAGAATGCATCGGGGCGCCCGGCAAGGGGCGCCCGGCAAGGGGTGCCCGAAAGGATAACTTCGGCAGCAAAATTGAGGAGGCAGCGCCATGACCCAATCCATTGTCGATCTGTCCATTTACCTGGAGAACGACGTGGTCTCTGATCCACCGGCCATGAAGCCGGAGATCACTTACTTCAACCATAAGGACACGCCCGCGCAGGTCACCTCTTTCTTTCCGGGCCTGAAGCCCGAAGACCTGCCCGACGGCGAGGGCTGGGCGGTGGAGCAGGTGAAGCTTTCCACCCACAACGGCACCCACCTGGATGCCCCCTATCATTTTCATTCCACGATGAACGCCTCTACAGAAGAGGGGGGCGAGCGGGCCATCACCATCGACGAGGTGCCCCTGGAGTGGTGCTTCAAACCCGGCGTGAAGCTGGATTTCCGCCGCTTCGACAGCGGCTATGTGGTCACCGCGGAAGACGTAGCCGAAGAGCTTGACCGCATCGACTACCAGCTCAAACCCCTGGACATCGTGGTGGTAAACACCAGCGCCGGCGCCGCCTACGGTCAGGACGACTATGTGGATACGGGCTGCGGCATGGGCTACGAAGCCACCATGTACCTCCTGGACCGCGGCGTTCGGCTCACCGGCACGGACGCCTGGTCCTGGGATGCCCCTTTCTCCCACACTGCAAAAAAGTATGCGGACACACAGGATGCGTCGCTGATCTGGGAAGGCCATAAGGCCGGTCGCCACATCGGCTACTGCCACCTGGAGAAGCTGCACAACCTGGAAGCGCTGCCGTCCAGCGGCTTCACCATCGCCTGCTTTCCCATGAAGATCCGCGGCGCTTCGGCAGGCTGGACAAGGGCCGTAGCCATCCTCGACGGGGACGAAACATGAGCGCCAACGCACAGCATCAGGAGGCGGACGCCACGCTGATCTGCGCCCCCTTGCTGGAAGCCATCGCCGCTCAGGCGGAAACCGCCGACCGCACCCGCAGCGTAGACTCCAGCGTCATCGCAGCCATCAAGGCCAGCGACCTCATGCGCCTGACGGCGTCGAGGAATCTGGGCGGTCTGGCAACGCCCGTCGCGACGGTGGCCCGGGAGCTGGAAGCGGTCGCCGGTGCCTGCGCTTCCACCGCCTGGTGTCTGTGGAACCATCTGGCCGTGTTCCATTTCTACTGCGGCCTGCTGGGCCCGGACCATGAAGACCTGCTGGCCGAAATCACCGCGCGCGGCGAGTGGGTATCCCTGCCCGCCGGCGCGGGCACCAGCATCCAGGGCACCACCGATGGTGCAGAGGTGATGGTCAGCGGCGACGCCCACTTCGGCTCCGGCGCGCGTTACGGCGAGTGGGTAGGCATCACCTTCATGCTGGACGACGAGCGGATACCCCGATTCACCATTGCCCGAAGCGCCGAGCCGGGGGTACGCATCGATCCCACCTGGAACGGGATGAGCCTGCGCGCGTCCGCCACCGACAACCTGTACTACGAAAAGCTGCGCGTGCCCGCCGACCGGGTGGTGCCCTTCGTCCCCAAGTATCGGGTGAAGTTTCGCGATCCCGGCTATCCGGTCATCGATCATCGATACCGGGAAGACTGGGTGGGTCTGTCAGACCTCTGGCTCGGGGCCATGGCTGTGGGCGTGGCTCAGGCGGCGCTGGATGAGGCCTGTGCCGGCATTCAGGCACGTATCGCCATCATGGGGACCAGGATGGTGGAAAGGCCGACCATACACGTGAACCTGGGTCAGGCCGGCGCGGCGATCCATTCAGCAAGAGCAATCGTCCATGAGGCCTGCGCCGAAACCGACGGGCGCATCAACGAAGCCGCGGCACCAACCGAAGACGACTACCTTCAGCAGCTGGCAGCCAGCATGAGCGCGCTGCGGCTGGCGGGTGAGTCCATGCAGCTGATCGTGCGCGTGCTGGGCGGCAACGGGCTGCGGGAATCCGGCAGCTTCGAGCGCCGCTACCGGGACTATCAGGCCATGCCGCTGCACATCAACGCCCACCCGGACCGTGTTTCCGAAGCTTACGGTCGGCACCTGCTGGGGCTGCCGACGGAGAACGCTTTCTGACCGGGTCACGGTGACCGGGTCGCGCTGACCGGGTCGCGCTGACCGAATGTGGCGAACGGGCCGATGGCATCAGCCAGCGCGCTGCCGAGGTTGTCTATCCGCGCTGCCGCAGCGCCACCAGCAACCCCACGACGAAGCCTCCGAGCGCGGTGAGCGCGAGCAGAACCGAACGGGGCATGGACAACGTAAAAAACAGAATGTCGGTTTCCGCTGTCTCCATGTTCTGCAGAACGACAATCAGCGTCAGCGCCGCGAACACGGCAATCAGGCCAACACGTAAGCGGCGCATCATGCCCTGGTCTCGAGCACCCTACTCATACACCAGCGCGCCGTCTTCCAGATCGGCCGCCGGGAACTCGTCCTTCTCCTTCCAGTAATCCTGAGTGAAGATCCAAGGCTCGCGGTCGCCCTGCTTCGGCATCAGGTGCATGCTGCGGGTGAGGTAACCGGGATTGAAGTTGTCGGGATCGATCCACGGCAACTGCGGCATGTTGTGGTCTTCCTTGCGCAGCTGCGGCGTCACCACCTGCGTCCCGAGCTTGCGCATGTGTTTGAACATGCGGCAGACGAATTCAGAGATCAGGTCGGCGCGCAGGGTCCAGCTGGCGCGGAAGTAGCCAAACACCCACACCAGGTTGGGAACCCCGGTGAACATGATGCCGCGGTAGGTGACGGTGTCGGCAAAATCGACCGGTTCCCCATCCACGGTAAATTCAATGTCCCCCAGCACGCAGAGGTTGAAGCCGGTCGCGGTAACGATGATGTCGGCCTCGATTTCCTTGCCGCTTTTCAGCAGAACGCCTTTAGCGGTGAATCGGTCGATCTGATCCGTGACCACAGATGCCTGACCGGACCGGATGCCCTGAAACAGATCGCCATCGGGAATGAACGCCAGGCGCTGCTGCCACGGCCGATACTTAGGGGTGAAGTGGGTTTCGACGTCGAAGTCCTCACCCAGATACTCCCTGGCCGCGCCGATCAGCTCGGCTTTCAGCACTTCCGGCTCCTCGAACGAGCGCCGGGTGACTTCCTGCTGGTCGTGCAGAATCTTGCGACGCACGATCTCGTGAGTCCACTCGTCGGGAACTTCCAGCTCTCGAAGCATGTCGGCAACATCGTTCCGGTTGGGCGCAGGCGCGAAGTAAGTGGGCGAGCGCTGCAGCATGGTGATGTGCCCGCAATCTTCTGCCATCGCCGGCACCAGCGTGGCCGCCGTGGCACCGGAGCCGATGACCAGGACGTTCTTGCCTTTGTAATCCAGATCTTCCGGCCACGTCTGCGGGTGCACGATCTGCCCCTGGTAGTCGTCCATACCCGCCCATTCCGGCGTGTAGCCTTCGTCGTGCCGGTAGTAACCCTGGCACATCCACAGAAAGTTACAGGTAAAGAACCGGCTCTCGCCCGTGTCTTTGGATATCACCTCGAGCGTCCAGAGCTTCTCGTCGCTGGACCACGAAGCGTTCATGACCTGATGCCTGTAACGAATGTGGCGGCGGATGTCCTGCTCGTCGAGAACCTCGTTGAGGTAATTCATGATCTCACCGGCGGTAGCGATGGGCGCGCCGGTCCAGGGCTTCCACTTGTAGCCGAAGGTGAACAGATCGCTGTCGGAACGGATGCCCGGGTATTTGTGGGTATGCCAGGTGCCGCCGAAGCTGTCCTGGGTTTCCAGCAACACGATGCTCCTGTCCGGATAGTGGGTCTGTATGTGGTACGCGGCATCGATACCGGAAATGCCCGCGCCGACGATCAGGACGTCGAAATGCTCGGCAGAGACTGCCTCAGGACTGATGGTGGCTGCAGCGTCGCTCATTGGTAAATTCCCCTTCTTTCTTTCCCAGCGCCGTTTCCCAGCGCTCGTTCGGCCTGCCGATGTTACCGGGAAGCGTCTGCTTCGGCAGCAAGACCCGGAGAAACGGGCTGCCTATTTGATTTCGATCAAAGACCCACGCCCGGCGAAGTCCGCCCCGGCTGGCATTCCGGCTGGCCTTCCGGCTGGCCTTCCGGCTGGCATGGAAGGCGCTGCCGCAGCTCAGTCCGGCACGCCGAATACCATCAGCAGGTTGCCCGGCTCATGAAAGTACAGACCGTATCCGGCATTGACCACCACCAGCCCGTCCGCCACCAGCGGCCCCGCGCCGCTGACGCTACCGCCGCGGCCCGTGCGCCCGCCTACCGCCTGGAACTGCCGTGCCATGTCGAAGTCCCATACCGCCTCGCCCGTGGTACCGTCATAGGCGCGAAGGTGGCCGTCCAGGTGACCGGCAATCACGGCGCCGGGGATCGCCGTCACCGCAGCAGAGATGCCCGGATCGCAGTATGGCCGACCTTCACCGCAGACGTTTTCCTGCACGGTGCTCCAGAGGACCTCTCCAGACAGGGCGTCTACCGCGTGGATGCCCGGCCGCGCGGCCTCGGGATCCAGGTACTGACCGTTGCGGGTATCGTTCATGTCGTTGATGGGAACGTAAACCCGGGTGCCTTCCGCGGCCAGACCGAAATGCACGCCGCCTTGAATGCTGCCCCGGCCGATTCGGGTCCAGTACTCGAGCTCGGGTGATTCGGTGCCGGGCGGCACGTCCGGGTCCACGGCCCAGACCGAGCCGGTCTTGTGCCCCCCGACGATGCGCTGGCCGCCGTCGGGCAGATCGATGATCAGCTGGCTGGCGCTGATGTCGAAGTCTGGACCGTTCTCTTCGGGACAGTTCGGGTTGTCCACCATCATGCAGGCGACGTTCCAGGCATCCCCCGGAGTAAGCTGCCGGGTCCAGATACGCTCGCCCGTATCCAGATCCAGCGCCAGCACCGCATCGCTGTTGCCGTCCGCCGGGCTGGAGTAGTTTTCTCCGGTACCCACATAGAGCCGATTGCGCTTTACATCGATGGCCGGACTGGCCCAGATGGGCGCGCCGGAGGGGCCGTAATTCTGTGTGCCTGCCGCCGTTCTCACCGTCGGCTGGGGCGGCTCGGGAACCGCGTAGCTCTGCCAGCGGATCTCCCCCGAGCCGGTATCCACCGCCATCACCTTGCCGCGAAAGGTGCAGCACTCGTAAGCGGGATCCGCTGCCGGGGTCACTTCCAGGGAAGAGACGGGCGCGTACAGGGTGTCGCCATGCAGCGCCGGCGTCCCGGTCAGCGTGGCGCTGGGATGATCATCGGCCTTTATGGACCAAACCAGCTCTCCGGTGAGGGCGTCCACCGCGTACAGGCGCGCGAGGATATCGCCGAAGAACGCCAGCGGCCTGGTCTGGGTCGGGGTGAGAACAATGGCGGTCCGCACCTCTGCCGACGCCTGAAAGGCCCAGCGCACGCAGCCGCTCTGCTGGTCCAGCGCGTACACCCGGCCGTCCTGACTGCCCACATAGATGGCGCCAAAACCGGCTGCCGCCTGAGAACGCGCCCGCATGGCATCGGGGAATGCGAAAGCCCATTTCAGCTCCAGATCCGACAGCTGGGCAAGGGTGAGGCCGCCGACTTCGGCGGGCACGAACCGGCTGGTGTCATGGCCCCAGCCCACTCGGGCAGGTATCCGGGCCAGATCGAACGCGGGCGTATCGTCGCGACAGCGTACGTCGGCGAGGTCGTCACCGGTTCTCGGCTCGAAGCGCTTGCGGGTGAGGTACTCCACCACCTGCACCCGCTGCTGATCGGACAGCGAGGAGGACTGGGTTTTCATGATGCCTTCGGTCATCGCGGCATAGAGGGCCTGGCCCGGCATCATTTCCAGCCAGGAAAAATGCGGCGCCTTCTGGACGGATCCCGCGTGGCAGCTGGCGCAGTTGGCCGCGTACAGGGCCGCGCCGGGCAGCGCGTCGCGGTCGCCCAATTCGTCCATGCCGACCTGAAACTGATCCGTGGACGAGAGGGCTTCGACTTCAGGCTCGAGGCCCCGGTCAGACGCCTCGGGCGCTGCAGGTGCCTCAGAGTCGGTGGGCGCTTCGGAACATCCCGCCAGCAGCATGCCCATCAACAGCAGGCAGGCAAGCAGGCCGGTCCGAAATCCGGCAAATCTCACGGTGATCTCCCCTCTTTTTCCCAGCCGATATTCAATCACAGTTTCGCCGGCACGGGCAGTTTCAGCCGAAGTACCCGCGCTCAGCTTCCGCCTTTGGGACCGAACAGCAGCCAGGCCAGAAAGCCGGCTACCGGCAGGAGCAGAATGATGACGATCCACAGCACCTTGCCACCGGTAGAAGCGCTGCTCTGAACCGTCTTTACAATGGCGTACACATCCAGCACCAGCACCAGCAGACCCAGCAAACCGTTGATCTCGATTCCCATTGAGCAAGCCCCTCTGTTTGATTAATCGCGCGGCGTCCATCTACAGCCGCCCATGAAAATACTAAGAGCATACTGAGACCATAGTGAGCCCATACTAAATCAGCGCAGCCCGGAATGAGCATGGACGTTAACTCAGCTGCTGGATGCCATACCCCCGCTGTTCGTGCACGTTTATCCGTCCATGGGGCAAAGTTGCCACCATAAGGGACACCGCGCCACGTCTGCCGCTATTCTAGGGCATTCACTGCAGGATCAGCTTTATGACCATAGCCCTAACAAAACCGGGAATCGATCTCGGCATCGTCACCGGCGACGGCGACGCGGCGCTGAAGTTCTACCGCGACACGCTGGGGTTCCGACAGGAACCTGACACGCCCTTCCCCGCCGGCGGAACCATGCACCGACTGTGGTGCGGAGAGAGCCTCATCAAAATCGTGGTGCCTGACAAGGTTCCCGACGCCCGGCCGGCTGGCGGCGGGCCCATGGGCGGCACGGGCTACCGTTACTGGACCATCTCGGTGAGCAACCTCGACGCGTTGGTGGAAGACTGCAAAGCGGGCGGCTACCGCGTGCGGGTAGAACCGACGGAGGTGCGCCCGGGAATCACCATTGCCATGGTTGAAGATCCGGACGGCAACTGGGTGGAGTTTCTTCAGAATGGTTGAACGCCCCGCGGCGACTGCCACGGGGGAGCGTCCAACCTCGAACACCCGATCGAGGGCTAAACCCGCTGCACCAGCGTTCCGGTGCCCAGACCACCGCCACAGCACATGCTGATCAGGCCGTACTCACCGCCACCGCGTTGCAGCTCGTGCACCGCCTTGGTAATGAGAAAGCAGCCGGTGGCGCCAAGCGGGTGACCCAGGGAGATCGCGCCACCGTTGGGGTTTACCTTCGCCATGTCGGCACCCACGGTCTTGGCCCAGCCCAGCACGACGGAGGCGAAGGCTTCGTTAACCTCGAAAACGTCGATGTCGCCGATGCTGAGACCCGCGGATGACAGCAGCTTTTCCGTTGCCGGGATGGGGCCTTCCAGCATGAGCACCGGATCGCAGCCGACCAGCGCCGTTTCGACGATCCGCGCCAGCGGCTTCAAGCCCAGCGCTTCGGCTTTGGCCGCCGTCATCATCAGCACCGCGGCCGCACCGTCGGCGATCTGCGAGGAGTTGCCGGCCGTATGCACGCCGTCTTCCCGGGCCACAGGCTTGAGCCCCGCCAGGGCTTCCAGGCTGGTGTCACGGGGAATTTCGTCCGATTCGAAAACCTTGGTTTCCTCGGTGCGTTCGCCGTTCTCGTCGAAAACCGGCACCTCCAGGGGAATGATCTGCGCGTCGAACCGGCCCTCAGCCTGGGCCTTGTGCGCGCGCAGCTGAGATTCCAGGCCGAACGCGTCAGTATCCTGGCGGGTGATCTGATACTTCTCCGCCATACGCTCGGCACCCTCGAACTGACTGGTGAACTCGTAGTGCTCAAAGTAACTGCGGGAAACCGGCTTGCCGAGCTCGGGCTTGAGGCCCACCGCGTCAGAGCCAATGGGCAGGCGCGTCATGTTTTCCACACCACAGGCAATCACCACATCTGCCATGCCGGCGCGCAGAATACCGGTGGCCAGCGTCGATGCCTCCTGAGAGGACCCGCACTGAGAATCGATGGTGATGCAGGGGGTGGCTTCCGCCCCGCCATGGGACAGCCACGCGGTGCGCGTGACGTTCATGCCTTGAGCGGCCAGCTTGTTGATGCAGCCGCCGATGACCTGATCCACCTGGCTGGATTCGACGCCGTTGCGGTCGAGCATTTTCATTATCACCTGGCCCAGCGTGTCGGTGGGATGCACCCAGCCCAGAGAACCTTTTTTGCGTCCGACGGCAGAGCGCGCCGCGTCGACGATGACGATATCCTGCATGATTTCCCCCTTTTCCGATGACGAGTGCAGTAACGATGAGCGGCCATGCCGCCTGTTGCCCGGCCCGCGGGGCCCGACGGCCGGCTAGTATGGCACAACTTAGAATCCCTGAACCGCCGGCGCGCCAGAAGCGCCGGTCAGAGAAAGGTTCGGACCGCCTGCAGAAACTCGTCCGGTTTGTCCAGCGGAACCGGATGTCCAGAGCCGGCAATCTCCTCCAGCCTGCAGTCGGCAAGCTCGCTTGCAAACCGTTCCGCAACCGGCCGCGACAGGATGTCGCTGAACTCGCCGCGAATGAGCAGGGTGGGCACGCCTATATTGGTAACCAGTTGCCAACCCTGGTCCGCCGGAATGCCTTCACGAGGGTTTTCAGGATCTCTCAGGGCCCGGTCGTAACGGTAGGTCCAGCCGCCCCCTTCGATGCGCATCAGCGACTGATAGACCCGGGTGCGATGATGATCTTCCGGCGGCACCGGGTTGTCCGTTCGGGCCCTTGCGAAGGCCTCTTCGCGGGTCGCAAACTCATCGTTGCGGGCCACGTTGCTCTGGATGGTCTTGAGACCCTGGGTATCGATCTCCGGCGCGATGTCCACGATAACCAGCCGCCCCAGCTCAGCTGGCCGCTCGCCCGCGTAGCCAAAGGAGACAATTCCGCCCATGGACAACCCCAGCAGCACGAAGTCATCCAGGCCCATGGCGTCGACGAAGGATTTCAGATCCTCCACCATCTCCGGCGTGCCGTAAGCGTCCGCGGGCGCCCACTGGGTCTCCCCGTGGCCACGCTGGTCCAGCGCCAGCACCCGGTAATCGGCAGCCATGGCTTCGGCAAAGGCATCCCAGCTGCGGGCGTGCCCCGTGTAGCCGTGCAGCAGCACCAGATCACGAGCGCCAGGCTTGTCGCAGGCCCAGTCCCGATAGTGAAACCGCAGACCTCGCAGCTCGATGAGCTCGTCGCGAACCTCAGCCATTTGCTTCTCCTGTCAGTTGCCGACCTAAATACCATAAAGCCTGACCAATTTCGCGCCGCAGCCGGGGATTGTTATGCTGACGCGCACCAGATCTATTCATCACGCACGGGGTTCCACCTGCCCGAATGAACTTCCTGTTCATCACCGCCGATCAGTGGCGGGGCGACTGCCTGTCGGCCCTGCAGCACCCGTGCGTGCAGACGCCGACCCTGGACGCGCTGGCCGCAGAGGGCGTGCTGTTCGCCCGACACTATTGTCAGGCCGTTCCCTGCGGCCCATCCCGGGCGTCCCTGCACACGGGCCTGTATCTACTGAATCACCGGTCGGCTATCAACGGCACGCCCCTGGATCGGAGGCACGCCAACTGGGCGCAACTGCTGCGCGGCGCCGGCTACGACCCGGTGCTGTTCGGTTACACGGACACCAGCGTGGACCCCCGGGACTACCCGTCCGACGACCCGGCGCTGACCAGCTTCGAAGGGCTGCTGCCGGGGCTGAAACCCCAGGTGCTGCTCAACGAGGGTGATCTCGCAGCCTGGGCAGCATGGCTGCAGGCCCGAGGCTGCCCGGTACCTGAACGTCTCTACGACCTGTTCCTCACCAAAGCCCGTCAACCGGAGTGGGAAGCAGGCGGTCCCGTGCCCACACCGCTGGCCCTGAAGGCCGAGCATCACGACAGCCGATTTCTCACCGACCAGGCCATCGACTACATCAACCAGGCGTCCGGGTCGACGGATCCTGGCTGGTGCGTGCACCTCTCGCTGCTGCGCCCGCATCCGCCCTGGATAGCGCCCGCTCCGTATAACGCCCTCTATCCGCCGGATGCGCTCCCCGATTTTCTCCGCGCGCCAACGCCCGCGGAGGAAGCCGTCCATCCGTGGCTGAACTACCAGATGCAACAGCGGGGAAGCCGAGTCCCCACAGACGATCGCACGCTGCGGCGACTCAAGGCCTGTTACTACGGTCTGATGAAGGAGGTAGACGACAACCTCGGTCGGCTGATGCGCGCCCTGGAGTCCCTGGGTGAAAAAGACAGAACCTTCATCATCTTCACCTCGGACCACGGCGAGCAGATGGGAGACCATTGGCTGCTGGGAAAGTGCGGCTACTTCGATCAGTCGTATCACGTGCCGCTCATCATCCGCGATCCCGCCGCCGCTGCGGATACGCGGGGCACCAGGGTCGAGGCGTTTACCGAGCATGTGGACATCATGCCGACGCTGCTGGATCGCGCCGGCATCGAGACGCCCGCGGCCTGCGATGGCAGATCCCTGCTGCCGTGGCTGGAATCGACGCGGCGGCCGAGCGGTTGGCGCGACGCGGCCCACTGGGAGTTCGATTTTCGAGACCCGGCCGACCCTGCCGTCGAGCGCGCTCTGGGATTGCCCTTGGATGCCTGCAACCTTACCGTGATCCGCGATGAAAAATTCAAGTACGTGCATTTCGCCGGCCTGCCGAGCCTGCTGTTCGATCTGACGGCAGACCCCGAAGAGCGCATCGACCGAAGCAGGGATCCAGGCATGCAGTCGGTGCGCCTGGCATACGCAGAAAAAATGCTGGCCTGGCGAGCCAGGCATGCCGACAGCACCTTGAGTCGTCTGAAGCTCACGGATCAGGGGCCGATACGCCGAACAGACGATGGGCAGATCCGGCGAGGATTCTGAAGCACATTCAATTCGAGCACTCGATCAGAAGACTGGGGAGACAGCAAACATGCAGGAGCTATTGCAAACAGCGGTGGACAACGAAGTCGTACCTTTCGCCATCGCGGCACGAATTACCCCCGACGGCATCGTCGAGGAAGGCGCCAGTGGCGGCGCGGCCATGGACTCCATCTTCCGCATTGCCTCCATGACCAAGGCCATCACCAGCGTGGCCGTCATGCAGCTGGTGGAGCAAGGCAAGCTGGCCCTGGACGAACCGGCGGAGACCCATGCCGAGCGCCTGCGTGGCAAGCAGGTTGTTGCCGGATTCGACGCCGACGGCACGCCGCGTCTGCGCGATCCTGCGTCACAGCCGACCATCCGCCAGCTTCTGACCCATACCGCCGGCTTCGCTTACGTCATCTGGAACGCCGACCTCCTGCGCGTGGCAAAACACATGGGCATGGACATGTCCCGTGACGTCGGCGCGGACATACTCGACCTGCCGCTGATGTCGGACCCGGGGACCCGCTGGGAATACGGGATCAGCACCGATGTGCTGGGCGTCGTGGTCGAGTCCGTGAGCGGCCAGTCGCTGGCCGACTACTTCGATGAGCACATACTGCTTCCGCTGGGGATGACAGATACCCACTTCAACGTGCCGGAAAACAAGCAGCAGCGGGTGCTGCCCGCCTTCTCCCGGGGCCCCGAAGGGCTGATCCAGACGATGCAGGGTATCGCACCAACAACTTTCTTCAGCGGCGGCGGCGGTCTGGCCTCGACCCCGAACGACTACGCCCGCTTCCTGCAGGCGCTGCTGCGAGGGGGCGAGCGCGACGGGCAGCGCATTCTCGACAGCGCCACGGTGGAGCTCATGGCCCGGAACCATACCGACGCGTTGCCGATCAACCCCATGATTACCGCCAGCCCGAGGTTCTCTGAAGACTGCGACTTCTTCCCCGGCCAGCCCAAGCACTGGGGTCTGGGCTTCCTGGTCAACGCCCGGGACATTCCGGGCAGACGGAGCGCCGACAGCCTGGCCTGGGCCGGCGTGCACAACACCCACTACTGGATCGACCGTCAATCTGGTTTCGCCGGGCTGCTGATGACCCAGCTGCTGCCTTTCTGCGATCCGGCGTTCCTGAACCTGTACGAGGAAGTTGAGCGCGCGTTCTACTCGGGCAAGTAGGCCCGGCAGGAACTGCGCGCAAAGGGTCAGCTGTTCTCACCATGCGCGGGGCGTCGGTAGCGGAGCATCTTGCCGCTGCCTGCGCCCCTGTGCTGCCCATCCTCCAGCGCGATCTCCCCGTTGACGACCACCAGCCGGATGCCTTCCGGCGCCTGCTTCGGTTCGTCGTAGGTTGCGGTATCAACAATGGTGGCCGGATCGAAAAGCACCAGATCCGCCCAGTAGCCTTCACGGATCTGTCCACGGTCCTGGAGACCGAAGGTGGCGGCCGCTACGCTGGTCATCCGGCGCACCGCTTCGGGCAGCGAAAGCACGCCGCGCTCGCGAACGTAGCGGCCCAGCACCCGGGGAAAGGTACCGAACAGCCTGGGGTGGGGCCGTCCACGCAGGTCGGGAATGCCGTCGGAACCTACCATCATGTCCGCGTGGCGCAGGTTGGTCTCGATGTCCGCCTCGTCGATGACGAAGTGGATACAGATGGTCCGATCTCCGCCGGGGGCGGTTAGCACGTGCTTCACTGCCTCGGTCACGTCGATACCGAGCTCGTTGGCAATCTCGGTGAGCATGCGTCCTTCGTACTCACGGAACGCGGGGCAGCTGGCGATGCGGATCACCTCCGCAAGCTCTCGATTCGGTTCGTCCAGATTGAAGTACTCGATCATCCGCCCGCTGCCCGCCGTGTAGGGATAGACATCCAGTGTGACCCGCTGGCCGGCAGCCAGCGCGGCGTCCACACGCGCGAGAGACTCACGCACTTTGCCCCAGTTGGGGCGACCGGCCGCTTTGTGGTGGGAGATGTGCGCGTGCAGCTCAGCCTCCCGGGCGATGGTCAGCGTCTCTTCGACGGCTTCCAGCAGCCGATCTCCCTCGTTGCGCATGTGGGTGGTATAGAGGCCGTCATAGGCCTTGACCGCGCTTGCCAGCTCGATGACTTCCTCGGTATCGCTCCAGCGTCCCGGCCGATAGATGAGACCGGTGGAGAACCCGCAGGCACCCTGGGCCATGGCCTGCTCAATGTGTCCACACATGGTGGCGGTCTCACTCGGCGTAGGCGCCCGCGCCTCCAACCCCATGGTCACGCCGCGAACCGTGTTATGACCCACCAGCATCAGGTTGTTGATGGCCGGACCTCTGGCGAGCACCGCGTCGAAGTAGCCGGCCAGATCGGTGAACAGCCCGTCGAGCCCGGCCAGAATACCGCCGCTGGCCACCAGGTAGTCCTGACCCGCCTCGGCCGGAATGGCGGAGAAGCCGCAGTTGCCGCTGATCACCGTGGTCACGCCCTGCGCCAGCTTGAAGGTCATATCGGGATGGCGGAAGAAAGCGCCGTCATCATGGGCATGGGTATCGATCAGCCCGGGGGCGAGGCAGGCGCCGCGACCGTCGATCTCGCGGCGAGCCGGGCCGGCGCTGCCGATGGTCCGAATCCGCCCCTGGTCCACCTCGACGTCTGCCGCAACAGCAGCACTGCCGGTACCGTCGAGCACCTGAACGTTGCGAATGGCAAGGTCGATCATGAGCCGCTCCCCCTGTGTTTCTCAGTGTGTTCCAGCATCCAATCTGAAGCTGTCATAGGCCATAGCGCCCGGGACCGGTGCGCAACCACTCCCCGATCATCTCACCGATCATGATGCAGGTGAGGTTGGTGTTGGCTCGGGGCACGCCAGGCATGATTGAAGCGTCTGCTACCACCAGCTGATCCACCCCATGGGCGCAACCGAACTGATCCACCACCGCCAGCGGGTCGTTCGCCGGCCCCATCCGTGCGGTGCCGCAGGGGTGATAACCGCTGCCTGCGAATCGCCGGCACAGCCCGGCCAGCGCGTCGTCGTCTTTACCTCGAGCCGGATCGGGAAAGCTTACCGTCTCGACCAGATCCGCCAGGGGCCCGGTTTCCGCGAAAACCAGGGTGTCCTTCAGACAGCGCACCAGCCGGTCGACATCCCGATCGTCCTCGCAGAAGCGGTTGTCGATGACCGGTGCGCAATGCGGATCCGCACTGGCAAGCCTCAGCTCGCCGCGTCCGAACTGATACTCCAGCACGGAGGCGATGGCAAAAGCCGGAGGCCGGTCCGGCCGGCCGGCGAAGCTGAGCTGTTCGATCTGCAGATCGTTGCGCTTGTCCGACCCCTCGCACGTGTAGCGCAGTATGGTCTGCATGAGCGGCTGATCGAAATCGATGAGCGATGCGTCCCGCACCTGACAGACCACGGCCAGCGCCGGATGATCGCTGAGATTTGCGCCCACCCCCGGCGTGTCCGCTCGCACATCGATGCCCAGCGCTTCCAGCTGTCGTTTGGGGCCGATGCCGGAACGCATGAGGATGGCCGGCGACATGATGGCCCCGGCGCTGAGCACCACCAGGCGCGCGCGGATCTCCGCAACGGTGCCCTGGGCATCTTCCACCTCCACCCCGACGCATCGCCCCCCCTCGATGACAAGGCGACGCACGAGCATGCCCGAACGGATCTCGAGATTTTCCCGCAACCGGGCCGGAGCCAGATAGCCCAGCGCGCAGGATATGCGCAGCCGACCCAGCTTGTTCAACGGGTGCGGGCCGGCGCCGGATCCCCAGGGGTCGTTGGCGTCCTCGCAAACGGGATAACCCAGCGCCTGCGCCGACTCCAGAAAGGCCGCATGCTGCGGCAGCAGCTCCTGCTTCGGATAGCGGCGGATGGAAATCGGTCCGCTATCCCCGTGATGGGGCTCAGCGCCGAAATCCAGATCCCGTTCCAGCCGGCAAAAGGCGGGCAGGACCTGCTTCCAACCCCATTCGGGGTTACCCTGCTCCGCCCACTCGTCGTAATCCTCGGGCGCGCCACGCAGCGCGATGGTGGTGTTAACCGCGCTGGAACCACCGATGACCCGCCCTCGGGGAAACGCCACCTGTCGCCCCCGGACCGGTTCGTAGTCCAGGCCCCAGTCGTGCGCCCGATAGGAATTGTTGTGGCCGTTGGTCAGATCAAACGGCGTCTTGGAGGGGTCGGGATAGTCGGGACCGGCTTCGACCAGCAGCACCCGGCAGTGCGGATTCTCGCTGGCCCGCGCAGCGATCACCGAGCCGGCGCTGCCCGCGCCTACGATCAGAACGTCAAACACTTCCACCCCCGATACCCGTATCCCTGCCGAGTATCCACCTGGGGCAGGGAATGTCTACGTCAGGCAGGCTGTTTCAGACAGTCTGTTTCAGGCAGGGCGGTGGCACTGATAGATGAAGTCATCCACGCCGTAGACGAGTTGGCTCGGTGAGATGCGATGAATCCGTGAAACCTCAGGCTCGGCGAATTCCGCTTCGATCGCCGTCAACGCGCCCCGGGAAAACGCGGCATCGTCGACGTGCAGATACTGATAGTCGCTGATGGCCTCGGTAAGCAGGGTTTCTTCCAGATGCCACCGCCCCCGATAGGTGAACTCGAGAAGCAGCCTGCCCGAATCTCGATCCTCGAGCCGGGTCAGGCCTTCAGAGGCACCGTCGTTGTGAAATGTTTCTATGGTTCTGGCGACCAACGAGAGGCCGCCGGGATCGTCCACCTCGCAATACCAGGGCTTCTCCGTGAGCAGCTGAGCATCGATGCGGGTTTCGCCCTTGAAGAACATTTGACCGAACAGGAACCCGAACAGAGCCGCGCCGCTGACAACAGCAAAAAGGGTCGTTCTGTCTTTTCGAAAAAGCCGCCGCAGCACGCCGATCCGGCTCCAACAAGGGTGTGACCCGTTACTTTGCCCGAGAAGGCGGGTCGCAATCTGTGCCGGGCTTCAAGTTATCGCAAGGACGACCTTCACTGGCGGTCCAACTGTTCCGTAAGCTGCCGAATCAGCGCCTTGATGTGCAGCTGGGCAATGATATCGTTTGCGCTCTCGATGCCTTCGGCAGCGATTTCTGCAGCCGTCTCGGCGGAAATCCCGTCCCCGAACGCAGCGAGAAACTGCGGCACCTCTTTCGCCGCCAGGTGCTCGGCCGCGTCCTTGAAGCGCTGCAGCAACTCCAGGTCGTAACCCCGCTCGCAGGTGAATCCTGCTTCGCGCAGCTGGCCCCACTTGCGAAGGATTGCCTGATCCCGAAAGTCGAACCAATCGACGCCCTGGCGCCGTGCAGGCGACACTACACCCCGCTCGACCAGCTGCGAAAGTTCAGCTTCGGTGACATCGCCATCTGCAAGAACATCGCCTGCACTTCGCTCCGGCGCGGGGGCGACGCCGTCCAGCAGGGCGGGAATCAGCCGCTCCAATCCCTGCAGGGATTCGTTTTCGATCAAGGTATCGAACTCAGCGCTGTCCAGTACGGCTTTGATTTTCGCCAGGGACATCTCGCGCGAGTCCTGCATGTGGCGGATCGCGCGCAGACGCTTGACGTGCATTTCGCTGTAGTGGGCCACGTTGCGTTTGGGCTTCTCCGGCTCCGGCAGCATTCCTTCCCGGATGTAGAACCGAATGGCCTCGCGCCCCACACCCGTGCGGGACTCCAGCTCCTTCATCTTGATTACGCTTTCGGGCACTGCAACCTCAGCCGGCACTTACCAGGGATGAACCCGCACCGGCAGCTCCAGGTAGCCCTTAACGAAATTGGAGCGAACGCGCACCGGCTCGCCCACTACTTCCACCCGTTGGAAACGTTTGAGGATTTCTTCCCAGACGATGTGCAGCTGCATTTCCGCCAGACGGTTGCCCATGCAGCGGTGGATGCCGAAGCCGAAGGAGAGGTGATGGCGGGCATTATCGCGATCGATGATGAACTCGTCGGCGCGGTGGATGGCGGTCTCGTCCCGGTTGCCCGATACGTACCACATGATCACCTTATCACCCGCCTTGATCTGCTTGCCGTCCAGCACCGTATCCTGCCGGGCGGTACGTCGCATGTAAGCCAGCGGCGTCTGCCAGCGAATGATCTCCGAGACCATCTTTGGAATCAGATCCGGGGCATCGCGCAGCTTCTGATATTCCCCAGGGTTCTGGTTGAGCGCCAGCACGCCGCCGGTCAGCGAGTTTCGCGTGGTGTCGTTGCCGCCGACGATGAGCAGCATCAGGTTGCCCAGGTACTCCATGGGGGTCATGTTTTTCGTCGCCTCGCCATGGGCCAGCATGGTCACCAGGTCCAGACGTCCAGAGGGATCCCTGTTGATCCGCTCGTTCCATAGCACGGTGAACGCTTCCAGGCACTCCATCAGCGCCGCCTGGCGCTGTTCTTCGGTGACGTTGGTGGCGCCGGTCTGCACCGGGCTGGAGGTCGCCATGTCGGACCAGTAGGTGAGCTTGCTGCGCTGCTCGAAAGGAAAGTCGAACAGGGTGGCCAGCATGCGGGTGGTGAGCTCGATGGATACCCGGTCGACCCAGTTGAACGTCTCACCCGTGGGCAGATCGTCGAGAATCTCGCAGACCCGCTCACGGATGAGGGGTTCCAGCAATGCCAGATTGCGCGGCGCTACCACCGGCTGTGCCACCTTACGCTGTTCGTCGTGGCGAGGCGGGTCCATGGTGATGAAGCCCGCTTCCACCGGGAACTCCGGCGCCGGATCGCCCAGCACGATGCTGCGCTCGGAGGAAAAGATCTCGTGGTGCTTGTCGACGTGCACGATGTCATCGAACCTGGTCACGGACCAGTAGGGGCCGAAATCGCTATCAGCGCAGTAGTGCACGGGCGCTTCTTTCCTCAGGCGCTCGAAATAGCCCCAATGGGTGTCGGTTTCGAACAGCTCGGAATCCGAAACGTCGATCCTGTCGAGGGGGATGGAATAGGGGTCGGCCCCGGCCTGGCCCTTGGACGGCAGCGGGTTCGATTCGACGGCTTCGCTCATGAGACTCTCCCGAGGTCGTGCTGGATGAGGGGAGACACACTAGCAGAGTACGTATTGCGTATCAATACTACGCATATCAGGTATAGACCTCCAACTGTTGTGCCACTTCTTGAGCCGCCCGCTCGCCCGACCTGATCGCACCCTCAATATAGCCGGTCCACCTGAAAGAGGTTTCTGTACCCGCCCAACGGATGGGGCCGATGGGTGCCCTCAACCATTTGCC
This sequence comes from uncultured Pseudomonadales bacterium, assembly GCA_947258825.1. Lineage (GTDB taxonomy): Bacteria > Pseudomonadota > Gammaproteobacteria > Pseudomonadales > Azotimanducaceae > UBA7803. The sequence continues at coordinate 19,623 of CAMYJX010000005.1, forward strand.
GTAACGCTGATAAATGCCGGGTGCGGCATAAGCGCCGTAACATCCGCCCGACCAATGCTCTGCCGTCCAGTCGATATCGACATAGTCAAGCGGCGTTCGGGCCTCGGAACCAAAATGCTCTGCCAGCATATCCAGCACCAGCCGCCTGCGTTCGGCCATCGCCTGATCGCCATGATTCAGCGCGTGATCCCCATCGAAGAACCCCGCAATAACGCCCTTGTCCTGCCCTGGAGGAGACACATCCATGCAAGGCGTACAGGGCGCATCGTCTCTTAGGACGGTACCGTTGAAACCCTTGCGCCGCCAGAAAGGCGCCTCGTACACCACCCAGAATTTGATCGCGGAACCCATCGCCAGCTTCGCGTGCAGGGCTTGCTTGGGATGGGGCAATGACGGCGAAAACTCCAGCCGTTCAACCAGCGTCGGTGGTACCGCAACTACCAGCGACTTAGCCGTGTGCTTACCTTGGGTGGTTTCGACTGACACCAGGTCGTCTGCCCAACCTATCCGAAGGGCAGGTTCATTCAGTCGAACTTTCCCACCCAGCTCCTCGGCCATTCGCCGTCCAATCTGATGAACGCCACCATGAAAAAGGAAATTCTGTGCACCGCCTTCATCAGCAGAGCTCAACACGTCGAGACCATCGCCCGACTTGATGTAATGAAGAAAGCACAGCATGGAAATCTGTGCGGACTCCGCGCAGAACAGCGAAAAACAAAGCAGTCGATACAACTGTCTCAATCTGCTGCTGCGGACATTTTCAGCCAACCATTGCTCAACCGTCATCGAGTCCAACTCCGCTGCCTGCGGATGAGCCCAGGGTTGCTCGCAATCCAGTGGCCGGAGGAGGCCCTGTAACTTTCGGTTCATTGACATATAACTCAACGCGTCACCGACACCGAACAAACCGGTCGGATCTTCCCGCTCACCATGGTGTTCCTTTCCTCCAACGCGATAGATGGCTTTTCCATCCAGATATGTAGGATAGGTTTGAACCTGGTATTGCTCGGCCAATCCGGCGAGGCGAATCTGCGTCGGGCCCAACCACATGCCCCCGAAATCCACGGCAAGCCCACCAACCTCCCCATACCTGGTCCTACCGCCAACGCGATCTCGAGCTTCCAGGATCAGGAGGTCCGAGACGCCCAGCCGCTCCAGCTCTTTCGCGGCGGCGAGTCCTGCAAATCCCGCTCCTATGATGATCACATCATGCATGATGAGTTACCTCGAACGGTTTAATGGGTGCGTAGAAGCCGCTCAAGATAGCTGTCATGCATGATCTCGAGTTGACGTCGGATTCGTTCTGATTCAGCGGGGCTGGAATCGAGTGCAAGGTCAATCAGAGGAACGGCAGATTCAATCAGAACCCTGGCGGCCGTAGCCGCCTCAGCAGCGGAAAGGCCGGGAATGTAATTTGCCAGCTGATGCGCCATAAGGGCGGCCATCCGCTCGTTGTCAGCCTGATCGATTGCACGTAATGCAGGTGTCGCCTGCATAGCCCGACGAATGGCCAAAGCGCCTTGTTGCTGCTCAACCGAACTGATGAATCTGTGCAGATATTCCGGCCAGACAACTCGTATGTCCTGCTTTTCGCCCAGTGCCTGGTCAAAGTCGGCGAGTTGCTGGCCCCATTCACCCACAACCTTTTCAGCGAGCGTAGTGACCACGGCAAGCTTGTCGGGGAAATAGCGATAAACGGCTGATACCCGACAGCCGGCTCGTTCAGCCAGGAGATTGGTATTGAAGCCCTCCCAGCCACGCTCATCCAGCAGCTCTGCGGCGGCTGACAGAATCGCATCAAAGGTCTGTTTCGATCGAGCTTGACGAGGCTGACTGCGCAAAATGTCTGACACGATCAGGCCCCTCGGCTGAAAAAGAGAGCATATACTCTCTTTTAGCGGGAGTAAATGCTCTTTTTTTCAGGCACGCCTTGAGCCGCCGATATTCAAGCGCGACTTGTGACAGCCCCAGCGAGATGATCGGCTGCAGCCCTTTAGAAATGGCGCGCCCGGAGAGATTCGAACTCCCGACACCCAGGTTCGAAGCCTGGTGCTCTATCCAACTGAGCTACGGGCGCACAGGCAGGCATGATGCCTGCAACCCCGGCCGCGGGTCGAGTACCATTTGCGAGACCATCAGCGTGCAGCCCGTCTCCCTTTGCGCGACGCAGGGTGAAGAGGCAATGGGCCGGAGAAGGAACCATGCAGCGGATTTCGAAAGGCGAATTCAGCAGCCAACGGGCGCATCGACTTCTGGTTGCGGTGCCCGCAATCGCTCTCCTGTTGCTGGCCACCGCCGGCTGCGAGCCGAAAGACCGCAGGCCGGGCACCTGGCTGTCCGGCAGCGAGGCCGAGGGACCCATCGGCGACTGGTCTTTCGTCAACGAGCAGATGGAAGTGTTCGTGGAGACCCGGCCCTGGTATGGCATCCCTCATTCGGTTACCACGGTAATCGCCAGCAAGAACGGCAACGTGTTTGTGCCGTCCATTTACGAAACCTCGGCCGAGTTTCCAGGCTCCAAGTACTGGAACCGCATCATCGCGGACAACCCGCGGGTGCGCCTGAAGGTGGGCGAAACGCTTTACGCGATGGAAGCACGCCCTGCGGCCAACGAGGCAGAGTTCGCCGAGGGCTTTTCAGCGCTGGCGGAAAAATACGACTTCTGGCGCAACGTCTACGAGGACGCGGACAATCAGATGCCCTTCGTGATCATCCGCCTGCATCCGATCCCAGGCTAAGCAACGACCTCGAAGCCCACCTGCCCGAACGTGCCGAAATCGGCCAGATAGTTTCCCGGCTTGCCGGGATGCGCCGCACCTATGGAGCCCGTCATGAGAACCTGACCAGGTTCCAGCGCGTAGCCCTGATCGACGATTCGTCCTACCAGCCAAAGCAACGCCTGCCATTGATCGCCCATCACATCGCTGGCCGGCGCCTCGTGCAGCGTCACGCCATCACGGGTGAAGCGCACCTGGACCGCATTGATGTTCACGCCGCGCCAGTCGGGCTCCGGTCCCGCGATAAAGGCGCATGAGGCCGAATTCCCGGCGATGAGATCGGGACCAGTGAACTTTGCGCCGCCGTAGGGGATCTCGGCCAGCTCGACCATGGGCATGCAGGCGTCGATATGTTCGCGCAGGGCATCCACGTTACTTGGAACGTTGTGAATAGTCTTGCCCACGCGAAAGCCCAGCTCCACCTCCAGCATCAGCGCCCGGAAATCGGACAGACGCAAAGTGGCACCAGGCTTGCGGTGGCCGGAGTGAAACAGCACGCCGGTAATGGGCTCGGTCAGACCGAACGCTTTCTGCGGGGCCGGCGCGGTGGCGCCTGCCTTGAATCCGGCAACGGTCTCTTCTGCCAGCCGCAATCGAACATATTCATGCTGCACCGCGTAGGCGTCGGCCAGGGCAAGCGTCTGGCCGGTCCCGGAAGGCACCGGCAGCAGCTCACCGGTGGCGTAGGCCTCGTGCAGGGTTCCCGCCAGCCTTTTCACATCCATGGATTCATCTCCCCGTCTCTCGATACTGATCGCTCTCGGCCCCGAGCTCGGCCATGCGCCGACGGTAAGGCTTACGGGCGACAAAGAACAGTACCGCCGCCAGCGGCACGAACAGGGCCGCGTTGAGGCTCAGGGCATAGCGGATCTGCTCGGGGCCGAAAACGTTATCGGACAGCACGCCTACGAACACCGCGCCCAGCGCCCCGCCGGTGACGTTCATCGCCGCCATGAAAACGCTGGTCATCAAACCGCGCAGCGTGTTTGGCGTTACCTCGGCAATGGCGACAAACGCGGTGGTAATGGTCAGCGCCCAGCAGTACTTGGTGAGGGCAAAGCAGGCCAGACACAACCAGGCCGACGGCGCCAGCGGCCCCAGCGCCGCTGGAAGCAACATCACCAGCATCGCGGCAAAGCAGAGCACCACCGCAGCCTCGTCGACGCCGCGGGCCTTGAGCATTCCCGTCAGCGGGCCGACGGACAGCGCGCCGGCAACGCCGAACACCAGATACACCAGGCCGTAACCCAGCGCGGCGTCCCCAGGTTCGAGGCCGTAGGTGCGCATGAGCATTGCCGGATACCAGCCGATCACGGCATAGAGATAGAAGCCGAACGTCAGGGTACCGCCGAACAACCAGAGGTAGAGGCTCCGCTGGTCCTTGAGGTAAGCGAACACGCCGGCCATCGACGCGCCCGCGGCGGTGTCGGCCTCGCCAAGCAGGTGCCGCCTGGGCTCGCGAACCGTGACAAAGAGCAGCACGGCTACCAGGATGCCGGGCAGGCCAACCGCGAAGAAGACCAGACGCCAGGCGCTCACGTCGCTAAAACCGGCAAGCGTAACAGCGCCCATCTGGTTGAACAGATCGATCAGCTGACCACCAAGTATCAGCGCCAGGCCGCCGCCAATGTAGATGCCAAGGGAGAAAATCGAGATAGGCAGCGCGCTTCTATCCCGTGGAAACAGGTCGGAGATGATGGACACCGCCGCAGGATTCAGCGCCGCCTCGCCGCTGGCCACGCCCATGCGGCCGACGAACAGGGTCAGGAAGTTCACCGCAGCACCGCAGGCGACTGTCATGGCCGACCACAGCGCCACGCACAGCGACAGAATGCCGGTGCGCCGGCCGGTGTCGATCCACCGACCCAGCGGCAGGCCCATGATCACGTAGAACAGGGCAAAGGCGACCCCGGTGAGCACGCCCATCTGGGTATCGGAGAGCATCAGGTCCGCCTTGATGGGATCCACCAGAAATCCCAGCACCAGACGATCTATGTAGCCCAGCACCGAGACGACCATGAGCACGGTCACCACGTACCAGCGATAAACCACGTGGTTCCCGTCGTCGGGCCGCCGACTCAACGCGACAGCTGCGGCGTTTCCTGATCGCGAATCTCGTAGATTTCGATCACGTTGCCGAAAGGGTCTTTGCCGTAGATGGCCGACGTGGTGCCGAAATCCACCGGGTCTCCGACGAACTCCATGCCAGCTGCGCGCAGGCGCTCATATTCCGCCTGAATACCATCCACCTGCAGCGCGAAGTGAGGATATCCGTAGTCACAGGGCCGGGAACGGTGGTCTTCGGGGGGCGGGTTGGTGTACTGCCACATCTCGATGTAAGCGTTCGACGCTTTCAACATGGCCATTTCGGCGCTGGTGTCCGGCAGGCCGATGGCAGCATCCGCCTCCGGATTGTCGCCTTTGAACGATCCGCTCTGCACCACTTCGAAACCGAGCACGTCCCGATAAAAGGCAAGGCCCTTCTGAAAATCCGGCACGCCAATCGCCACATGATGAATACCAACGATCATGACTCCCCCTCAGATTGTGTTCACAATGCCCGGATAGTAACCAACGGAGCGGGGAAACGACATGAAGCTGGAACTGTTGATGAATTATCACGCCAACCTGAAACCGTCGCAGCCGGTGGGAAAGGGGCCGTACGGCAACCGCCAGATTGCCGAGGTGACGGGTGGAAGCTTCGAAGGCCCGAAGCTCAAAGGCGAAGTGCTCACCTGCGGCGGTGACTGGATCCTCGTCGACGACCAGGGTTACGGCCACCTGGACGTGCGCGCCACGTTCAAAACCCACGACGGCGCTCACATCTACGCCCAGTATACGGGCGTGCTCGAATTCAATGACAAAATCAGCAAGGCCTTCGCGGAGGGCGCCGGGACCGATTACGGCGACAACTACTTCATGACCCAGCCGCGCTTTGAGACCGGCGACGAGCGCTATGCCTGGCTCAATAACCTTGTCACCGTAGGCGAGGGCCACATCATACCCGACGGGGTGGAATACCGGCTCTACGCCTGCCGCAACGACTGAGCCCGATCGGGCTCAGGCTGCGGGTTTGAGCCCCTGATCCTCAAGCAGCGCGTCCGGAGTCGCGTCTCGACCGCGGAAGCGGCGGTAGACCTCGGCAGCCGGCAGGCTGCCGCCGAGGGCCAGCACGGTATCGCGAAATCGTGTCGCCACGATTCGCACCTGCTCGTCATTGTCGAGGCCAACTTCCTTGAAGGCGGCAAAGGCGTCCGCTGCCAGAACCTCGGCCCATTTGTAGGAGTAGTAGCCGGCGGCATATCCCCCGGCAAACAGATGACCGAACGCCGGCAACTGAGACTCTTCCGGCAGCACCGGCGTAACCAGGGTTTTGTGCGCCAGATTCCGCTCGATATCGAACGGTGTTTCGTCCGCTTCACTGCCCGGCAAACCGTAGGACTGATGCAGCGCCATGTCGGTCTTCGCAAACAGCAGCTGGCGCAGCGTGAACATGCCGATCATGAAGTTACGGCTGCCGATGATGCGGCCCAGCGTGCCGTCATCCAGATGCTCGCCCGTATCCACGTGCGCACTCAAGTCACGTAGAAACGGCTTGTACTCCATCCAGTACTCGTTGAACTGACTGGCCAGCTCGACCGCGTCCCACTCGACGAGGTTCATACCGGACGCACCGCCCTCTTCAACCTCGGTGAACATGTGCTGGGTCGCGTGGCCAAACTCATGGAACAGGGTACGCACTTCTTCCAGCGACATCAGCCCGGGCCGGCTTTCCGAGGGCGGGCGCCCGTTCATGACAAAGAGTGCCACGGGTAGCGATGACCCCTGCCCCGGGCCCGCCAGCAGGCGGCTGCGACCCACGACGGTATTCATCCAGGCGCCACCTCTTTTTTCACCGGGACGAGCATAGGGGTCGACGTAGAAGCCGGCGATGGTCTCACCGTCGCGAAGGACCTGGAAGAACTCCACGCTGTCGTCCCACACCGGCACCGCCTCCTGGGCCACGGCGCGGATCTCGACGTCATAGAGCTTGTTCACCAGATTGAACAGGCCGTCGAGCACGCGGGGCATCTGAAAATAGTCGCGCAGTGCCTCCGCATCGTAGTCATAACGCGCCTCGCGCAGCTTATCAGTCCAGAAAGCCAGGTCCCACGGCTGCGGATCGGCGGCTTCCACCGCCCCCTGCTCGGCCATGAATGCCTTGAGCTCGGCGTATTCCTGCTCGGCAGCCGGCCTCGCCCAGGTTTCTATCTCATCGAGCAACGCCCAGATTTCGTCTGCTGTTTCGGCCATCTTGGCGTCAACGCTGCGTTCGGCATAACAGCTGAACCCCACCAGCAGTGACTGCTCCTGACGCAGCCGCAGGATCTCTTCCAGCAGAGGACGATTATCAAAGGGTTGGCGGGTGCCGCGGAATCGGAAGGCGCGATAAAACCGCTCGCGCAGCGCCCGGTCCTCGCCGTGCTGGATGACGGCCATGTAGTTCACGCCGTTGACCACGAAGTGCCAGGGCCCGCTTTCTTCATCACTTGCCGAGGCAGCGCCGTCATCCCGAGCCTGCTGGGCCGCCATGGACAGAATCGGGGCCGGCACGCCGCGGACCTGGTCCGGATTCTCCACCTTCAACCGGGCGTCCTTTTCTTCCTTGACCAGGTTGGTCTGAAAGTCGTTGCTGAGCTTGGAAAGGCGCTCCTGAATTTCCTGATAGCGGGCCTTCGCCTCTCCCTCGAGATGCACGCCCGAGCGCTCCATGCTGCGGATGTCTTCCGTAAGAATGCGCCGCCGAGCCGGATTCAGCTGCGCCCATTCCGGTCCGTCCCGCAGGGCGATCATGGCCTGGTAGACGGGCCCACTCTGGCTCATGTAGTTGCTGAGACGCACATATTCGGGGCGCACCGCGTCATAGGCCTCCTGAAGGGCATCCGTGTACTTGACGCTGGTGAGGTGCATGACCGCGCCTAACGCCTGACCAAGCCTGACGCCGATGTGCTCCATGGGATCCATCAGCTTCTCCCAGGTAACCGCGTCTGCCAGCTTCTTCTGCTGCTGCAGATCCTTTTCCAGCCGCAGGAAGGCCGACTCGGTTTCTTGCAGCAGCGCGCGAATTCCCGGCTCTACGTGCTGAGCCTCTACCTGGCGCCACACGGGCAGATGTCCGATCGGGCCGAAAGACGCCTTCTGCTCCAGACGGGCAAGGCTCTCAACCGCTGACTCTCGATTCTCTTCGCTCAATTTTCGCTCCTCGTTCGCAGGGGCGGCATTGTACGATCGGTCGGCGCCTGCTGCATCATGCTGGAGCGCGATGGCGCCGCCTTAGAACCCTTGTCGAGCAGCCAGAGATCTGCGCAGGTTTACGGCTCGCTGGGCAAATTCCGGATCCGACTCCAAGGCGTTGATTGCCACTTCGGCAGCATCCAGGGCATCCAGATTGAGCTCGGCGATCGCCAGCAGGTAGTAGACCTTGGACGGCGCCTGCTCGCCGTAGGCGGCCAGCGCATCCCGCAGCGCCACGCGGGACTCCCCGTATTGTTCACGCTGCAGGTAAAGCTGCGCCATGAGCAGGTAGGGCTCCCCATCCGGCGCGTTGATCGCAGCGTCGCGCAGCGCATCGATGGCGGCTTCGAAATCCCGGGCCAGAATCCACATCTCCGCCAGCAGCATCTGGTCGTCGAAAGACGAATCCGCCTCCGCATCCGCCAGGGCCGCCTGCAGCAACACGGCGCCGTCGGCAGGCGTGCCGATGTAGCCGAACAGCCGGGCCAAACGCCGCGCGTCAGAAAAATCGCGGTCTTTCGCCAGCTCTGCCGCCACCGCCAATCCCGCAGCGCCCCCCTGCACATCCTCGATGAGCAGGTAGACGGAAGCCAGCTGACGCCACCAGCGAGCCTGCCCGGGGCGCCTGGCGATCAGAGTTTCCAGCAGGTCGACGGCCTCGGCAGAGCGCTCGGTCCGAATATAGGCAAAGGCCAGAACTTCCAGCCAGGCGGCGGGTGGCTTGGCAGCCTCGGCGACGGCTTTCTCCAGCTGCGGCACGGCGGAGTCGAATTGCTCGAGGCGCAGGTAGGTATAGCCAATCAGAAATACGCCTGCAGGCGCCGGATCTTGCGCATAACGGGACCATTCCAGCAGGTGCGCGAGGGCGCCCTCGACATCATCCTGCATGAGCAATACCTGACCCAGGCGCAGCTGCAGCTCCGGCGCATAATCCGGAGGCTGCCCGGCCAGGGTATCCCGCAGCTCCTCGCGCGCCGTTCCCAGCTGATTTTCCTGCACCAGCAGGGCCGCCCGCTGGGCCATGATGAAGCGCAGATCTCTCGGCCCTCGGCGACGCTCAGCCAGGGCCTTGAGGTCTGCCAGAGCCCGATCCGGATCGTCCGAGCTGCGTTCCATGATGCGGGTCAACCGAGCAGCGAGCTCGGAAGACATGGCCTGCCCGGCAGCACTGCCCGCAGCTGCCTGGACCAGCGGCCAACCGCAGCAGCACAACACGAGCAGTAGCGAGAGCCGTCCCATCATTCGTCCGGCAGGTTGAAGTCGATCTGCACGAAGGCGCGAACGGCAACGGCCCGGCCATCGTTGAGAACGGGGCGGAATCGCCAGCGTAGAACCGCATTCCGGGCGGCGTTGTTGAAAACCCCGCTGGGTTTGGCATCCACCACCGTCGGCTCTTCCACCAGACCCTCCTCGGAGACTATGAAGGCAAGCTGCACCCAACCTTCAAGCCCCCGCATCAGCGCGGTCTGCGGATACTGCGGAGGAAGCATGCTCAGCGCCGTAAGGTCGCTGGCCATGACCATGGCCATGGACTCGGCGCTGCCCTCCATGAGCGTCTGACCCAGGGCGACACCGCCGCCTTCGCCAAGCAGGCTTTTAACATCGTAGGCCATCGTTTGCTGTGGCAGGCTGGCCGCCCGGGTTACCGAGGTTTCAAGATCAGAGCGCACTTTTCTGATCTCCTTGGGTTTGGGCGGCGGCTTGCGGCGACGATCTTTGGAGCGGGTCTCGCTGTCCAGCGGGGTGCGCACGAACTCGATGGGCTGAGCGTTGAAGGTATTTACCAATCGAATGCGGTCCTGGGAAATCATCCGATCCATCAGCACATAGAGGGACAACGTGATGACCAAAGCGCCGACAGCAGCAGCAGCGACCCTCACGGCTCTGATGTTGTCTGTTCGGCGGGCGCCGCGGCAGCAAGCGCTACGCGGGACGCGCCGGCCAGCCTCGCCTGATCGATAACGTCCACCACCAGCCCGGTTCTCGAAGCCTCGTCGGACAGCACCACAACGGAAGCGTCAGGGCTCTCCAGCAGCATGCGCTCCACGACTCCGCGCAGACGACGCGGGTCTACCTTTTTCTTGTCCACCCAGATGTCGCCGGTTTCGGTCACGGCAATGAGAACGACGGAGGCGGGCTGCAACGTCGAGGTCTTCGCCACGGGCTGTTCCACGTCGACCCCCGTTATTTTCACGAAGGTGGAGTTCACCGCAAAGAAAATCAGCAGTATGAACACCATGTCGATGAGCGGGGTGAGGTTGATGGCGGCGCCGCCACCTTCCTCGCGGCCGTGGGATCGCATCATGAGGCCGCCTCCCCCTCCATGCCGAGATGTTCAGCCAGGTGGTCGGACCGCGAGCGGATTCTCTGCTTCAGATCGTTCGCGAAGTACATGCCTGACAGCGCAGCCAGCAACCCGGCCATGGTCGTGATGAGCGCCTGGGAAATGCCCTCTGCCATGCCACGCACGTTTCCCGTGCCGAAAACCGTCATGACTTCAAAAGTCTTGATCATGCCGCTCACTGTTCCCAGCAAACCGAGCAGCGGAAGGATAGCGGTGATGACCTGAATGGTGCCAAGCCACCGACCCATGTCATCGTGAGCCCCTCGGGTTATGGCAACGCGAAGGCGCTGGTTTGCTCTCGGATCCTGACTGCGAAGCCGCTGCCAGCGGGCAAAGGCAGAAGCAACAAGGACGCTTCTGCCGCGCCAGAGATAAAGATAGCGGTCTAGAATCAGCAGCCACATTGCAAAGGTCAACAGGAGGATCATCAGCACGATCCAGCCTCCGGCCAGCAGCAGCTCACTGTTATTGAACCATTCCTTGAGCACCGCCCTAGACCTTTTGCCCGCGGGCACGACCGGCAGCAAAAAGCTCCGCCGCAGCCTCATCCAACCGCGTAATCAGCGTATCGACGCGCCCCTGAAGGAAGCTGTGAATCAGCAGCAGGGGAATGGCAACGCTGAGCCCCAGCTGAGTCGTGATCAGGGCCTGGGAGATACCACCGGACATCAATCGCGGATCTCCGGCGCCGAACAGGGTGATCACCTGAAACGTCTCTATCATTCCGGTTACCGTCCCCAGCAATCCGAGCAGCGGGCTCACGGCCGCGAAGATGGCCAGCGCCGGCAACCCGCGACGCAGCCGCTCGGCAGATACCATGACGATCTCGTCGAGCTTCGCCGAAAGCGCATCCGCATCCTGCCGATAGTCAGGGTCGCGACTGACCGCGCGAAGCTGTGCAATCGCGTGCCCACCCTCCGCGGAGTCGCTCGCCAGCGCGACGCGCATGGATCGCTGGGCGAGCACCGTCGAGACAAACCTGGCCCCAGCCAGAAGCAACCCAACCAGGCCGATGAGCAGAATGATGTAGCCAATAATGCCGCCCTGCTCAATACGCTCCCGAAGATCCGGCGCCTGAACGATAAGAGAAAGAATAGAGCCCCGGGACGGATCCAGCGCCACGCTGCTGATCGCCGCTTCGCCTGCTTCGAACGCAACGATGGCTTCCGAGCTGATTCCTGCGGGCTGACGGGGGAGCACCAGCAGGTTGCCGCTTTCGGGCAGGTAACGCAGATAGTCACCTTCGGACAAGGCAGCAAAGGTACCCACCCGAGTGACTCGTCGCTCGGCTTCCGTGCCGTCGGCGGAAATCACCCTGGTCTGGAAGCGGGATACCTTGCCGCTGTGGTTCATCTCGTCGAGCAGCAGCAGCCACAGCGCTCTGAGCTCCGATGCGGTAGGCACGGAATCGCTGCGGGACAGTTTTTCCACCAGGGCGGCCCGACCAGGAAACTGAGCGCTGACCAGGGAGTTCTGCACCGTCGGCAGAATATCGCCCGACGTCTGTCGAACGACGTTGAAGACCTCACGCAGATCCCCCGCATTCTCATCGAGCTGTGTCTCCAGAGCGGCCAGCTCCTGCTCACCCTGCTCGAAGCGCGCACGCAGTCGATCGGCTTCTGCCTCAGCAGCCCGGCGGCGCTGCTCGATCTCCCGCAGAAGCGTTGCGCGCTCGTCCCGGGCCGCCACGAATCGACGTTCCCGCTCGGCCAACCGGGCTCGACGGGTCGCGCTGCCGGAACGGACGGATTCGACCAGCGCCTCCAGGGTCTTAGGACCCGGGTCGTCGGCATCGGCCTCTGCGCCGGGATCTCCCGTATCGCCGCGGGCGCTGACCGCCACCAGCATCACCAGCAGGGCGCCGAAGGCGAAGGTCCTTTTCGAAGCCAGGGCGAACGCTCGAGCGAAGACTCGGGAGCGCTTCACGGGGTGGCCTCCGACCACAGCGGCAACTCGAGAAGGTTTGGCGGCGCCTGCTTGCGGGCTACTCGCAGGGCATAGTCCAACCCGTCCAGCGCCGACGCCGGCAGCATGTTCCAGCTACCGGCTGAGGGATCCCAGAGGCCAGCTTCGCTGCGATCCAGAGAAACGAAATAAAGGGCCAGCCGCCCGACCCGCAGGAAATCGACCGTTTTCTCGCGCCCGTCAATCACGGCGCTACCCTCATATGCCTCCAGCGACTGGCCGTACTCTGCCTCGATCTGATACGCATCCATCAGGCGACGGTACTTCTCCGCAAGATCAACGTCCGATCGGGTAAGGTTCGCCTGAAGTTGCTCCAATCGGGCCTGCCGCTCCGCCAGAAGCAGCGGCTTGTCGAGCTGTATGAAGCGTTCGAGCACCTGCACCATCTCCAGCATCAGCGGCACGATGCTCTGGCGCACAACCTCGATGTCGCCGAGCTCGGTGGCCAGGCGCGCCTTTTCCTCCGCCTGGCTGGCAAGCAGCTGACGCAGGTTCTCATTATAAGTCAGCAGGTCATCATGTCGCTTCAACTCGTCGTTGTAGCGAGCGATCATGGCGACCGTCTGCTGGTCCAGCGCTTCAACGCGCTGCTGGCTCTGCTGCGCGGCGGTCTGATAGCCGCGCTGCACATCGAGCACGTCGCCCACCTCCGCCGACTGTGCTGGAACCAGGAAGCTCCAGAACAACCCGCACGCACACACCAGCGGGAGCCAACGAAGGCCGGATTTCCTTTTCATTGCGGCTTCCCCCGAAACCTCATTCCAACACCTGGAAAGGCTAAGTCTTTAAAACGCCCGGCGAAACCCCTGATTTGACGGGCCCGGAAGCGGCGCCCGTGGCGTTCTATCCGGACTATCCCCTATGAGGACAGAGTCAGATGCAATTCTCCCCGGCCTCAGATAGCTCAGCGAGGTCCGGGAGATCGCCGAACAGCGCCGTATCAGGTTTCTCGAGGGCACCCAGAACGGCGGCCGCGGAGCAGGGACGCTGCCGTTCCAGGAGCAGGGTGACCAGGTTGTGGGCGGCGATCTGATTTCTTGGGTCCACCTCGAGCAACGCCCGGTAGGCGGTCTCCGCTTCGGTGAAGCGTTGCAGACGATACAGATTGTTGGCGCGGCCCAGCATGGCAAAGGGCGCGGCGGGCCAGACGGTGAGCGCGCTGTCGAACGCGACCAGCGCCGAGCCGAACCGACCCGTGCTTTCCAGGCCGGCAGCGGATTCCAGATAGGCGGTTTTGTCCAAGCCCCGGGGCAACTGCCCCGGCGCGAGGACCACGAATCCCCAGCGTTCGCCGCCCTGCCAGGTGGATTCGAAACGCTGCCGTGACATGCTCAAACGCCGGGTTGTGCCGGACCGGAGAAGGAAGACATCTTTCTGCGGGTCGTATCCCACCACCACCGCGTAATGCCAGGCCGGCAGATAACTCCGACCGAGATTCTGCAGCACGAGCACAGGTCGCCCCATCTGCAGCTGCTGGACCAGGGCCTGCGAATCTGCAGCGATGGTCACCGCAAGCCGGTCGCGGCGGCGGGTCGCGCTCATCAGCTCGATCTGAAACGTACCTCCGCGCTGGGGAACGAAGAGCTCCGGCGCCAGCAAATCCGGCTGGACAGCGACGCCGCTGAAATCCAGGACGGTTGCCAACGCCGCCGGCCCGCAGTGCTGGCGGGTCTGGGGATAGAAAGGGGTTTCGGTCAACTCGACGGGCACCCCGGCGAGCGGCGGATAGGATCCGCCGCCGAATCCGGCACAGCCCGCCAGCAGCCCCGTGAGCACCAAAAGCAGCAAGCGCCTGCGGCTTACTAATAGACCGCGGCTTATCAAGCGCCCGCGGCTCACAAACAGACCGCGGCTCACAAACAGACCGCGGCTCACAAACAGACCGCGCCTCACTAATAGACCGCAGCCGCTGATGGAGCCGATGGCAGGATCAGAAATTCTTGAAAATATCGGTGACCCCAACGAGCTCGAGAATCAGCAACACCACCATGACCGCGCCAACGAGGCCCAGGATGCCGGCACCTGCCGGAAGCTGACCAAGCTGCCCGTCAAGCCGTTGCAGCTCGGAGAGGGTAAGACTCTGAACCCGTTCGCTCGCCTGAGCCGGATCGACGCCCATGGCGGTAAGCTGAGCACGAACATCTTCTCGAAGAAGAACCGCATTGATGCGGCCTTCCAGCGCTTCCCGCGTCTGCGCTTCGACGGTGCGGGTGATCGCCTCCTCGGTACCGATGATGGCTGCCTGAACCGGCGCCAGCGGTGCGGTTACCAGCAGGCAAAGTACCAGCAGGCTGACAAGGCTTCGTTGCATTGCGTGAATCATATCGACTTACTTCCCTGTGTCAGAACACCTTAATTCAAGCACAGCATGGCAAATCTGCTCACGTCTGTGCAACGCGGGTGCAACGCGGGTGCAACGCGGGAGCAACGCGGGAGCAACGCGGGAGCAACGCGGATTCAGGCCTGTGGCGCCGCCTTGGGCAGCAGAAAAACCTCATAGATCACCATGCCCAGCACGAATGCGGGAAGAAACAGCCAGGCTCGGATATCCAGCGTCAAGGCGGCAACGATGGCAGGTCCGGGGCAGAACCCGGCCACGCCCCAGCCAACGCCGAAAATGGCCGCGCCTCCAAGCAGGCGCCTATCGAGCGTGGTTTTTGCCGGCAAGTGAAAATTCCGGTCGAACAGGGGCGCCGCGCGCCGGTTGACAACCGTATAGCCTATCGCCGAGGTAATCACGGCGCTGGCAAGTACCAGCAGGAGCGCTGGATCCCAGTTGCTGTCCAACGTGAGAAAAGCGAGCACCTTATTCGGATCGGTCATTCCGGACACTGCCAACCCTGCCCCGAACAAAGCACCCGCCAGCAGCCCGCTCAGTATCTGCTTCATGCTCCGTGCACCCTCATGCTCCGTGCACCAGCGTGGCAGTGAGCACGCCCACCGCCAGAAACACGCCAGTGGCTGCAAAGGAGCGCTTCGAAAGGCGGGCGACCCCGCAGACGCCGTGGCCGCTGGTGCAGCCGGACCCCAGGCGAGTGCCCACACCCACCAGCAGGCCGGCAACCATCAGCGCGATAATCTGCGCGTCGGTCAAGGCAGGAGTGACCGGCCGAGCGACAAACCCGTATGCAAGCCAGCCACCCAGGCCGAGTCCCGCAACAAAGGCCAGAGGCCAGTGCATCCCGTCAGCCCGGCGCGATGTGCCGGGCCGAAGCGCGTGCATGGCATTGGCCGAGATGCCGCTGATGCCAGCCACGCGACCCAGCGTCAACCAGAGCAGCACCGCTGCGGATCCGATAAGAACACCGCCCGTTACCGGAGCTATCCAATCCATGGTCCTGACCTTCTTACTTAGCGGCTGAGGCCGATATCACAGCACAAGACAGCGGCGCCATAAACCCCAACACTTCACGACGAGCAGGCCGGCTGAGAATCGTGCGGGGTCGGATCGTGGGGCAGCAGCGAAGGGCTGGCAAGCCATTCCCGGCCTTTGAGCATCAGGTCGAAATAGATGGGGATCATCATGTGGGCCTTCATGAACCAGGCAAGCGCCGTCGGATTACGGCCGTCCAGCACCCAGCGTGGCAACGACGGCAGCAGCTTGCCTCCGTAGCCGAACTCAGCAAGAACCACTTTGCCGCGCTCGACGGTGAGGGGGCAGGAACCATAGCCATCGTAGATGGCCCTGGGCGCATGACCCTCCAGAACGGCCAGGACATTCTCAGCCACCACCGGCGCCTGCTTGCGAACCGCTGCCGCCGTTTTGGCATTGGGCGCTGAGCAGGCATCACCCAGGCCGAACACGTTGCCGAATTCCTGATGCGCAAGGGTTTCCGGCGAGACTTTCACCCAGCCGGCCTCGTCTGCCAGGGGGCTGCTGCGCACAAAATCTGGCGCCACCTGAGGCGGACAGACGTGGAGCATGTCGAACTCGACCTCGAGGCTGGTAGTCTGTTCGCCCGCGGTAACATCGAACCAGGCCTTCTTCGAGGGCCCGTCTACGGCCTTCAGATTGCTGTTGAAGTTGAGCGCTGCACCGTAGCGTTCCACGTACTTCTGCAATGCGGGAACATACTCGGGAACACCGAACAGCACGCCACCGGCATTGTGGAAGGCGACCTCTACATCCTGCAGCCGCTTCTGCCTGAGCCAGTAATCGCAGGAAAGGTACATGGCTTTCTGGGGGGCACCCGCGCACTTGATGGGCATGGGCGGCTGGGTAAACACGGCACGCCCGGCACGCAGGCTCTGAACCAGCTCCCAGGTGTAAGGCGCCATGTCGAAGAGGTAGTTGGAGGTCACGCCATTGCGCCCCAGGGTATCCAGCAGGCCATCCACGCCGTGCCAATCGAGCTTGATACCAGGTGCTACGACCAGGGCCCGATAACCAATGAGCTCACCATCCTCCAGCACGACCGCGTGACGCTCCGGCTCGAACGCGGCTACGGCGGCTCTCAGCCATCTGACGCCCTCGGGCATGACCTTCGCCATCGCCCTTTCCGTGCGGTTGCGCGGGAACACGCCAGCACCCACCAGGGTCCAGCCGGGTTGGTAGTAGTGCCATTCGCTGGGCTCGATCACGGCCACATCGAGGTCCGGTTTGCGACGGAGCAGACTGGAGGCGGTAGCAAGACCACCGGCACCGCCCCCGACAATAACCACGTCGTGGGTCGGGAAGGACCGCGGCCGGGCGCCCTCCGGCTGCGCGGCAACATTCTCCTCGCCGTCCTCACCTCTGAGGGAAACGCTCTGAAAACGGGATTCGAGGCGCTCCCGCAGACCTTCCAGATCGTAACCCTGACTCAGCGTCGCAGCGAGCAAGACGTCCGGCGAAAGATGATGAGATTCGGCCAGCGCCCAAAGCGAAATAGAGCGGGTACCCGTCCGACAGAAGGCGAGCACAGGCCCTGCCGCTCCGTCCAGCAGCGAAGCAAAAGCACCAACATCGTCATCGGTAATTCGGCCGGATTTCACCGGCTGAGCATGAAATATGATCCCGTGCCGCCCCGCTGCTTCCCGAAGCGCTTGCGTACTCGGCTGGTCGTCGGCCTCGCCATCCGGTCGGTTGCTGATGATGGTGCGGAAACCCCGACTGGCCAGAATGCCTACGTCCGATTCGCTTATCTGAGCCGAGACGGAGAGAAATGGAGAAATCGTTTTAATGTCCATGTTTTCGATGCTTCTGAAGCTGTTGCAGGCTAGCGCCGCCTAAATGAGTGCAGGCGCTGATTTGAAGAGGATGTAGCCACCCATGATGATGAGAAAGACCCCGAAGCCTTTCTTCAGCTTGTCCTGGGGAATCAGCCCGCCGATGAGGTTACCCGCCAGGCTCCCGGCGATTCCGAGCGCCGTGACCAGGCCTATGATCTCCCAGTCCAGGCTGAGATCCTGCGTGGCCAGCACATCCTGGTACTTATAAAACCCGCTGAAGGATTTAAGCGCGATGATGACCAGGCTGGTGCCAACCGCCTGACGCATGCTGAGCCCGCCCAGCAGCACCAGCGCGGGCACCACCAGGAAGCCGCCGCCGACACCAACCAGACCCGTGATGATGCCCACGATCAACCCGTCCAGAGGGATTTTCCAGGCGGAACGGGGCGCGGCCGGGCGCCTCGCGCTCGCTTTCTCCAGGTCGATAGGTCGCAGCATCAGCACGGAAGCAGCCAGCATGACGCCAGCGAACAGCGTCAATTGAAAGGCTCCAGACACGAAAACCGCCAGCCAGGCGCCCAGATAGGTACCGAGCATTCCAGGCGCGCCGAACAGCAGCACCGCCCGCCAGTTCACCAGACCCGAGCGGATGTAAGGCACGCTGCCAACGGCCGCGATGGCACCGACGATTGCAAGGGACCCGGCGATGGCCAGCTTCTCCGGCTGGTCCAGCAGATAAACCAGAACAGGTACCGTCAGGATAGAGCCGCCGGAGCCCAACAGGCCAAGGCTGAGCCCGATAGCAATGGCACCGGGCCAGGCGAGCACTAAAGCGGCCATCAGCCTCTCTCCTTAATTGATCTCAAATGCGTCATGTTTTCTTCAGGGTTTTTTCCAAAGCGTTGGGGAGACTACGCCGCTCGTACCGGAATCTTCAGATACTGCATGCCGTTGTCTTCCGGCGGCGCAAACGCCGCGCCCCGCATGTTGAACTGCACTGATGGGAGCAGCAGTCTGGGTGCGGCCAGATCCTTGTCCCGTGCCCGACGGAAGGTGACGAATTCCTCTTCGGAGACAGCATCACGAACATGGATGTTGGATTGCCGCTCGTCGGCTACCGTGGTGCGGCAACAGAATGCATCCCGGGATTCCGTTTCGTAGTCATGGCACAGGTAGAGCACGGTTTGCTCGGGCAGCGAAAGAATTCGCCGGATGGACCGGTACAGAACATGGGCATCTCCGCCGGGAAAATCAGTCCGGGCGGTGCCGTAGTCGGGCATGAAAATCGTATCGCCCACGAAGGCGGCGCCTTCGAACACATAGGTCACGCAGGCCGGCGTGTGGCCGGGCGTATGCCAGACCGTGCATTCGAGGTTGCCCACCCGGAAAATTTCACCGTCTTCGAAGAGGCGATCAAACTGGCTGCCGTCGCGGGCAAATTCCGGCTCGGCATTGAAAAGGTCGCCGAAGACCGACTGCACCTCGGTCACCTGGCTGCCGAGCGCTGTCTGTCCGCCCAGCTGGGCTTGGAGGTAGCTGGCGCCCGAGAGGTGATCGGCATGGACATGGGTTTCCAGGATCCAGGCCACTTCCAGACCCTGCTTGCGCACAAAGTCCAAAATGCGATCGGCGGACGTCGTCGCGGTGCGCCCCGAGGCGGGATCGTAGTCAAGAACCGAATCGATGACGGCAGCAGTGTTGGACTGCGGATCGGCGACCACATAGCTGTAGGTATAGGTCGCTTCATCAAAGAAAGCTTCAATTTCGGGTTTCATGCTTGGCCTCTTCACCTGCGCCTCGATCGACGGCCATCGACATGCGCCTATATTCCATTTATACATAAGGTTATAACTTTTTCAATGCTTAAACCGTGCCAAGTGCTCAAGCTATGGATAATCAAGGATTTAGCTCACAACAGGAGTGGTTAGCTGCCATAAATGGCATATACTCTGCTGCCAGAACTGCCAGTTTTGACGCAAACAGTTTTGACGCAAATGGATGCAGACCCATGGAAATCAGCTCGGACGCGGCGGCCATCCTCAACTGCCTGAAGGACCCGGCGATTCTGCTGAGCCGTGACTACGAAATCCTGGCCGCCAATGGCGCTTACCAGGCTGTCTATGGCCAGGAAGCCAACCTGCGCAACCGCCGCTGCTATCAGGTTTCCCACCGCTACTCCGTGCCCTGCGACCAGGCGGGGGAGTCCTGCCCGCTGAAAAAGAGCCTGCAGACCGGCGACAACAGCCAGGTGCTGCATATTCATCACACCCCCCGGGGAGAGGAATACGTCAACGTGGAAATGTGGCCGGTGCAGGACCCTGGCAGCGGGGAGGTTCTTTACTTCATCGAGATCATGCGGCCGTCCAGCGTGGCCAGCGCCAATGCCAGCGGCGAAGGGCTCGTGGGACGCTCACCGGCCTTTCAGAGAGCTCTCGCGCTCGTTCAGCGGGTCGCGCCCAGTGACGCAACGGTGCTGCTGCTAGGAGAATCGGGTACCGGAAAAGAGCTGCTGGCGGAAAGCGTGCATCGGCTGTCAAAACGGGCAACCGGGCCCTTCGTGCCGCTGGAGTGCACCGGGCTGCCGGACGCGCTGTTCGAAAGCGAGCTGTTCGGCTACGCGAAGGGGGCGTTCACCGGGGCGAATGCCGACAAACCGGGCCTGGTGGAGGCGGCCCAGGGCGGCACGCTGTTCCTTGACGAGGTGGGGGACATACCGTTGCCGGCCCAGGTCAAGCTGCTGAGACTGCTCGAAACCCGTCGTTTCCGCCGGGTCGGCAGCACCGCGTGGCAGGACGCCGACTTTCGCCTGGTCTGCGCGACCCATCGGGACCTTACGGCCATGGTGGCGGCGGGGGATTTTCGCGAAGATCTTTTCTACCGCCTGAACGTGTTCGACGTCGAGCTGCCACCGCTGCGTGAACGACGGGAGGACATTGGGCCACTGATCCAGTCCATGCTGACGCGCCTGGCCATGCAAGACAGGGTGACGTTCTCACCAGAGGCGCTGGCGTCGCTTTCCCGTTACCGATTCCCGGGTAACGTGCGGGAACTGCGCAACCTGGTGGAGCGGGCCGTGCTGCTGACCGACGACGGCGTGGTCCGGGACGAACATCTGCCGCCACGGGTGCGCGGCAACGCGCCAGGTACCGACACCTGGCCAACCGTCGAGGGCACCCGGTCGCCCGCGGAGGGCACCCGTGTGATCCCTTTGGCAGATGCCGAAACCGCCTATCTGAGGCACGCGCTGACAATTCATCAGGGGGATCGGAAAGGCCTGGCGGAAGCGCTAGGTATCAGCGAGCGCGCCCTCTATCGGAAGCTGTCCGCGCTCCAGGCCGACTGAGCGAATCACCCGGCGCACTCGCCACCCTTGTCTATAATTTTTCTTGTCTATACGGGAAACCCGGGAGCCTCCGGGTTGTGTCTCCGATGTTATTGTGCGAGGTAGGAGTTGATTCTCGCCTGAACCTAACCTTTCGATAGGCATAGCTAAATGACGACCACAGAACCCTTACAACCAGTCCCCGACGACCAGACAGGGGATGATGCGCCTGCCCCGAAGCCCTCGAAACAGACCAGCGCGCTGACCCAGGAAGAGAAGATTCTGGGCAAAACGCTCAAGAAAAGCGTTCATCTGACATCTGAGGAACTGGCCGCCGTCAACACCCGAAAGGGGCTCTTTCAGCTGCTGAGCACCAAGAACGTCAACGTAGAGAAAGCGCTGATCAAGCTTCGCTACGAGCAGGAACTGGAGCTGCTGCAGGTACAGCTGGTGAAGCTGCAACGAGCCGTTCAGCTCGAGGGCAGGCGGGTTGCCATCATCTTCGAGGGGCGAGACGCGGCGGGCAAGGGAGGTTCCATCCGCCGGTTCATCGAGCACCTCAATCCTCGCAGCGCCCGGGTGGTTGCCCTGCCCAAACCAACCGAGGTGCAGAAGGGCCAGTGGTACTTCCAGCGTTACACCCAGCATCTGCCGGACCCCGGCGAAATCGTCTTCTTCGATCGCAGCTGGTACAACCGAGCGGTGGTGGAGCCAGTCATGGGCTTCTGCTCGCAACAGCAATACCGCATCTTCATGCAGCAGGTGCCCGAGTTCGAGCACATGCTCTACGAGGACAACATCGAGCTGGTGAAATTCTGGTTTTCAATCTCAAAAGAGGTGCAGAACGAGCGCTTCGAATCGCGACGCCTCGACCCGCTGAAGCAGTGGAAGATCAGCCCGGTGGACGACAAGGCCCAGGAAAACTGGGATCTCTATACCCGGTACAAAGAAGAGATGTTCAGCAAGACCCACACATCTTACAGCCCCTGGATCCTGGTCAGGGCTAACGACAAGAAGAAGGCTCGCCTGGAAAGCATGCGGTACGTGCTGTCCAAGCTCGAGTATCCGGGCAAAGAAGAATCGAAAACCAATCTTGCGCCGGACCCGGACATCGTGACCCGCTACCACCGGTCCAGTAAAAGCGTCGACTAGTGCGGGCCCGGCAGCATCTATTGCGGGCCTGCCAACATCGGCGCCAGACCGGCCCTTTTACCTGCTGACGATTCAACCGACCAGCTGGAAAGAAAGACGGCGGCCTCGTCAGCGGGCAGCGGCCGGGAATACAGGTAACCCTGCGCGCCTCGGCAGCCTTCGGCGATCAGAAAGTCCTGCTGAGCCTCGGTTTCCACACCCTCAGCGACCACCTGCAGCTGCAGCGTCGAAGCAAGCGCTATGATCGCGCGCACGATGCCTGCGTCTTCCGGATCTTCAACCACATCCCGCACGAAGCTGCGATCGATCTTCAGGGTCTGAATGGGGAATCGCTTCAGATAGCCCAGCGACGAGTAGCCCATCCCGAAATCGTCGATGGACAGACCGACGCCCATCTGCCGGAGTTCCTCCATCACTTCCAGCGCCCCGTCGGCATCCGCCATGAGCATGGTCTCGGTGACTTCCAGGTCGAGAGTTTCCGGGTCGAGGTCAAGTTCCTGCAGCAGAGCGGCAACGTCTCCAGCCAGCTGGGCATCCTGGAACTCGCGGGCCGACAGATTCACCGACATCTGCAGATCCGGAAAGCCGTGGGCCTGCCAATGCTTCAGCTGGGCGCAGGCCGACCGCAGAACCCATTTGCCAATGGGTACGATGAGGCCGGTCTCTTCCGCAAGAGGAATGAAGTCGCCAGGGGGAACAAGTCCGAAGTCCGGATGTTCCCAGCGCAGCAGCGCTTCGAAACCGGTTATCTGCTGAGAAACGATATCCAGCTTGGGCTGGTAGAAGACCACAAACTCGGAAGCGTCGACCGCTCGACGCAGGCTGGATTCCATCGTCATACGGCGTTCGTTGCGCGAGTTCATCTCGCTGGTGAAGAACCGGTAGACTCCCCGCCCCGCCTGCTTGGCCAGATACATGGCCGTATCCGCATTCTTGATAAGCGTAGAAACGCTTCGGCCATCGTCCGGGTACAAGCCAATACCTATGCTTGCGCCAATGAAGACTTCACGACCGTCGATCTGAAATCCATCCTGCAGGGATCGGATTACCTTCTCTGCAACGATGCTCGCGGCGGCAGGCCTGCCAATATCCGCCAAGATCAGCGTGAACTCGTCGCCGCCAAGCCGCGCCAGGGTATCCGACTGCCGGACGCTGCGCCGGATACGGCGCGACGTTTCCACCAGTAGCTGGTCGCCCGCCTCGTGTCCCAACGTGTCGTTGACATACTTGAAACGGTCGAGATCAATGAACAGAACGGCTATCAGGGTACCTTTTCTCTGCGCCACGTCGATCTCATGCTGCAACCGATCCTTGAACAACGCCCGATTTGGCAGGCCCGTCAGGGGATCGTAATAGGCCATCCGCTCCAGCTCTTCTTCCGCAGCTTTCTGGCTGCTGACGTCTTTGAAGATGCCCACGTAGTTGCTTACCTTTCCGTGGTCGTCCTTGATGGCGCTGACGGTGAGGAGCTGCGGAAAAAGCTCGCCGTTGCTGCGCCGATCCCATATCTCCCCGCTCCACTGGCCGGTCTGACGGATCTCGAGCCACATCCTCTTGTAGAAATCGCTGTCATGACGGCCCGGGCTCGCCATCCCGGGGCGACTGCCTATGACCTCGTGACGCGTGAAGCCGGTTACCCGAACATAGGCGGGGTTCACATCCACTACGCGCAAACGGTGATCGGTAACCAATATGGCTTCGCCGGCGTTTTCAAATACCTGCTCGGCGAGCTTCAAGCGCTGCGCCAGGGCTTTTTCTTCCGATACATCCCGCGCTATGGCGAGATAGCCGCTGACGGTATCGTCCGCCGCAAGCAGCGGCGTAACAGAAAGATCAACGGTCAGCTTGCTGCCGTCCTTGCGGACATAGGTCCACTCATCCTCGTACGCCGTTCCGTCAGATGCTTCGCGCAGAAACAGATCCAGCGCGTCCGGAAAATCGGGTATGGCGTCAGCCCTCAAAGCCTGGGCGCGACGGCGCACTTCGGGAGGATCGTGAAAGATGTGGCCCTTTGCTTTACCGACCAGCTCCTCTGAGGTGTAACCCAGCATGCGTTCAGCACCCGCGCTGAAGAAGACGATGGTGCCCGCGGCGTCTACGGAAATCAGCGCAGAGTTTGCGCTGTCGATCATGGCCTGCTTGAATCGCTCGCTGTTGCGCAGCTCCGCTTCGTCTTCGGCCAGCTCATCGAGAATATGATCTACCGATCGGCTGATCGTGGCTAGCTCGTCACTGCCCGCAAGACGAATACGCGCCAGTCGTTCGCCGTCTCCGAAACGGGAAAGCGCGGCAACGATCCGACCGACACGCAGGGTAATGGAGCGGCGAAAGATCAGCAGCATGACGATGCCGCTGAAGGCGAAACCCACGCCGGTCAAGGTTGCCTGCCGATACAGCGAGGCCAGCGCCTCGTTGCGATGGAAACCCAGGCTCACCCGATGAACCAGAAAGCCACATCTCGGGTTACGCAGCAAGCCCGAAACGGCATGAGCATCGCAGATGCTGATGTAACCGCTCACCGTATCGTTCTTACGATCGACAGATACATCGCTGATTCTGTTACGGGTCACGCGCTCCACCTTGTCATCCGCGAGCGCATAAGACGACTCGGACCAGAGCTGACCCAAATCCCGGTAGCGCGTGGAAGCGAGAATCCTGCCTTCGGCGTCTGCTATCAGCGCCACCTCCAGGTCCGGATCAGAACCGTAAGCCGACACCACCTTCTTGATCCCCTCGAGGTGCTGCAACTGCAGAAATCTTTGGGTGGTACCCTGGGTGGCATTGAGTCGGGTGCGCATCTCCTGTATCAGGCTACCTTCCATGTTCTGCAGCACGAAGTGTCGACTGAGCAGGAAAGACGCGAAGCTGACCAGAAGAAACGTCCCGAGAATGACCCCGGCAACCAGAGTAAGCAGGCTGGAACGCGGCACCCTTCTACTCCGCCAGCCAGTCGGGTGCTATCAAGCCACGGGTGTCAACGGGGCCGGGCAGCAACCGTTGCCCAACCAGCACCCGGTGCAGCCGCTGGAGCGTGGGCGTCAGCTCGCCGGACAGCAACGCGAGGTTTTCCTCTGGGCCCGGAAGGTAGAGGCCCTCATAACTGCTGACGACCTCCTGCGGCGTGATGCGCAGGCGTCGGGCCGTAAACTGCGCGGCGGCGTCTGGTTCGCGCTTCATGTAGTCAAGGGTTCGAAACCAGTCTTTGATGAGCTGACGAACAACATCACCCTGAGTGGCCAGCACGGATTCGTGCACAACAAGCACGTCGACGATCTCATTGGGAATCTGATTGCTGTTGAATACCTCCCGAGCGCCCGCTTTCAACAGCCGCGTACGCACCGGCTCGAAGGTCACAACCGCATCTACGAGGCCATTGGAATACCCGTTCTCATGGGCACTGACATCCATGGGAACGATCTCCACGTCGGCAAGGGACATGCCGTTTATTTTCAGCGCTCGACTGACGACATACGCACCCAACGCGCCGCTCTCAACACCGATCCGCCGGTCCTTCAGCGCCTGAAAGTCTGCAATTTCCGGCCGCGCCAGGATCACATCACCTCCGGCGGAAATATCCAGCACTGCCACAACCTTCACCGGCAGCTCCGCGCCTCGCAGCGCCAGCACTTCATCCAGGGTGAGCGCCGCAGCTTCCAGGACTCGGTTACGGAAAGCGCGTAGAACCTCGGTGGAGGACGGGTACTCCACCAGCCTCACGTTGAGCCGGGCTCTCCAGGCCTCGCGTTCGGCCGCCAGATAAAGTGGTTCGTAGCCGGGCCAGACATTGGTGCCGAGGCGGAGCACCTCCTGCCCACGGGCCAACGGCGCCAGAATGACGAAAAGCAGGCACAGAACGATGGCTGGGTTTTTCAATTCGACGGCATCAGTTGGTTTCAGGAATGCGGCCGCCGGGCAGCAGGCGGAGCAGCTTCCTGAAGGTTAGTCGTTGACCGGCACCTTGACGGGGCTGAGCGGTGAATCCGTGCGAGCGGTCGCAGAAATTTCGTCTACCAGTTCCATCACCGATAGGCCGATGGGGCCGGCGACTCACCGCCTGTGGGCTTCTTCAGCGCAGGGATGCCGCCAGCTGCCGCGCCTGCGGGTCGTCAGGACGGATTTCCAGCATGCGCCGTGCATGCTGGCGCGCGGTTTCAATATGGCCCTGGTCCCGGTTTATGGTGACCAGCGCGAGCAGAATTTCGCGATCGTATGGGTGGCTCGCCAATGCGCTTTCAAGCACCTCCAGCGATCGTTCAGGACTGCCGGTGGAGTTCAACGCAATGCCATAAACATAGGCAAAACGCGCATCGTCGGGATTCAGGCGCACGGCCTCCCCCAGCGCCTCGAGACCGGCCGCGCTGTTTCCACTGCGGACCTGCAGCAACCCCATGGCGTGATGCTGCGCCGCGGACTCGGGCTGAAGCGCGATCCCCTCCGCCAGCACTTCTTCCGCCAGATCATCCCTGCCGCGGGCGCGATAAAGGTCCGACAGGTTGGCGTAAGCGGGCGCGAAGGTGGGCTCCAGCTCCATGGCCTTGCGGAACTCCGCCTCGGCGCGGACCAGATCGCCGCGTTGCAGAAACAGGTTACCCAGGTTGGTTCGAGCATCGGCCCTGTCCGCATGGTGCTCCTGGCTCCTGATGTACTGCGCGACGGCTCGTCGGAGCTTGGTGCGTTCGCCAACGGACAACGACGCTTCCGGCACCGCCGCCAGCACCCGGCCTGCTTCTACCCGTACCGCGAGCAGCGGATCATCGAGCAGCGGGGCGGCAAACGGATAACGCTGCTCGGGGGGCAATACCTCGAGCGCGCGAAGGCCTGCAATGCGCACCAGCGGGCTGACATCGCTCATGGCGTTCTGCAACGCGTCGCCGGACGCGGGGCTCAGAAACGCACGCAGTTCCAGGAGCGCGGTAGCCCGGCCGATATCAGGGATAGCTTTGTCCTGCAGCACCGCCACCAGCTGCGCCTCCGCCGCGGGGTTCCCCGCCCGGGCGGCGGCGAAGGCGGGCGTCCAGGTCTGCTGTCCGCCCAGGCCATCTGGATACCAACGCGCCGTTTGGCCAGCGGCCCACTCAGCGCTGCGATCCGAATGACAGCGATTGCAGGCGTTGGGCGTGCCCAGCCCCACAGACAGATCCGGCCGGGGAACGCGGATGCTGTGATCACGCCGGGGGTCCACCACCATGTAGACGGTTTCCGGCATGTGGCAATCGATGCAGCTTGCGCCCGGGCTGTCCAGCGGATGGTGATGGTGTGCCGGCGTGGCAAATTTGGCGGGGAGATGACACTGCGCGCATACGGCGTCCCCCGGCGCGTGCAGGCGTTGACTGTGCGGATCGTGGCAGTTGCCGCATGTAACGCCGGCCTCATACATACGGCTCTGGGTGAACGAGCCCCAGACGAATACTTCGTCCTGAATCTGGCCATCCTCGTGATACAGGCCCTCGGTAAGCAGCGCCGGCATGTGGTGATTCAGAAATTGCGGCTCGCTTTCCGACGCGCCTGCAAGGCTGGCGCGGCGGGAATGGCAGTCGGCGCAGATGCCGATTTCACCTCCGGCCGCCTGGGCTGATTTCGGCTTCGGCGATCCGCTGTCGGGGTCAATCGGCCAGGCGGTATCCAGCGCTCCAGGCAGGCTGAATGCCCACCCCTTTTCTGAATCAGCGTCTCGACCGGCTGGATCCTGCCCAACCCAATCCAGATGGTCGCCGCCCGGCCCGTGACAGGCCTCGCAGCCCACGTCAATATCTGTCCATGTTGTGGCAAACCGATTGGCAGCAGGATCATAGTTTTTCTCGAGATTCGTGGAGTGACACTCCGCGCACTGGAAGTTCCAGTTCTGCTGCGGGCTCGTCCAGTGCAGCTCGTCATCGTGGTCTACCTGATCATCGGGATAGAGGTGGAACCAGCGCTGCCCGCCATCGGCCGCAGGTCGGGAATCCCAGGCGATGCCCAGAGCCTGCACACGGCCATCGGGGAACTCGACCAGATACTGTTGCAGCGGGCTGACGCCGAAGGTATAGCGGACCTGGAACTCGGCGAGCTTGCCGTCGGCGCCGTCGGTACGCACGAAATAGTCCCCAGCGCGGCGGAAGAACGTGCTTGTGACCTTGCCGTAGGTAAAGGTCGCGTCGGCAAAGTCACCCAGGACGCTATCGGCATCCGCATGCTGCATGGCGAGGTCCGATACAGGCTTCGGTGCCGACGAATTCCGCCCCGAGGGCCAATATCGGCAGAACGCTCAGGAGACAGACGACCGATAGCAGAACACGCGTTTTCAATCTGTTAAGCCTTACCCGGGTTCAGTGGGGCCAGAGCGGCCGCGGGCGCAGATGGCGACCCGGTACCCAGCTGTCGCCGGACCTGGGGCAGCATGTCCGCAAGCTGCCCTCCGTCCCACGCGGCACCACCTACCAACGCCCGCTGCAGCGCCTCAACGCTCTGACGGAAAGCCGGATCATACCCCGCGGCGAAGGCGATGAGGCCCCTGGACGCATCAGCAGCTCCAAATTGCTGCGCCCAGCGGGACAGCGCGGCATAGGCAGCCGCGGCATCATGCTGCCTGCAGGCGCGCAACGCCATCTTGAACAGCGCCGGTTCGCCGGTTTCCAGCTGCCGCTTTCTGTGCCGCCGGAAAGCAATGAGCACGGGCGCCAGGCGACGCCAGGACAACCAGGCGCCGACGGCTAGCAGAGCCAGCAGGGTCGCCCACCCCCAGCCGCTGCCCAGGGCCGAACGCGCTGACTGTGAACCCGAGCCGCCACCCGAAACCCCCGGCGGTGCGACCACATTCAGCGCCAGCCCGGGCACCAGACTTTCCCTCACCTGCCTGCTTGCGGGATCGAACCAGCGATAGCGGATCTCGGGGAAGTCGTAGCGTCCCGGCTGCTCGAAGACCCAGGTTACCGAATCCGTCCGGGCACCCCGCAGCGTGCCGCGGGCAACTTTGTCTTCCACCCTGGGTGCTCGGGGGTAGGCGGCCAGCCCCGGAGCCCTGTGCACCGGCAAGCCTGGAAGCACCATTCCGGAGATGTCGGCCGCGCTCTGGGTTACTTCCAGGGTGATGGCGTCACCGAGCCTGGCGGTTGCCGGTTCGCCATCGGCCTCGGGCATCAGTCGGGGTGACCAGGTCGCGCGCAGATCGAACTCGACGCTGGTGACCAGGAGCCCGTCATCTGCAACCCCTGGCGGGCGTGCCACCTCGAGGCTCACCGGCTCGGTAAGGAACGAGAAACGCTGCGGCGGCTGATCGAAACCCGCGCTGGCGGCGTAGCTCACGCGGAACGCGGGCACCTCCAACCGACCGGCGCGCTGGGGAAAGAACGCGATGGGGTAACGCAGCACCTGCCAGGTCTCGCCGCCGCGGCGCTCGGTGAGCTTGATCGTGGTGGTATCCGTCTGCAGCAGAAACCCGCCGCTCACCTCGGGCAGCAGGAACTGCTGATCGCCGAAGCTGAAGCCCGTGGTAAGAAGATCCAGGTTCAGGGTGACCTGCTGACCCACCCACACCGGCTGCTCGGCCGCGAATTGCAAACGGATCTCGCCGCTCACCTCCGTCCCCGCATGACTATTCTGGAAAGCGACGAACAAAAGCACAAACAGCGCGCACCGGCAGCGAGCCGTAGACAACTTCCTCACGGGCCTTCTCGCCGCGTATCTTCCGGCACTTGATCCACCCGTTCGGTAGTCGCCAGCTGGTAAGCGAAGCGGATCTGCAGGAAATCCCGGTGGCGGGTGTCGACCCGGCGCAACCACAGGGCGCGGAGCGCCTCATCGCTGAGAGGTCCCATTTCCGCATCCACCACCTGCTCGCCTTTGGCCTGGTCGGTCCGCCCGGAGGTGTCGATGACGATCTCATCGGCCTCCAGCATGCCGCCGGTACCGCCGTAGTCATCGTCGGGGGGCGCCAGACGCGCTTTGCGCAAGGCGGCCAGAGCAAGATTCTGCTGCGCCTCCTCCCACCCGGGGCGTCCGGCGAGCGCTTTGCGGTAACTGTCGATGGCCTCGTCGTAACGGCCCAGAATCACCAGCGCGTTGCCCCGGTTGTAGGCCGCCTCCGGGCTGGCGGAACGACCCAGGGCGGCAGCCGCCTGATCGAACTCGCCGGCCCGGAAGAGCGCGGCGCCAATGCGTTCCGGGTCCCGGAACCGCTCGGCCGCGGCCGCAAAATCACCACGATCGAACAAGCGCTGGGCCTGCTGGTCCTCGGTAAGGAAGAGGTCCAGCCAGCCGGCCGCCGCGGCCTGCTGGGAAAACCAGAGCAGCAGGAAGAGTGTCAGCGGCCGCAGCATGGCTTAATCCAGCGCCACGGCGCCGCCGCGCCGAAACAGGAACAGCAGCAGAAAGCCGATGAGCGGGACCAGGAAGTAGCCGTCGTCGCGCCAGCGCTGCCCGTCCTGAGCAGGGGCTCGGGCCAGGCTCGTGGCCACGTCCCGGGCCAGGGCGCGGACGTCTGCATCATCGACGGTTACCAGCCTGAGCGACCCGCCCGCCGCCCGGGATGCTGCCGCCATGGCGTCACGGTCCAGCGCCGGGGCCGGCGGGCTGTCCGAGGTTGGGATCACCTCCGGTCCCGCTGCCATCGCCAGAATGTGGACCTCGACCCCGCCCGCAGCTTTGGCAGCTTCCAGGCCGGCGAGCTGCGAACGCTCAACACTGTCCGCCACCAGCACGATAGAGCCCGCCAGGCCGGCCTGTTTCAGGAGCCGGTTGCCCAGAACTACCGCCTCTGCAGCCGCATCTCCCTGCACGGGCATGATGTCCGGAGTCAGTTCCGCCGCAAAGGTTTCAATGATGCTGGCGTCGGACGTCAGGGGCAGGACCAGATGGGCGCTGCCGGCGTAGGCAACCAGCGCGCTGCGGGCCCCGGGCCGGGCAGCCAGCAGATCGCGCACCTTGTGCACGGCGCGTTCCAGCCGGCTGGGCTGCACGTCCCGGGCGAGCATCTCCGGCGCCACCTTGATCGCGATCACCAGCGCCGCCTCGTCCTGACTGAAGGGCGAAGACTGACGCTGCCAGGCAGGCCCGGCCAGAGCAAGCACTGCGAGCAGCCAGACAAGTCCGAGAATCCATGTCGGGCGCAAGCCGCGGGACTGCTCGCCGTGACGAACCAGCAGATGCGGCAGCAGGTGTGGTGCCACCACGCCGTGCCAGACGTGCGTGATGCTCTGTCCCCGCAGCATTAACCAGACAGTAAACGCGGCGGGGATCAGCAGGAGCAGCCACGCGGGACGCAGAAAGTGAAACTCGGCAAGCTCAACCACGACCGGGCTCCGTGCCTTCGGTGACAGGAGTACCGGACGAGACGGCTAGCTCCGGAACGGTGCGCCGACCGCGGCGCCAGCGCGCGGACTGTCTCACCAGGAAGAAGGCGATTGAGAACAGCAGGACCGGCGCCAGCGGCCAGAAGTACATCTCGCGCTCGGGCCGGTAGCTGAGGGTTTCCACCTGGCGCGGGTTGAGCTCATCAAGGCGGGCATACACCGTCTCCAGCTCGGCAGTGTCCATGGCCCTGAAGTAGCCGCCCGAGGTTACAGCAGCGACGACCTTCAGCGTCTCTTCGTCCAGCGCCTGCTCGCCGGCGTTGGCAGGGTCACCCATAGCTACCGTGTGTATCACCACGCCGCTGTCCCGGGCGATCTCGGCGGCCCGCGCTGGCGGCACAAGGCTGCCGGTATCGTTGCCGTCGGTCAGCACGATCAGCACCCGCTGATCCACCTCGCTGCGCTCGAACAGCTGGATAGCGAGGCCGATCGCATCGCCCAGCATGGTACGGGGACCCAGCATGCGCACCGCGGCTTCGTCCAGCAGCTGTCTGACCCCGTCGAGATCGTCGGTAAACGGCGCCTGCACGAAGGCGGCGGAGCCGAAAAACACCAGCCCGACCCGATCACCGTCGCGCCGGGCCAGAAATTCGTCCAGCACCCACTTGGCCGCAGTGAGCCGGTCCAGCGCAGCGCCGGACGGGTCGGTGAAATCAGCGGTTTCCATGGAACCGGAAAGATCCACCGCCACCAGCAGATCGCGCATGGGCAGCTCCCGGACCAACGGGTCCTCCAGCCATACCGGGCGGGCCAGGGCACACAGCAGCGCAACCCAGGAGAGACCGAGCATCAGCCAGCGCTCGGCGGGTCGGCGGCCCAGCGGCACGGCTTCGCCCACAACCACACCCGAGATCTGCAGCAACCGACTGAAAAACGGCGTCCGCACGGCTTCCCGGGGCTCCCGGTAAGCGGGCGCCAGCCAGCGTACCAGCAGCGGCAGCGGCAGCAGGGCAAGCACCCACGCGTAGCTGAAGGTCAGCACGGAATCACTCGGCGCCAGGCCGGTGGTCGTTTACCCAGCCCGTGGCCAGGGCCAGGACCTCGCGGACGCTGTCCGCGGGGTAGTCGCCGGATGTTCTGTAGACCCCTGAGATCAGCAGGCGGCCTGAGCCTCGGGAAAAAGCGTCGCCGCCTCCGGTCTCATCCAGGAAGGCCAGCCAGGCCTCTCCCGTGAGGCCGACGATGCGACGCCTGGGGTAAGCAGACAGAGCAACCCGGCGCAGCAACTCGGCAACATCGGCAAGCACCCGGCCGCGGGTCTCCGGGTCACCGCTGGCCGCGCCAAGCACCTGGAGCGCCTGCAACGCCTGCCTGCGGTACGCGTTTCGACGGTAACTGCGCAGACGGCGCAGCGTCCCCCAGACCGCAAAGACCAGCAGCAAGAACGCGATGCCATACCATCCTGGCGCCAGCGGCCACCAGGACACGGCCTCCGGCATCACGATGTCCTGCAGGTTCGAAAGGCTGGCCGGGTCCGTGGACGCTGCCATCAGTAGCGCCTGGCCCCTGGATGGTAGCCGAGCTGCGCGCGCACCTGCTCCAGCAGCGGCTGCGAGGTATCGAGCTTCAGAACCGGCATCCCATAGCGCCTGGACATCGCCTCCATGCGGGTCAGCCGCGAATCGAACTCGGCCCGGAAGGCGTCCCGCAGCCCGGCTTTGCCGGTGTCCACTTCCAGATGTCGGACACCGTCGGAAAAAGGCAGCCGTCCGGCGTTGCCGATCTCCCGTTCCAGCGGATCGAAGGCGAACAGCGAGAGCACGTCGTTGTGGGCGGTGAGGCGGGTGATGAAGCGGGGGGTCGCATCGTCGATGCCGTAGCCGTCGCTGATCAGCACGATCAGGCAGTCATGGCGGGCGACCGTCGCAACCTGCCCGAGCACGCGGTTGAGCATGTCAGGTTGCGGCTGCCCATGGCCGTCGGCACGCAGCTCGTGGTTCATGGCCACCACGTCGCGCAGGATCTGCATCACCCGCTCGCGGCTGCGGTGCGGCGGAATGGCACGGATTTCCCGGTCGTTGAACACCAGGGCACCTACCCGGTCTTTCACCGCCAGCACGCGCCACGCGGCAGCCGCGGCGGCTTCCGCAGCCACCACGGATTTCATCTTCCAGCGGCTGCCGAAGAACATGGGCTGGCGCTGATCCACCAACAGCCAGACAGAGCGATCCCGCTCCTCGGTGTAGACGCGCACGTGGGGCGCTTCCATTCGCGCGGTAACTTTCCAGTCGATGTTGCGGATATCGTCGCCAGGAAGATAGTTGCGCAGCTCCTCGAAGTTCAGCCCTCTGCCTCGCAGGCGTGACGCGTGGCGTCCCGAAAGGACGCTGTGAATGGGCTGTCGAGGCAGGAAGCTGAACCCGGATGCGCCGAACTGTAGTCGCACCAGATCATCCAGGTTGACGTATACTCGCCCGTCGAATTCGGGTTCGCCCCTTCTGCTGACTCGGGTGTATTGGGCCACCGTGCGCTTCGCCAGCCGGCGCTCAGGCGACCGCCACCTGGGCCAGAATGCGGTCGATGGCATCGTTGGCGGAGACGCCGTCGGCGTTGGCCTCATAGCTGAGCGCCAGCCTGTGGCGCAGCACGTCATGGGCCACCGCCTTCACGTCATCGGGCAGCACATGATCCCGACCGTTCAGCCAGGCGTGCACCCGGGCACAGCGATCCAGGCCAAGGGCACCGCGAGGACTGGCACCAATGTTGATCCATCCCGCCAGCTGCTCATCGTAGCGCTCGGGATAACGGGTGGCGAAGATCAGATCCACCATGTAGCGCTCCACCACCGGGCTGACCTCCACCCGGTTGATTTCCTCGCGAGCGTCGAACACGGCCTGCTGCAGAACCGGCTCGCCGTCACCGGCGGACGCCGCCTGCTCCTCGCCTCGCACCAGGCGGATGATGCGGCCCTCGTCCTCCTCGCTGCCATAGTCGATATACACGTGAAGCAGAAACCGATCCATCTGCGCTTCCGGCAGCGGATAGGTGCCCTCCTGCTCCACCGGGTTCTGGGTCGCCATGACGATGAACAGATCCGGCATCTTGTGGGTGGTGCCGGCCACGGTCACCTGGCGCTCTTCCATGGCTTCCAGCAGCGCCGCCTGCACCTTGGCGGGCGCACGGTTCACCTCGTCCGCCAGCACGATGTTGGCGAAGATGGGGCCAGGGTCGAAGCGGAAGGTATTGCCATCCGCCGCCTGGTGCAGCACTTCCGTACCGGTGATGTCCGAAGGCAACAGGTCCGGCGTGAACTGGATGCGCGAGTAATCGGCCTGCAGGTTCTTCGCCAGGCTCTTCACCGCCCGTGTCTTAGCCAGCCCCGGCAGACCTTCGATCAGCACGTTGCCATTGGCCAGCAGCGCGATGAGAAGGCGTTCCACCACCCGCTCCTGGCCAATGATGGATTCCGCCATTCTGGCTTTGAGAGTGTGTAGGGTGGTTAGCGCTGTCATTGTTTTCCATCTTACCAGGCAGTGCGGGTGCTGATCTTTTCACCGCCGGAAGCAAACGACCTGCAATAAGCAAGGTGGCTACCCGGCGCCGGGTAGAACCCTAGGCCCGGTCTAGTTGCTGGTCGGGTTCTGCTGCAGAGTTTCCAGAACCTGATTCAGGTTGAAGCTGCCCGGCTCCTGGCGCGGCGGGAACTCCTTGTACGTGGCCAGGTGCTGCGCCACATATCCCACCGCAGGCAGGATCAGGTAGGCCCGATCGAAACGCCAGAGGTTGTAGCCTTCAGCCTCAAGGTCGGCCCGTTCGAACGGGTCGCCGCGCATGTCGATCAGCTTGGGAACCCGCAGCGTCACCAGCGGCTCCTGCCAGACCTCGAAGCCATGGGCGCGCTGCTCCATGAACACCATCTTCCACCGGTTGTAACGCAGATTCGCCAGCTGACCGTCGTCGGTCCAGTAGAAGAATTCCCTACGCGGTCCTTCCGCCACCTCGCCCTTGAAGTAAGGCAGCAGGTTGTAGCCGTCCAGATGAACCTT
>CAMYJX010000006.1 GCA_947258825.1 uncultured Pseudomonadales bacterium
AATACTGCCATGGCAATAATACATGGTTTTTAAGTAATTCTGGCTGACCTTGAACTCATATTTGAATCTGTAAATATAGTGGATCGTGTTGTCAACAGCTATTCCAATGCTGATCGCGGCGATGGTGATGGTCATCATGTCCAACGGAATTCCCAGATACCCCATGATCGCGATAACCGAGGCCGCAGCCAGCACGTTGGGAATCAGGCCAAGGACAGCGTATAAAAACGAGCGCAGCAGAATCAGAAACATGAGAAAAGTGGCCAGCAGAACGTAAGCCAGGGTGTCCAGCTGGGAGCGGAAGAGCTGCTTGAGCATGCTGTCGAACAGCACCATCATCCCCGTGATCTCTACATCCTGGGAAGCAAAGCCGAGTTCGTTTTCGGCGAAGTCCCGCACGTCCCTAGCTAGAGCTGCCCGGTCGAAGGGCGGGCCGCTCTCAATGACCCTGGCGTTCAGCCGCAGCTCGCCGGTTTCGGGGTACGCGTAAGGCTGGATCAGCTCTCCTCGCAGGTCGTCCGGCAGCTCCCCCAGCACGCCTGCCACCTCGAGGCTGGACAGCGGCTCGCCGTCATTGAACCTGGAGGCGAGGGTGTCGAGCGAGTAGAGGGATACCACCTTGCCCACCTCGTCCCGGCTCTCGAGATAGCGATGCAGGCTCGCCAGACGGTCCAGCTTGTCACGGGTGAACCAGTAGCGCTGGGGGTAGACATCTGCTTCCTCTGCCAGAAAGTCGTCTTCGGAATCCTCGTACTCTTCATAGGGCGCAAAGCGGACGACGACATCGAACGGAACAGTGCCGCCCAGGTTGGCATCCACGTAGTGCATGCCCTGGTTGATGTCGGTATCCGCACGAAAGTAGTCGATGAACTGGTTATCCATGGATACCCGCCCGACGCCTACCGCGGCGATCGCCGCCCAGACCACGGCAGTTACGACCACCCCTATGTAGCTCCAGCGAGACAGCTGGCTCATCATCCGGGTAAGCGGCAGCTCCTCGTTCAGTCGCGTCGACGCTTTTCCCGGTGGCAGGAGAAGCAGCACCGCGGGAAACAGTGTGAAGGTAACCAAGAAGCCAATGGCAATGCCGAGACACATCATCCAGCCGAAGTCTTCTACGGGAACGATGCGGCTGGCCATCAGCGACCCGAAAGCGGCCATGGTGGTCAGGGTGTTGTAGATGCACGGCGCAAACTTGCTGAGCATGGTTCCGCGCACGATCTCGCCAACCGATACATCGCCCTCTCGGTGCAGCAGCTCGCGATAACGCACGATCAGATGAATGATCAGCGAGATGGTGATGATCGCCAGCAGCGAGATGAAGTTGCTGGAAACGACCGTGGCGGGTCGCCCGACGGCGCCAAGGACCCCGACAGCGAAGAGAACCGTCAGGGCGCTGCAGGCCACCGGCAGCAGCACCCAGCGCAGCTGGCGAAAAAACCAGTAAAGCATGACCATGATGATCACCACCACGGAGCTTCCAAATACCAGCAGATCGTTCTGCACGAACGCGATCAT
The DNA here is from genome assembly GCA_947258825.1 of uncultured Pseudomonadales bacterium. Taxonomy (GTDB): domain Bacteria; phylum Pseudomonadota; class Gammaproteobacteria; order Pseudomonadales; family Azotimanducaceae; genus UBA7803. The sequence continues at coordinate 1,519 of CAMYJX010000006.1, forward strand.
GTCAGCCGCAATCATCGGCACCCCGCCGAGATACAGCGTGCCGTACTCGCGGTACCGGTTGCGCACCTCCCGGACGCTGGCGATAAGGGCCTCACGGCGCTCCAGATATTGCTCGCGCAGCTGGTCGTGGTTCCGGTCGAGCTCAGCGAGCCGAGCCTGATCTTCAGGAGAAAGCGCCCGTGCTTCGGACTTCAACGCCCGTTCTCTGGCGCGCAAGGCTGCGCGCGCCTCATCGATCAACAGCAATTCCGCGTCCAGGGCGAGATCGATGCGCATGGCGGATGTGCCACCATCGGCGGTAATGAGCAATTCAGAGAACAACGGGCTGCTGGTCAGCTCCTGCTTCGCCAGGTCCAGATCCGTGTCCGGCGCTTCCAGCGTGCGAAATCCCTTGGCAAGCTGGGCCAGCGGGATCGGTGGGCTTTCCAGAAGTGGCGCATCGAGCAGGGAGAAGACGTCGGTAACGCCAGCCAGCCCGCTGAGTTCATCGTCCAGGCGTCGCAAGAGTGCCAGATTTTCCGGATCCAGCGCGCGTCCCTGATGGGGGGCGAAAGTCAGCAGCAGAAACTCATCGCCTCTGAAGCGAGAGGATATCCGCAGATAGGCGGCCAGATCGGGATCGCCTTTGACCACCAGCGTATCGGAAGAGGCGTCGAAGCTGAACTTGTCGGCGTAGTAGACGGACAGGCACGCCAGCGCAAACAGGCAGGCCAGGATGGTCCGGGGGAAATCCAGAACACGCAGGTACCGGTCTGAGAGAAAAGAGCTGGCCTGGGTGAAAATACGTATGTCCGTCCGGGAAGGCAGACGACTATTGTTCGAGTATGACCGGTATTAATCAACCGCTGGCAGAGCTGATCGCTTCGGTATCCTCGGATCTGCTGAGGAACGACTTCTCCCTGATTACGGCCGAGTCCTGCACGGGCGGCATGATCGCCGCCGAGCTGACCAGCATTTCAGGCAGCTCCGAGTGGTTTGAAGGCGCGTTCGTCACCTACCGCTTGTCTGCCAAACGGCGCATGATCGGCGTCCGCCAGGAGACCCTGGACGAGTTCGGCGCCGTCAGCGAACCCACGGCACGGGAGATGGCGATCGGTGCTCTGAACGCCAGCGATGCCCAGGTGAGCGTATCAGTAACCGGCGTGGCTGGACCCGATGGCGGCGACCCTGTTGCGCCCGTGGGTACGGTCTGGTTCGGCTGGGCGGTGAAAAATCCCGACCCGGTCTGCGTGCAGACATCACGGCACGACTTCTCAGGGAGCCGGGATGCCGTCCGCACCCAGGCAGTGCGCATCGCCCTGGAGGGGGTAGGCACTATACTGCGGGAATCCGGCTGAACGGCCTTAGGCGAAGCGCGCTACTCCTCAACCCGCTCGAGGGCCGCCTTTACGGCCTCCAGCTGCTCTTCGGTCATCGGGGTGAAGGTTCCCAGCGAACAGATCCCGCTGGTGCGGGTTGGCCCTCCCAGGCTGGTGCTGATGGACTCAAAGGTATCCAGGTCGCAAACCTGAGAGCCACGCAGTTCGAATTTCAAGGGGTCGTACCGACGCAGACCGAGACAGCGGTTACGCAGCCTGTTGAGCCAGAGCCGGCCACCCGTTCCTTTGAAAACCACGTGGCGGTTATCGAGCACTTCCACTGAATTGTAGGCATAGGTGGCGAGGCAGCGAATCTCCTCCGCGTAGTCTTCTTCCGCCAGAGGCTGCGTCAGAATCTGGTCGATGGATTCTTCCTGAGCCTCGTAGTCGGGCTTGGTTACGTCGCCGGCACAGCCAGCGAGCAGCGCGATCGTCAGAGCCCACAGGCTTTTCATTGCTGGTTCCTCCGGAGGCGAAGCGTGCCATCTTACCCTTTTTGTCCGACCGGCAGGGATCCCCGCTTCGCAACGATAGGACCAGATGCCATTGGAAACCCGAGAGGAAGCATCGATCAGCTTCGCCTTCACAATGGGTCCCAGGGAGTGATCTTGCTCATCGAAACCAGCTCGGGCCATCGCCGCCCGCAGAAGGAGCCGTGTTCCTTTCTCGGCGTCGGAATCAGTTCCTTAAATCAGAAGTAACGGTACGTTTAAACCAAATATTCTTCGATCTTCGCCTCGAACATAATGTTCTCTGAGTCAAATCATCGAGCGCGCCCCTCACGAAGCCGTGCTGCGTGCTCGCACAGAGGCAAGAAAATGACCAGGCTTTCACATCTTCTAGCTCTGGAATCAGAAGCCATCCACATCATTCGCGAGGTCGCCGCCGGCTTCGATCGACCATGCATGTTCTTTTCCACCGGCAAAGACTCGACAGTCATGCTGCATCTGGCCATAAAGGCTTTCTGGCCGAGCCCGGTTCCTTTCACGCTGCTGCACATCGATACGACCTGGGAGTTCTCCGAGATGGCGTCTTTTCGAGACCGCCTGGTTGAGCGCTTTGATCTGAGACTTTCGGTGCACGTCAACCATCAGGCGCTGGAAGCAGGTATTCACCCGATCGAATCCGGCTCTGTGGTTTACAACGATCACATGAAGACCATAGCGCTGAAGCAGGCACTTGACCGGCATGGGTTTGATGCCGCGCTTGGCGGCGCGCGTCGCGATGAAGAACGATCCCGAGCGAAGGAGCGGGTTTTCTCGGTACGTTCGGCCGCGCATCAATGGGATCCAAAGAACCAGCGTCCCGAACTCTGGAGGCTTTACAACACTCGGCTCTCGCCCGGCCAATCGGTCCGGGTTTTCCCGTTATCGAATTGGACGGAAGCTGACGTGTGGCTCTACATCCTCCAGGAGCAGCTGGATATCGTGCCCCTTTATTTTGCAGCGCCGCGGATGAGTTGGATTGACGACGCCAGCGGGCAGATCCTGGCACTGGACGATGAGCGCATGCTGCCTCACCTGTCGGATACCGAACGTGCCTCGCTGCGGGAACGTCGCATTCGCTTCAGAACGCTGGGCTGCTACCCGCAGACGGGTGCGGTGAAAAGCGAAGCCGCTGCCGTAACCGACATCGTTTCAGAGTTGCTCGTTGGCCGCTCGAGCGAGCGCCAGGGTCGGCTCCTGGACAACGACCAGTCAGCGTCCATGGAACGCAAGAAGCGCGAAGGCTACTTCTGATTCCGCAACGCCAGGCCACGACGAAGCCCGGCGCGCGCTGCCGGCCGAGTCCTGGTAGAGTCGCGCATAACGGGAAGGGAGATACCAAGATGTCACATGAGCAACTCAGCCTCAGCAATGATGAACTGCTGAGCACGACCCGCGCCGTCAGAAAGCGCCTCGACTTCGACCGGCCTGTGTCGGAGGAAGTCATCAAGGAGTGCATGGAGCTCGCGGTTCAGGCACCCACAGGCTCAAACGCCCAGGGCTGGCAGTTCGTTTTCATTACAGATCCTGAAAAGAAAGCCCAGGTCGGCGAGTACTATCGCCAGGCATTCTCCATCTATCGGGACATGCCGGTGGCAATTCACAAGCTGCACATGGACAGCAAGGACGAATCGCTGACTGCCAGTCAGCAACGCTCGGCGGCGTCGGCCGACTTCCTGGCCGACAACATGGGGCAAGCACCCGTATTGCTGATTCCGTGCATTGCCGGTCGAAGCGACAGGCCGGAATCCAACAACATCATCGGGCAAACTGGGACGCTTGGATCCATCATCCCGGCCACCTGGAACTTCATGCTGGCCGCGCGAGCCCGCGGTATCGGCACGGCCTGGACCACGCTGCACCTCATGCACGAGAAGGAGATCGCCGATCTGCTGGGCATTCCGTACGATGACTACATGCAGGTTGCACTGATTCCAATCGGCTACACCAAGGGCACCAGCTTCAAGCCTGCCTACCGGCCGCCGGTGGAATCGGTGATGCACTTCAACCAGTGGTAGGCGCTTTCTCAGTCAGCCCAGACAGCGAGAGGGGAGAATCGCGATGAGCCAAGACATCGTCGCCATCGAGCAGGTGCTCAATCGTTACTGCCACAGGCTCGACGCCGGCGATGTGCAGGCGGTTGTGGCGCTTTTTGCAGAGGACGCCGTGCTGATCCCGGAATACGAAGGCAGCGATGAGCACTCGGGCCGGACAGCCATCGCAGCGTGGTACTCGAAGTACGGCAAGCAGGTTGTCGCTGGAACCAGCGGTCTGCGCCACAAGATCTCCACCGCCATGATCGAAGTCGACGGCGATACCGCCCGGTCAGTCTGCTACCTGGATGCAGACGCGGTAAACCCTGAAACCGGTGCGCGAACGCTGTCGGGCGGGCGCTACGAGGACAAGCTGGTACGCCGCGATGGAGTCTGGCTCATCAGCGAGCGGCGTATCATCGTGCTATATGCTTCCACCCTGGCCGCACCCTGAAGCATTCGTTGGCTCAAGCCCCTGGTTACGGGCGGCCGAGCCGCGCTGCCGGCAAAGCAAACGCCAAATCACGACGGTATACTGACCGCAACCAATCGGCCTGACGCAGCTTATCGTGAGCGACAGAGTGGGCAGCAAACCCGTTTCTCAGGGTTCAACATGAATGATTTTGTCTGAATACGACGCATTGAAAACTTTATGCTGCTCATGATCGACAACTACGACTCTTTTACCTACAACGTGGTCCAGTACCTGGGCGAGCTGGGCGCCGAGGTGGTGGTACACCGCAACGACGAGATCACCCTCGCTGAGATCGAAGCGCTGGAGCCGGAAAAAATCGTCATATCTCCCGGACCCTGCACCCCCAACGAGGCGGGAATTTCCATGGACGTGATCCGCACTTTCGGCCCGCACATTCCTACCCTGGGTATATGCCTGGGTCACCAGAGCATCGGCCAGGTGTTCGGCGGGGAAGTGGTGCGAGCGCGCGAGGTCATGCACGGCAAGACTTCCATGATTCATCACAAAGGTCAGGGCGTATTCCGGAATCTGCCTCAACCCTTCGAAGCAACCCGATACCACTCGCTGGTGGTTGCCAAGGACTCCTGCCCCGACTGCCTGGAAATTACAGCCTGGACCGAAAGGGCGACTGAAAGCGCGGGGTCGGGCGAAATCGACGAGATCATGGGCTTGCGGCATCGGGAGCTGCCAATCGAAGGGGTGCAGTTCCACCCGGAGTCCATCCTCACCAAGACCGGTCACGACCTGCTGCGCAATTTTCTGGAGGGCAATCATGGACATTCAGGCCGCACTGGCACGACTGGCTGAAGGCAAAGATCTAACCCAGACGGAGACCCGGGAGGTTTTTCAGCAGGTCATGTCCGGCAAGACGACGCCGGCACAGATAGGCGGTCTGCTGATGGCCATGCGGGTCAAAGGTGAGAGCGCGGAGGAGATCGCCGGCGCCGCTGAAGCCATGCGGATGCTGTCGACTCGGGTCGAGGTGAAAACCGACTATCTGGTGGATACCTGTGGCACTGGCGGCAGCGGCAAGAAACTCTTCAACATATCTACCGCAGCCGCCTTCGCGGCGGCGGCCGCCGGTGCCCATGTGGCCAAGCATGGCAACCGAAAAATGACCAGCGCCAGCGGCAGCGCGGACGTGCTGGAAGCTGCAGGTGTGAATCTCACTCTGACCCCTGCTCAGATTTCACAGTGCATAAGCGAGGTCGGCGTAGGGTTTCTGTTCGCCCAGGCGCACCACAGTGCCATGCGTCACGCGGCCGGCGTGCGCCAGGAACTGGGCCTGCGGACGATGATGAACGTGCTGGGCCCGCTGACCAACCCCGCTGGCGCCCGGCGCCAGGTGATCGGCGTGTTCAGCCCGGTCTGGCAGGCGCGGTTGGCAGAGGTTCTCAAGCTCCTGGACGCCGAACACGTCCTGATCGTGCACAGCAACGGGCTGGATGAGATCGCCCTGGACGGAGCCACGCTCGTGGTCGAGCTGAAGCAGGACGCCATAACCAGCTACGAGATCAGACCCGAGGATTTCGGCATCCAGCCAAGGTCCATGAACGAGCTACAGGCCGACGGGCCGGAAACCAGCCTTGCTCAGTTGAAGCGTGCGTTAACCGAGCCCGATTCCGCTGCCGCAGACATCGTGAGCCTCAATGCAGGCGCTGCCATCTACGCGGCCGGCGTGGCTACGAGCCTGGAGAATGGGGTCACCATGGCTCAGGACGCCATTGCAGCCGGTCTCGCAAACGAACGCCTGGAAGAGCTCGTGCGCATCAGCAAGCTGATGGGGGAGACATGACGGGCACCGTCCTCGACACCATCGTCGCCCGGAAAAGAGAAGAGGTCCGGCAGCGGAAACGGCTTCGTCCACAGGCCGAACTGGCAGCCGCAGCAGCGTCGATGGCCCCACCCCGGGCATTCACGGCAGCGCTGCAGGAAAAAGTGGACGCCGGCTATCCGGCCGTGATCGCCGAGATCAAGAAGGCATCCCCGAGCAAGGGCGTGATCCGGAAGAACTTCGACCCCGTCGCCATCGCAAAGAGCTACGAGGGGGCGGGCGCCGCCTGCCTTTCCGTGCTCACCGACGAGGATTTCTTTCAGGGCAGCGACGAATACCTGCAGGCCGCCCGCGCGGCAACGGCGCTGCCAGTGCTGCGAAAAGACTTCATCATCGACCCGTATCAGATCTACGAGAGTCGCGAACTCGGCGCGGACTGTATTCTGCTGATCGTCTCGGCTTTGCAGGCCGCTGAGCTGAGCGACCTGAAGGATCAGGCCGCATCCCTGTCCCTCGACATTCTGATCGAGGTGCACGATGCCGACGAGCTGGAAACAGCACTGTCGCTGCACCCGAAGATGATCGGGATCAATAATCGCAATCTGAAAACGTTTGAGACCAGCCTGCACAATACCCTCGATCTGCTGCCGCAGATCCCGGGCGACGTGCTCACGATCACCGAGAGCGGCATCAACAGCATCGAAGACGTGTCGAGCATGCGTCGACACGGCGTGCATGGGTTTCTGGTTGGAGAGGCCTTCATGCGCGCAGACGACCCAGGGGCCGCGCTGCGCGCGCTTTTCAGCTAGCCGCGTCTACCTCAGTACCGGGGAACGAGCCAGACGCTTGCGCGTCTACCTCAGTACCGGGGAACGAGCCAGACGCTTACGCGTCTACCTCAGTACCGGGGAACGAGCCAGACGCTTACGCGTCTACCTCGTTCCGTAGACCACCATGGTTTTACCTTTGACGGAGACCAGCCCCTGGTCCACCAGCGTCTTGAGGACCCGTCCGACCATTTCCCGAGAGCAACCCACGATACGACCGATTTCCTGGCGCGTGATCTTGATCTGCATGCCGTCAGGATGCGTCATCGCATCCGGCTGCTTGGTCAGTTCGAGCAGCGTACGGGCAACGCGACCGGTAACGTCCAGGAAAGCGAGATCGCTGACCTTCTGGGTGGTAGCGGTGAGGCGCTCGGCCATCTGCCGTCCGACTGCGTAAAGCAGGTCCGTGTGCTTCTGCGCCAGCTCCTTGAACTTGCCGTAGCTGAGCTCTGCTACCTCACACTCGGACTTGGCCTTTACCCAGGCCGAGCGCGGGGAATCCTCCGTAAACAGAGGCATCTCACCGAAGAAGTCACCCTTATTCAGATAAGAAACTATTATTTCCCGGCCGGATTCATCTTCCACGAGCACGGTCACCGAGCCCTTGAGAATGAAATAGATCGAGTCGCTTTTGTCACCGGCATAGATCAGAGTGCTCTTTGCCGGGTATTTGCGCCGGTGTGCGGCCGCGAGAAAGGCGTCGAGATGGCCATTGTCTTCCGGCTGGGGGGTTTGAAACCCTTTCGCCATCAGTGGCCTGCCCGTTCCGGATCCCGCCATCTGAGAACTTTTCGTAGCAAGCATTTTGTTCCGCTCCTTCGTAACCTCTTGCTTATTAATACTGGCAGAGCTTTTCGAAACGAGACGTGATCTGGTCGACAAACGGCACTATTTCACACGCCGAGCGGTCGCAGATCACCCCGGGTTGCTGGAAAATGTCTCGATCGAACAATCCCGAACAGGAGAAATGCGGCATATGCGCGCAAAAATACAATGGCGCGACAAGGTTCACTTTACGGCCGTCGCGGATTCCGGGCACCTGATACCTCTGGACGGACCCACCCAAGCCGGCGGCGAGAATCGCGGTTCACGTCCCATGGAACTGGTGCTGATGGGTCTGGGAGGTTGCACATCCTACGATGTCGTCAATATCCTGACGAAATCACGGCAGCAGATCGTCGACTGCGTGACAGAGCTGTCGGCAGATCGCGCCGAGGCCGTGCCTCAGGTATTCGAGCGGATCCATATCCACTTCATTATCAGCGGCAGGAACCTCGACGAGAAAAAGGTGGCAAGGGCTGTCAGCCTCTCTGCCGACAAGTACTGCTCCGCATCCATCATGCTGGACCGCGGCGGGGTGCAGATCAGCCACGACTACGAGATCATCAACGTTGAATAATTCAGCTTACAGGAGCATTTTCAGTGAGTAACCAGCCGCCGCGCCACGCCGGATTGCGTCACGCCGCGCTCTTCGTCCAGGACCTGGAGGCGTGCACAGCCTTCTATACCAGGCTCATGGGCATGGAAATCGAGTGGCAACCAGATGCGGACAACTGCTACCTGAGTTCCGGGAACGATAATCTGGCGCTACACCGGGCGGAGGAGCCCCACGGCGATGGCCAGCGGCTGGATCACATCGGGTTCATCATCGACGACATCGAAGACGTGGATACCTGGCACGGGCACCTGGTCAGCCACGGCGTCCCCATCGCCCAACCACCAAAAACCCATAGAGACGGTGCCCGCTCGTTCTACTTCCACGACCCCGACGGAACGCTGGTACAGCTGATCTATCACCCGCCCATATCTAAGCCCGGCCGCTGAGCAGATAAGGCGAGCCCGGCTATCCGGGATCAGACCCGATAGCTGGTTTCGGTCATGATTCGCGAAACCGCGGTCATGACTTTCTTAACCGGCTCGGGAAAGGCCACTCCGCCCTCCTCCAGCGCGGCAGAGCCGTGGCGCGCCTCGTCTTCATGCATGTGCCTGACGATCTCCCGACTGCGCTCGTCTTCCAACGGCAGGTCGGCCAGATGTTTTTCCAGGTGGCTGCAGACCTGATCCTCCGTCGCCTCTACGAACCCCAGGCTTACTCGATCCCCCAGGAGGCCGGTAGCAGCTCCCATGGCATATGAGAGGGCGTAAAATACCGGATTCAACGCGCTGGGACGGCTTTCCAGCTCCTGCAGCCGTTGCTCGCACCAGGCAAGGTGATCGGCTTCCTCGCTGGCTGCAGATTCCAGCAGCCGACGGACTTCGTGTGTTCGGGCCGTCAGCGACTGGCCTTCATAAAGCGCCTGCGCGCAAACCTCGCCTGTGTGATTGACGCGCATCAGACCCGCCGCGTGGCGCCTTGCCTGATCCTCCATCTCGCCCTCGGCCAGATCACCAGCGGGATTAGGGCGTTCCGCGGCATGCTGACCCGTCAGCGTCCGAAGCGCCTTATCGATCCCGCTGACCAGCTGATCGGCAAGCGACGACATCAGCCCAGGCCTCGAAGCTGGCGACCACCCAGAAGATGCATGTGCAGATGGTATACCGTCTGACCACCCTCACCATTGCAATTGAGAACAAGCCGATAACCCGATTCTGCGATCCCGTTCTCATGCGCCAGCGTACGGGCTCTCAGTACCAGTTTTCCCAACAGATCGGAGTGGTCTTCAGTTAAGTCGTTCACCGTCGCGACGTGGACTTTCGGGATAATGAGCAGGTGGGTCGGTGCCTGAGGACTGATATCGTTGAAAGCGAGCATCTCTTCGTCCTCGTAGACAATGTCCGACGGCAATTCCCGGTTGATGATTTTGCAGAACAGGCAGTCACTACTCACGTCGGTACGGACCAAAGCTTGGATTTAGCTGAGACTGTACCCGATCCAACAGCCGGATGAACAGGACAAACGCAAGGAGGCGCCTGTGGCGGACACCAAAGATCTGACGATGATTCTGCGGGCGCAGATTCCCATCGTGGTCATAGAGTCAGCGGACGAACGTCGCGTGCTGTCCCTGCTGCTGAGGTTCGCAATGCAGGAGGGCTTGAGCTTCTACGAATGGCGGGTCACCCGCGGGCTGGAGCTGGGCGGTTTCGGCAGCGAGCCGAAAGACGCGGGCAACCTGGCTGAGCCGGAAAAGCTGCTCGCGCACATCGCAGCAACACCCGGCCCCGGGCTGTACGCGCTTTGCGATTTCCATCCCTACCTCGTCGACGACCCTAAGAACATCCGCTACCTCAAGGATATCGCGCTGGCAAACGAGCAGCTGCGTAACACGGTCGTGCTGGTCAGCCATGAGTTCACCGTACCCCGAGAGCTCGGACGTCTAACCGCAAAATTCAACCTGCGCCTGCCCAGCGACGAAGAGCTGGTGGGTCTGGTGCGAGCTCAGGCGAAGGCGTGGTCAGAGACAAACAAGGGGCAGCGGGTCCGAACCGACCAGAGAACGCTGGACAAGCTGGTGGCCAACCTGCGGGGCGTCTCTCACGCGGACGCTCTCGTCCTCATCCGCCACGCCATCTTCGGCGATGGCGCCATCACGGAGTCGGACATCCCGGAAATCAACCGGCTGAAGTTCGAGTTGCTGGACTCGGAAGGCGTGCTGCATTTCGAATATGACACGGGAGGTCTGGGCGATGTGGCCGGGCTGAACAACCTGAAGCACTGGCTGTCGCTGCGAAAGGACGCGTTCCTGGCGGCCGAGACGGAAGATCGCCCCAGGGGCGTGCTGCTGCTGGGGGTGCAGGGTGGCGGTAAGAGCCTGGCGGCAAAAGCCGTGTCCGGATTCTGGGGCATACCGCTGCTGCGGATCGATTTCGGCACCCTGTACAACAAATTTTTCGGTGAGACGGAGCGCAACCTTCGCAACTCGCTGCGCCAGGCCGAACTGATGGCGCCCTGTGTTCTGTGGATGGATGAGATCGAAAAGGGTCTCGCCACCGGCCAGTCGGACAACGCCACATCGAAGCGGATACTGTCCACGCTGCTGACCTGGATGGCTGAGAATCGCGCCCCCGTGTTCATCGTCGCCACGGCAAACGACATCTCGGAACTACCGCCGGAACTGATGCGCAAAGGGCGACTCGATGAGGTGTTCTTCGTAGACCTGCCGGACCGGTCCGTCCGGGAAGATATTTTCCGCATTCATCTGGAAAAGCGTGATATGAATCCGGAGGAATTCCAGCTGGACGCGCTCGCCGATGCCGCGGAGGGCTTTACCGGCGCGGAGATCGAGGAGGCCATCGTCTCGTCGCGCTATCTGGCAGGAGCGCGAGGTGACGCTGTCGCGCAGGAAGATCTGCTGGGTGCCGTCAACCGGACTGTCCCCGTGTCCGTGATGCGAGCGGAAAACATAAGGGCGCTTCGGGATTGGGCCAGGGACCGGACGGTCCCTGCGTGAGGTTCAGCGTTCCAGAGACGTGGCAAAGATACCCTGCCGAGCCAGCAGAAACACCGCCAGCGCCTGCTGAGGCGCAGAACCGCCAGCAACGGCATAGGCAGCATCCTTTCTCAAACTCGTCGCTGCTTCCCGAAACTTCTTCAGCTGCACCCGGGGCGCATCCCGATCGGGACCTATCCCCGCGTGCAGGGCGCCGTTCCTTTGCCCAAGGTGCGCTAAAGCGTCCTCTATGTGCAGAAGGGTATGGCGGCCAGGCTCGTCGATAGTGCGGACCACCTCCGCCAGCAGCAAGCGCTGAAATGCTTCAACGGACAGAGTCATTGCCGAACCGCTCTCCGTCATCAGGATGCTGGCGTTACGACCCGACCCGGTTATCAGCGCCTCCTCACCGAACAGGTCTCCCGGGAAGAGCGTTGCCAGAACGCGGCCATCCCGGTGCACTTCTGCGCGACCTGTTCGCAGCACATAGCACAGATCTCCCGGTCGCCCTTCGGTTACCACCGCATCTCCGGCCTTGAAGCTGGCCCCAACCATCGCCCGCAGCAGCCGCTGCCAGCTCGTGGGCGACAGACGCTGCAGAAGCGCGGAAGAAAGAAAACGGTGCTGCCAGCATCGGTCCGGAGGCTGCACCTCCGGCAGTTGCGATGTCCGCGACGCGCTGTCGTCATCAACTCGTGTAGCGGCTTCCAGCTCTTTCGAAGTTGCATCCAGCCGCAGCAGTTGCACGGGAGTGAGCGTCAGAATCGCAGCAGGACCTGGGTACACGGGCATGCGGGCTCTGGCCGTCTGCCCGCTGACCTCGAGCACTCTGCCGTCAGCGAGCGAAAGCTGCACCTGCCCGCGCATCAGATAAAGGTGGCCCTGAAGCCGACGCCCGGATCGGACCAACCAGCGGCGTTGAGGCAGCCGCAGCCATCTGGCCCGCTCGGCGGCCCAGACCAGCAGACGCGGATCAGCATCGGCAAAGGGATGAAAGGGGAGGAGGGATTCCGGTTTCACTTCCGATCTCATGACCCAAGGGTCACCCGGATGCATTCGACCCTCTATCGGACTTAGCCGGCTCTGCGGGTAGGAGAAGGGCTCAGCTGCGATTGATGGCTCGGTAGCCGATGTCTTTGCGGTAGTAGTGATCCCGCCAGCTGATCCCGGCAATACCCTGGTAAGCGCGCTGCTGAGCCTGGGCCACGTCGTCGCCCAGACCAACCACGCACAGCACCCTCCCGCCGTTGGTGACGACATCGCCATCCACCACAGCGGTACCGGCGTGAAAGGTCTTCAACCCTTCTCCATCACCGCTCTCCAGACCGCGTATGGCATCGCCTTTACGATAATCGCCCGGATAACCACCTGCAGCTATGACCACGCCCAACGCCACGCGCGGATCCCAGTCCAAGGTCGTAGATTCGAGATCACCCGTCAGCGCGGACCGGCAAAGGTCTATCAGGTCTGAACGCAAACGCATCATTACCGGCTGCGCCTCAGGATCGCCGAAGCGGCAGTTGAATTCGATCACCCTGGGCGCCCCTTCAGGCGAGATCATCAGGCCGGCGTACAGAAACCCTTCATAGGGATGTCCATCCGCTGCCATACCGGCAACCGTGGGCTCGATCACCTGCGCCATGATCCTGGCGTGAACCTCGGGGGTCACCACGGGCGCCGGTGAATAGGCGCCCATACCGCCGGTATTGGGGCCCAGGTCCCCGTCATCTCTGGCCTTGTGATCCTGGGAGCTCGCAAAGGGCACAGCATGGGTCCCGTCGCAAAGACAGATGAAGCTGGCCTCTTCGCCTTCCAGAAACTCTTCTATGACGACTTTCTGCCCGGCAGCACCGAAGGCGGAACCGGAAAGCATGTCGCGTACGGCCGCCAGGGCTTCGGCTTCAGTCCGGGCTACCACCACGCCTTTGCCCGCCGCGAGGCCATCCGCCTTAATCACGATGGGAGCCCCCTGCTGGCGGACGTAGTCTTCCGCCGATGCCAGGTCGGTAAAGGTCCCATAGGCTGCGGTGGGAATACCATGTCTGGCCAGAAAATCCTTGGTGAAGGCTTTGGATCCTTCCAGCTGGGCGGCACCGCCGCTGGGCCCGAAGCAGGGAAGACCCAATGCATCGAAATAGTCACGGACGCCCGCCACCAGCGGCGCCTCAGGTCCAACGATGGTCAATCCTATGCTTTCCTGACGCACCAATTCCGCGAGCCCGGCGAAATCGTCGGCAGCGATCGGAACGTTTTCGCAACCCGGTTCTCCCGCCGTGCCAGCGTTTCCGGGCGCGACGAATACCTTCTCCGCCTGAGGACTCTGCATGGCCTTCCATGCCAGGGCGTGCTCCCGACCCCCACCGCCAATCACCAGAATTTTCATTCGCTGCGTGTCTCCGCTTCGATCAGTGACGGAAGTGCCGCACGCCGGTAAATACCATGGCCATGCCGTGCTCGTTCGCTGCCTCGACAACTTCCCCATCACGCATGGAACCACCGGGCTGAATCACCGCCGTGATTCCAGCAGCAGCAGCCGCATCTATGCCGTCGCGAAACGGGAAGAAAGCGTCCGAGGCCATCACAGAGCCTGTTACCTCCAGCCCCTCCTCCGCTGCTTTGAGACCGGCGATGCGGGCGCTGACCACCCGGCTCATCTGTCCGGCCCCGATGCCAACCGTCTGTGCGTCCCGGGCATACACGATGGCGTTGGACTTGACGAACCAGGCTACCTTCCAGGCAAACATCAGATCTGTCATCTCCGACGGCGTCGGCTGACGGGAGGTCGCGACTTTCAGCGCCTGTTCGTCCAGACAGAGCAGATCCGCCGACTGCACCAGCAGCCCACCGGCAACGCGCTTGAGGTCCATGCCAGAGAAGCTGCCCAGAAACGGACCGCAGACGAGAAGCCGAACGTTCTTCTTGCGCTTGGCAACGGCGACGGCTTCCTCGTCGACCGCAGGCGCGACGACCACTTCGACAAACTGGCGCTCGAGAACGGCCTCGAGCGTTGCGCCGTCGAGCTGGCGATTGAACGCGACTATGCCGCCAAATGCGGAGGTCGGGTCCGTCGCAAAGGCTCGCTGATAGGCAGCCAGCAGGCTATCGGATTCCGCCACGCCGCACGGATTCGCGTGTTTGACGATGACGCAGGCGGGTTTCTCGAAGACCTTGACACATTGCAGCGCCGCATCCGTGTCCGCCACATTGTTATAGGAGAGCTCCTTACCCTGCAGCTGCTCGAGGCTGGCGACCGTCCCACTGCTCGCTGCGCCCGGAATCACCTGCCGATAGAAAGCGGCGACCTGATGCGGGTTTTCCCCGTAGCGCATGTCCATGAGCTTGTCGAAGCTCAGGGAAAACGAATCCGGCAGCGGTTCTTCCGCGCCCAGATAACCGGCCACCATGGCATCGTAGCGGGCCGTATGACGGAAAGCCTTGACTGCGTACCGCCTGCGTAACTCCAATTCCGTTGTCCGGCTTTTCTCCAGCTCACCCAGCAGTTCCCCATAGTCCTGCGGATCCACCACCACCAGCACATCGCGGTGGTTCTTGGCTGCAGCTCTGACCATCGCGGGACCACCGATGTCGATGTTCTCAACGGCAAGCTCCAGCGTGCAGTCCTCACCAGCCACGGTCGCTTCGAAGGGGTAGAGGTTGACCACAACGAGGTCTATGGGCGCGATTCCCTGCTCGGACATGACTTCGGCATCACGGTCGCGGCGGGCGAGAATGCCGCCATGAATGACGGGGTGCAGGGTCTTCACCCGCCCATCCATGATTTCCGGAAAGCCGGTATGCGCGGAAACTTCCGTAACGCTGATTCCGGCTTCTGCCAGCGCCGCGTATGTGCCCCCAGTAGAAAGCAGCTCGACGCCATGCTCGGCAAGCGTCCGAGCGAAGTCGACGATGCCCGTCTTGTCCGATACGCTGATCAGCGCTCTGGTCACGTTCCTCGGTTCAATCTGACTCATAGGCTTCCACAGCTTTTTGTTCTCCACCAGACGCGCTCACGCCGCCAGCCCCTCACCCGCCCAAGCAAGAAACGCCAGCTGCTGTTCGGCCTCTTCAAACCGGTTGAACGCGCTTGCTAGCGCTCGCCCGACGTCCCCAGGGTACATACGCGCCAGGTACCACTGCACGTGCTTTCGCGCGATACGCACCCCCGGAACGCCATAAAACTCATGCAGCGCCCGCACATGTTCCTGCGCAATCGACCATTTCTCCGGGAGCGTCGGTTCCGATCGCCCGGGGTGCGCGATGAGCCCGGGCAACCAGGGGGCACCCAGCGCGGCGCGGCCGATCATGATTCCGTCCACCGCCGTGTGCCGCATGACCCGATGCGCCTTTTCCCTGCTGTCGATATCGCCGTTAGCGAAGACGGGAACCTGCAGGTTCGATTTGATTTCGGCGACGGTATCGTATTCCGCCTCGCCTTCGAAACGACAGGCCCTGGTGCGACCGTGTACGGTAACCGCCGCGGCACCCTGCTCCTGCACGATGCGGGCGACGGCAAGCCCGTTCCTGCGCTCCGGAGACCAGCCGGTTCGCATCTTCACCGTCACCGGTATGGGCACGGCCGATACGGTCGCTGCAACGATGGCGGCGATCAGCGACTCGTCTTTCATGAGCTGAGAACCTGCCGCCTTGCGACAAACCTTCTTTGCAGGACAGCCGAAGTTGATGTCTACGATGTCGGCTCCGTCCTGCCAGTGTCGACGAGCCGCATCGGCTACCATCTTCGGGTCGCCGCCGGCAATCTGAACACAGCGCGGCCGCACGCCCTCGACCGCAACCCGCCGCTGTCGGGACTTTTCGCTGTCCCACAGCTGCGGCCCCGCGGCAAGCATCTCAGATGCCACGTAGCCAACGCCGAAACTCCAGGCCAAGGCCCTGAAGGGCACATCGGTGACGCCCGCCATGGGCGCCAGAAGCACATTGTTTCTAAGCGTATGAGGGCCGATGTCTGTCACTTGAGAAAGGAATCGCGCGGCGTCCGAAAGGGGAGGCAATCATACCCCTTCAGAGGGTGACCTCAACTCGAATCAGCGTATTTTCATGGTGTAGTTGACCGCCTCGGGCCCAGGATCTTCGATTCCCAGCTCGATCTGCACGGGCGTCCGCGCGGGCATCAATTCCATGTCCGCCGCTTCTCCTGCCAGATACTCCAGGGGCTGAAAGCGCCTGCCGGCAACCAGGGCGCCCCGCAGGTCGGTGAAGCGCAGCTCCAGAACCGGGAACGGCTGGGCAAACTGAGCCTCGTTGACGATGACGGCGTTCACCAGCAGCACTCCCGGGTCGTTCGGGTCGGAGCGAACGAGAAGATTCTTGGTGCGCAGGAGGCCGAGGTCACTCTGGACTGGCAGCTCACAACCTACAACGCTGCATACGCTGGCGTAAACCGGTCGCCAGGTTGGATCTTTCGCCCAGTCGTCGAACTGGTACCAGAAAACCTGCAGCACGATGCCCGCGACTGCAGCCGCAATCGCGAGCCACATCCAGGGACGCCTTCGCGACGGTTCACCGAAGACGACGGATGCCGCTGCGGCAACTTCGGCATCCGAAGGCGAGGGCACAGCCTCATCATCCCGGTTCGCCGCAGGCGTCACGGGCGCCAGCTCGATTTCCGCGTCATCCACAGGCTGCGAATCCTGGGCTGCTTCCACCGGAGCCCCATCTGCTTCGCTGTAATCCTGTGCTGCCTCCACGATGTCGGCGGTATCCGGCATCTCCGGGAGATCAGCAACAGGCTCCTGTACTTCCTCCTGTACCTCTGGGGTGTCCGGCGCTTCCTGCTCAACCGCCTCTGTCGGCTGGCCGTCTTCTTCGAAACCCGAAAATATCGGCACGACGTTGCGCGGACCCTGAGGCGATAGATCGCCTTCGGCTTCCTGCTTTCGCAGTGGCGGAGGTTCCTCGATCAGCTCGATGATCGCTTCGGCTTCTTCCGCTACCTCAGGGACTTCCAGGTCCTCCGCCTCGTCTTCGAGAGGCGCGGGCTCTTCGCCGGCAACGAATCCGGGATCCGGCGTTTCAGGCTCGACGCTGGAGTCGCCGGGAGGGAGAGATTCTGTGCCGGCAGCATGCCCATTCGGGTCGCGAACCGTTTCCTCTAACTCGCTGAGCAGATCATCCAGCGCATTCTGTGCTTCCTCGTCGCTGGCGTAGATTTCAACTTCGTCCCAGATCAGATGTTCAACGCCGTTAAACACGGTCAGGCAGGCTCCACAGCGCACCCGGCCGCGCGCGGACTGGAGCTGCGTCTCGGCCACCCGAAAGCGCGTCCGGCAGCTGGGGCATTCGGTTATCAGCGGTTCAAGATCGTCTTCTGCCACGGGTTTCATCCGCCGTCACGGGCTCCTGCTCGGAACACCAGCGACCCGCCCATCCATACGAATCCAGTCGCCTTCTCGGGCCACGGGCCGGAAATCAAACGTTGGATAGGCACTACGAATCATCGTTTCCTGATCATGGAGCAATCCCGAAAGTACAAGCTCACCCGACGAGGCGGTCATAGCGCTCAGCTGACTGGCCAACTCAACCAGCGGGTTAGCAAGAATGTTCGCAATCACCACGTCGAATACCTGACCCTGGGACGAACCTGCTGCGAGACAGGCTGGGGTGATGACGCTCAATGCTTCTTCATTTACCTCATTGTAGGCCGCGTTGTCCCGAGTCGCGACCAACGCCTGCGGGTCGTGATCTACGGCGGTCACATGCGCCGCGCCGAGCACAGACGCGGCAAGGGCCAGCACGCCAGACCCGCAGCCGAAATCCAGCACCCGCTTGCCGCTGAGATCAGCCTCCGCAAGCCAGGCCAGGCAAAGCCGGGTCGTCGGGTGGGAACCCGATCCAAAGGCGAGGCCCGGATCGAGTCTCAAGGTGGGCAGGCTTCGCTGAGCTGGCTCGATTTCCTGCGCCGCATCGCGAGGCAGCAGCCAGAGTCGCTGGCCGAAGCAGGCCCTGACCGCGTGCGCCTGCCAGCGATTCTGCCAATCCTCGTCCTGCACGAACACCACGTCCGCAATGTCGACCCGCAGCTTGGCGAGTTCAGCCCTCAGGACGCCGATATCGACACTGAGGCCGAACAGAGCGGTCAAACGCGCCTGTTCCCACAGGGGTTGCGAGCCAGGCAGGGGTTCCAGCACCGGGTCGCCGTCCTCCATTCCGCTGAGGGTTACGGCGAGGGCGCCCAGCTGCTCCAGCAGGCTGCCGGTCTGTTGCGCATCTCCGGCGTTGGTATCGACGCAAATCTGCAACCAGGACATGGAAAAATTTCAGCTCAGCCGGAACAGCAGATCGCCGCTGGCCACCGCCTGGCCGTTTCCGGCCGCTATTTCGCCACAGGTACCGCCCCGCTCGGCCCTTATCTCGTTCATCATCTTCATGCTCTCAATGATGCAGAGAACGTCGCCGTGCTCTACCACCTGGCCGACCCGCACGAAAGGCTCGGCATCCGGTGCTGGCGCCGCGTAAAAAACGCCCGCCATCGGCGCCGTGACCTCACTGCCCGAGGCTACCGCCGAACGTGTCGGCGATAGCGCTGCCTCACTGGAAGAATGGGTCGCCGAAGCCGGCAAAGATCCTGCCTGTTCCCGGCTCGAGCGGAAATCCGGCGGGCTACCGTATCTGGCGATGCGAATGGCCTCGTCACCGCTGCTTACTTCCAACTCCGCGATTCCGGATTCCTCGACCAGCTCGATGAGCTTCTTGATCTTGCGCAGGTCCATAGTTTATCTCCCGTCGCCCCCACAAAGCGCAGTGATAAAGGGGCAGCCATAAAGAGGGGCAGCAGCTACAGCGATGCTATTTCCTCAGCTGCCCCGGGGTCTCCAGCATCGCCAGCGCCGCCTGCACCGCAAATTCATAGCCGCGAGCCCCGAGCCCGGTAATGACACCTTGGGCCACGTCGCTGAGATAGGAGCGCTGGCGGAAGTCTTCCCTTGCGTGAACGTTAGAAAGATGCACCTCGATGAAAGGAATGCCGACGCCCAGCAGGGCATCACGAAGCGCAATGCTGGTGTGCGTGAAGGCTCCGGGATTGAAGATGATGAAGCGCACCCCGTCGGTCGCCGCCTGCTGAATGGCGCCCACCAGCTCGTGCTCAGCGTTGCTTTGCAGGCAGCTGAGCTCATGGCCAGCCTCTGCCGCCAGCGCCTGCAGGCGGGCGTCGATATCCGCCAGCGTGTCGAATCCGTAGATTTCAGGTTCTCGGCTGCCGAGAAGGTTGAGGTTGGGGCCGTTAAGGACCAGCAAACGGGACATCTGGTGCTCTCCCTGGGTTCTGATGACAATCTGGCAGAACCCTCCTTCTACGGAGAGTTAGCTGCACAATCAACGCAATATAGCCGCAATTTCGCCGGATTTCTCCGCTGAATCTTTGCTCAGCACAGCCGCCAGATGGCGCGCCAGAGCCGCTGCGCCGATCTCCCCTTGTATTCGAACGTCGCTCATCTCGCTGCCATCATGCGCAAAAAATACCAGGCTGGGAGGGCCGAACAGGCCAAAAGCTTCCAGCAGCTTTTTGTCTTGCGCGTTGTTGGCGGTCACGTCCGCCCGCAGCAAACGGAACTTCTGAAGCCTGTCGGCCACTTCGGGACGCGGGAAAACGGACCGCTCCATCACTTTGCAGGAGATGCACCAGTCGGCATACAGATCCAGCACCGCGGGCTTGCCATCCGCCGATGCCTGGGCGAGCTGGCGATTCAGATCATCCAGGGATCGCACCGGCAGCCAGCTTTCCTCCTGCGCGTGGCCGCCCTGAGGAGAAGGCGCTGCGGCCAGCGTCATCCGGGACAGCGGCTGCAGAGGATTATCCGCCCCGCTTGCTGCCCCGATCAAGAGCAGCACGCCGTAAATAAAGCTCAGGGATCCTCCCGCCTTCCAGAGTTGGCCCCAGCCCTGCCGAGGAGAAAAATCCAGCGCGCCCAGATAAACGCCACTGCCAATGGCCAGGGTGGCCCAGAGGGCAAGCGTCAGGGCTGGGGGAACAACCCGCTCCAGCAACCAGACGGCCACAGCCAGCAAAAGGACCCCGAATACTGCCTTGACCGCGTTCATCCACGCACCGGCCCGCGGCAGCAGATGCCCCCCGCTGGCGCCAATGAGCAAAAGCGGCGTTCCCATTCCCAAGCCCAGGGCAAGCAGCGCGCCGCCACCCAGGGCGGCATCGCCCGTGCCGCTGATATAAATGAGCGCCCCGGCCAGCGGCGCGGAAACGCAGGGTGAAACCACCAGCGCGGAGAGCGCGCCCATCACCAGAACGCTGGCATGTTTTCCGCCTCCCGCTCGACTTCCCAGGGCATTGAGCGCGTTCTGCCAGCTAGGCGGAAGCTGCAGCTCGTAAAATCCGAACATGGACAGGGACAGCACGGCGAACACGGCAGCAAAAAACACCAGCACGGGTGCCGACTGCAGGGCAGCCTGCAAGTTCAGGCTGGCGCCGAAAAGCCCCACCAGGGTGCCCAGCGCGGCATAAGTGAGCGCCATGCCCAGCACGTAGGCCAGGGACAGCGTGAACGCCCGACGACGCGTGATGCTGTCGGATTCCCCGACGATAATGCTGGACAGAATCGGCACCATGGGCAGCACGCAGGGTGTGAACGCCAGCCCCACGCCCCCCAGGAAAAACAAAGCCAGGGCCATCAGGCGGCTGCCGTCGGCAAGCATGGATGCCAATGCCTGGTCCTGAGTTTCGGGAACGGCGCCCGAACGCTCCGGCACCGAATTCGCCGTGCCGGTATCTCTGTCGGAGCTGCCGGCCAACCCCGAAGATGGACCCCCAGCCTCTCCGCCGGCAGCGAGGTCGAACGCCATCCATCTGGTTTCAGGCGGATAGCACAGGCCGGCATCCGCACATCCCTGGTAACTTATCCCCACCTCAACCAGCCCGGAGCCCGATTCTACCGGCACGCGCACCTGGGCCTGATGGTAGTAAACCTCAACCTCACCGAAATAATCGTCGATTTTCTTTTTGCCGGGGGGGATTTCCGGCTCGCCCAGGACAACGGGCGAGCTCGAATCTTCGGCGCTCAACCGGGTCGAGAAGTCAAAACGGTGACGATAGAGATAGTAGCCGTCGGGCATCTCCCAGCGGGCGAGCAGCGCACCGTCGGCGCCGAGCTCGGCGGTCAGCACAAACGCCTGATCCACCGTCAGAAAATCAGGCTCTTCGTCAAGCCAAGCTTTGAGCCCGCTGGTGGCTTCGGCACCGGCTAAAGCGGGGACCAGCCCTATCAGCAAAATACTCAGCCATTGACGGATCATTCTCTTGCCCCGCGCACTGCGTCGCGCTCTTGCCATCTGATTTCCTGTGACCCCTGGAATACGTTGGAGTTCTACCGCGCCCGCGGCACTATACGCGCATGACGCCGCAGACGACGACGAACCAGTCCCTTGAAGTTTAGAGAATTCCTTCGCATCCGAGCGAACAAACGATCAACGCCGCTCATTCCAGCAACTTTTCTGCTTATATTCCTCTGCGCCGGCTGCCAGGCGCCTCAAAACAGGAACGAGGAGGCTTCCGGAATCACGCGCAAGCCACCGGCCGACGCCCAACCCATCCCTGCGGGGCAAGCAGATGAAGCCGAGATCAATACCCTGCTCGAAGATGCGGAAGTGGCTATGGCAACGGAACATTTCATCTATCCTGCCAGCAACAGCGCGCTGGCGTCCTACGACCGGGTGCTGATTCTGGACCCGGACAACGAAATCGCGTTGCGCGGGCTTGAGTCCATCGCCGGGCACTACCTTGCCAGGGCCATGGACGCGGCAGACAAACGCCGTTTCGAGCAGGCTCGAGCCTTCCTTGAGCAGGCGCAGCTGGTCGACCCGCAGCATCCGGGTATCATACCGACCCGGGAACAGATCACGATGCTTTCCTCTGCCAGACGAACGACCGTGAGCCTGGATCCGGACATTCTGAAAGCCCGGGACCCATTGCTGTTAGAATCGCTGCGCGAAGCCGGCAGGCAAAGCCGTCAGTCTGGTTGCCGCGCCGTGATATATGCCCGATCCGATGCGGAGGGTCGATGGATCTATCAGCAGATGAGTAACGACGCCGAGGCGAATAACGATGAGCGTGTTCGCGCAAACGTCCAGATTTCCTGGCCCGCAAGAATCGAGGTACTGTGCTTTTCAGATCAAGTCCACCGCTGATGCTTAACGATGTTTAAGGGCTGTCGAAGCCGCTGGCGCGAGATTGCCTGGCTCCTGATGACGCTGATTCTCGTCGGGGGCTGCGGCCAACCGACAACGGTGAAAGAAGGGCCGCTGCAGATTTCCGACGCCCGGATTCGTGCGCTGGCGCCAGGGCAGGACAAGACGGCAGCCTATTTCGACGTGCACAACCCCGGCGCTGCCGACATAACCCTGGTGGGCGCCGAAATGGCCGTTGCCCGGACCGTGGAGATCCACCGGATCATTCGCGATGGCGACATGGTTCGCATGCGCCGTCAGCCCGAGGTTGTGATATCGGCGGGAGAAACCGTACGCTTCGCGCCGGGTGGTCTGCACCTGATGATCTTCGGTGTATCCTCTGCCGTCGACGGTGCCGAGATCGCTCTGAATCTAAGTGATGGAAGAAGCGTCGACGCCCGGTTCAGAGAAGTGCCATTGGGAGCGCAGCAGTAATGGCTGATAACACAGCGTGGGAAAGACTCGTTCAGGTTGGTGCCGGACCGGGTCGTATGGGTCGTGCCGGCAGAATCGCCGGAGCGGTGGTCGGCGTCTACCTGCTGATCTGCCTGGTGATGAGCTGGTGGTGGGACTACGAGCCCGATAATTTTTCGGTGCGCGAAAGCGCGATGGAGAACGCCGAGCAGCACAGCCGGCCACTGGTTATCGGCTACGTTGCCACGGCGACTGTAATCAGGGTGGCCGAGACCCTCCTGGAGAGGCGGGGAGGCTATCTTTCCAACGACGTTTTTCCACCCGGCATCTGGATGGATAACGTCCCCAACTGGGAATTCGGCGTTCTGACCCAGCTGCGAGACATGGCTCGCGCCTATCGCATCGACTTTTCCCGATCTCAGAGCCAGTCCACCGAGGACGTGGATCTGGCCGAAGCCGAAGGCAAATTTTTCTTCGACAACGCCAGCTGGGCTTTCCCGCAGACCGAAAGTGAATATCGAGACGGCATCCGGTTGTTCGAGCGCTATCTGGAGCGCCTGGCCGACTCCAACCGGCCAGATGCCCAGTTTTATGCCAGGGCAGACAACCTGCAGCAATGGCTGCAGGGGGTGGAGACGCGCCTGGGCAGCCTGTCCCAGCGGCTGTCCGCAAGCGTGGGCAAACGGCAGCTGAACATCGACCTGGCGGGAGATGCCGCCGCCCTGCAATCCACCGACGTACCGCGTGACCAGGAATACAAAACCCCCTGGCTGCAGATCGACGATGTGTTCTATGAGGCGCGAGGCCAGACCTGGGCGCTGATTCACCTTCTGCGCGCCATGGAGGAAGACTTTGGCGATGTTCTGGACAAGAAGAACGCCCGGGTCAGCCTGCAGCAGATCATCCGCGAGCTGGAGCCCACGCAGCAGACGATCTGGAGCCCGTTCATCCTCAACGGCGACGGGTTGGGGCTGCTTGCCAACCATTCGCTGGTCATGGCCTCCTATATCTCACGAGCAAACGCGGCGATTACCGATCTTCGCAGCCTGCTGACCCAGGGCTGAAGCAGGCAAGGTTCGCCCTTCCCGACTACAAAGCCGGTTACAAACGACGGCAGATTTCTATGTGGCGCCCGGTTCTTATTCAAGCATCCCTCCGCTAGAATACGCGCCGCTGCGCTGCTACCAGCAGGCAAACGTCAACTGCTGGCACCGGGGTACGACCACGCACGCACGAGCTTGCCAGCTGGTCGCGCCAATGCAGCTGCGAAGGTGAAAGTCGCCCGATGAAACAAGAGGCCCTCACCTTAAAAGCTCAATAATTAAGAGACCTTGGGGAATTTAATGATGGATTTGAATCTGATACCGCCGCTGTTCGGTGTCATCGGCCTCGTGGTAGCCATGGTCATCTACGGGCTGGTAAAGACCTACGACCCGGGAGAGGATAAAGTCAGAAAAATTGGCGACCAGATTCACCTGGGCGCCATGGTGTTCATGCGCCGTGAATACACCATGCTTGCCGGCTTCAGCGCCGTGCTCCTGGTTCTGCTGTACCTGTCTCTCGGTCTGGATACCGCTATCGCCTACCTCGTAGGCGCTGTGGCTTCTGCCAGCGCAGGCTGGATCGGCATGTACACGGCCACCCAGGCCAACGTTCGAACCACTACAGCGGCCCACAGTCACGGCGCCCCCCAGGCGCTGTCCGTGGCCTTCTTCGGCGGTTCCATAATGGGGCTGACCGTCGCCTGCATGGGCCTGATCGGGCTGGGCCTGCTCTACTACATGTTCGGGGGAGATCCCGAAACGGCTCACAACATCCACGGATTCGGTATGGGCGCGTCAACAGTTGCCCTGTTCTCTCGAGTCGGCGGCGGCATCTTCACCAAAAGCGCTGACGTAGGTGCCGACCTGGTCGGCAAAGTGGAAGCCGGTATTCCCGAGGACGACCCCCGCAACCCCGGTGTTATCGCCGACAACGTGGGCGATAACGTGGGCGACGTTGCCGGCATGGGGTCGGACATCTTCGAGAGCTACTGCGGCGCCATGATCGCGACCATCGCCATTGCCTCGACCCTGGCCATGACGTACCTGACGAGCCTCGCGCCAGACATGAGCGAGGGCGACGCTCGAGCGGCGCTCATGGGGCTGCCCCTGATCCTGGCTTCGGCCGGCCTGGTCTGTTCCCTCGTGGGTATCGGCATCGTGCGTGTCATGTCAGCCAAAGAACCGGCCGTGGCCCTGCGCTTTGGCACCATCGGCGCGCCGGTGCTGTTCATCCTGGTCGCCTATTTTGTCGTCGACAGCTTCGGCCTGAGCAACAACATCTGGTGGTCAGTGATCTCGGGCTCGGTGGGCGGCATCATCATCGGCCTGGTTACCGAGTATTACACCTCGTCGAGCCCCGTCGTGCGTATCGCCGAATCCGGCAAAACCGGCTCAGCCACCGTTATGATCACAGGCCTCGCGGTGGGCATGCAGTCGGTGGCGATCCCGGTGCTGGCCATCTGCGGAATCATCTTCATATCCACCACCCTGTCAGGTCTCTACGGCGTCGGCATCGCCGCGCTGGGCATGCTGGCTACGGTGGGCATAACCATGGCCATCGACGCTTACGGACCCATTGCCGACAATGCGGGCGGCATCGCCGAAATGAGTGGGCTGGGGCCGGAAACCCGAGCCATCACCGATTCGTTGGACGAGCTGGGCAATACCACCGCCGCAATCGGCAAAGGCTTCGCCATCGGCGCAGCCGCCCTGGCTGCGCTGGCGATCATCGCCGCCTACGTCGAAACCATCTCCTACAACATGCCAGGGTTTTCGCTGCACCTCGGCGATCCGGACGTGCTCATAGGATTGTTCATCGGGGGGCTCATCCCCTTTCTGATCGCATCGATCACCATGACCGCCGTGGGCGATGCGGCAATGGAGATGATCCAGGAGATCCGGCGCCAGTTCCGCGAGATTCCTGGCCTGCTGGAGGGCAACGCCGAGCCGGATACCGCCAAATGCGTGGACATTGCGACCTCTGCCGCACTGCGACGAATGCTGCTCCCCGGCGTCATCGCGGTGGCAGTTCCCCCGGTTGTGGGCTTCGGCCTCGGACCCGCCGCTCTCGGTGGCACCCTGGGCGGCGGCCTGTTGGGCTGCGTTCTGCTGGCCCTTACCATGGCCAACGCCGGCGGCGCCTGGGACAATGCCAAGAAGTATGTCGAGAAAGGCAATCTCGGCGGCAAGGGATCAGATGTGCATGCGGCAACCGTAGTGGGCGACACCGTGGGCGACCCCTTCAAGGACACCTCGGGCCCGAGCATGAACATTCTTATCAACGTGATGGCCATCGTAAGCCTGGTGATTGCACCCCTGCTGGTATGAGCGGGGGTCAATGACCAGGCATCGGCCCATTTGCTCATCTGAGTGAGTGGGGCCGATCAGCCACATCGACGAAAGGGGGCCCAGCCCCCTTTTTTTCGTTCCGACTTTTTCTCCTTCCGACTTTTTTTTCTTTACGATCTGGCGCAAGGTAGCAACCAAGGCAGCTTTAGAGAGGCAGTCAGGAAGATGAAGAGCGAAGACAAGGCACTGACCAATCACGCCATCACCGTATGTCTGGAAGGCGGCGCCACGCTGGGTCCGTTCAAGGCAACCTGGAGTACAGAGATCGTCAGCGATGTCAGAGAGCTGATCAAAGAGTACGACTCGTTTCTGCAGGGCCAGGAGCAGAAGCGGTTCAAATACCACCTGCATGACCCGGTAAAGCGCGTATCTCACTCCCTGGTTCTGGATTTCAAGCGGGTTACGGGCATCTACGATCAGGTCGATCTGCACGACTGACCGGCGGTGGAGCCCCTGCGGACGGCTATGCCTTCGCCAGCCCAGCCGCCTCTTCGCGGGTATAGAACTCCCCGCCTCTGACGAATCCGGATTCGATCTGTTCTTTGATCGCAACCGCGTGGCCGTCGGGATCTCGCTCGATGACCCATTCTTCCGGCAAGCCGCAGATCATGTGCACGGGCGCCGGACGTCCGTCTTCGAATCGGGAGTTTTCCACCCGGCCGGTCTCCGGGTCGCGAAATGCGGGTCGAAACCGCTGCGCGGCGGCGTTGGCGCTGACCCCGGACGTACCGGCGAATGCGCGATTTTCCTGTCGCAAGCGTTTCGGAGTCAACGTCTGCATCTTTCCTGATCTCTGGCCTGCCTGCTGGCGACAAGTCGCCTGTTCCCGGCGCGTTGAACATAGCGATACACAATTCGTACCAACCTGTTCAGCGGTTGCTGAAAGCTCATAAGACACTGTTTTTGGTGAACATTTCATGAACGCAACAACGAGGGTCGGCCCGCCGGGCTGCGTGCGGTGGATCACAATCTGACCATTTTCGTCCAGATGTTCCCCTGAACCGTTCTAAGCTGAGGGGATCAACGGAAGATCCATGGACATAGAAATGCCGCATCAATTCACTGACACCGATGGAAACGCCCTTCAGGGCGTGTGGTTGAAAACCAACGGTCGCCGGTACTGCTCCTGGCAGTTCGACCGCAACTCGGGGGAGCTACGGGCCAGCAGAGGCGTTGTCGTTCACAAGTTGAACCTCGAGAGCGCGGAAGAAGACGAGGAAGTACTCAAGGAAAAGCTTCCGGGTCTGGTGCTTGACCTGCTGAAAAACCCACCGCGGCACTGAGCTAGGCCGCGTTTCTGAGTCAGGCCGCGTCTCTGAGTCAAGCCGCGGCGCTAAGTCAAGCCGCGGCGCTAAGTCAAGCCGCGGCGCTGACGGGTATATCTCTATCGACGCCGGATTTCCTCAGGCATTTCCTCAGGCAATTCCTCAGGCAATTCCTCAGGCATCGGGGTTAAACTGCGGGTCCAATGAAAAAGGTCCCGAAGAATGTCGCAACTGGAATCCCAGTTCATCCACCTTGGCCGTCACCTGGAGGCGCTGATCAGCCTGCTTGAAGAAGCGGATGAGCAATTCTGGGTTCCCTACTTTCGACGCGGACTCGACCAGGTGCAGCAGAACAAGCTGGCGGGCGCTACTTTCACCCTGGGCTGCTACGGCGGCGTCGACACATTTTCCGACCTGGTCATCGGCCGCAGCTGGGAGAAGACGGACCCCCTCAGATATCGGAACCTGAACGCCCGCCTGACCGAGCTGCGCAACCGCATCTTCGACGCTGCTAACGCCATCACCTCGCGCCGGGCGTGGTGAAAAGGCAGGTGATCGAGCACCCGGCGACATCGCCAAACCCAACCTGACCAATCAGATTCGGAACGGCGGCAGCTTCTTTGCTACCAGCTGGTTTTTAAGCCTGACGTACTGGGGCAGGCCGTTCCGGTAGGAAGGGTAATCCTCGCCCTCGATGAGGGGGGCCAGGTAGCGGCGAGCTGCCGTCGTTATTCCAAAACCGTCCGCAGAGATGAATCGCTTCGGCATCTTCCTCTCCTTGTTGGCAACCCGGGCGAGGGGGGCCTCGCCAATCGCCCAGCGATAAGGCTTGTCGCTCTTGCGGACGATGGTAGGCATTACCGCATTCTTGCCCGCCAACGCAAATTCCACCGCCGCCTTGCCTACGGCGTAGGCCTGGGCGACGTCTGTCCCCGAGGCGATATGCCGGGCGGCGCGCTGCAGATAGTCGGCTACCGCCCAATGGAACTTGTAGCCGAGTTTTTCCTTGACCATGTTGGCGATGGTCGGAGCAACCCCGCCAAGCTGCGTGTGACCAAAGGCATCGCTGGTTCCCGCTTCCGCTACGAATCGGCCGTTGGCGTACTGGGCACCTTCAGAAACCACGATCACACAGTAACCACAGCGCTCAACCGTTTTCTTGACCTTGGCAAGGAAACGTCGGCGCTGGAAGGGAACCTCGGGCAAAAGGATGATGTGGGGAGGCTCTCCGGGGCCCTCCTGGGCCAGCGCTGCAGCCGCCGCTATCCAGCCGGCGTGCCGGCCCATGGTTTCAAGCACAAATACCTTGGTCGAGGTTTCACTCATGGAGGCCACGTCCAGGGCCGCCTCCCGTGTCGACACCGCAACATACTTGGCCACCGAGCCAAAGCCCGGACAGCAATCGGTCAGCGGCAGGTCGTTGTCCACCGTCTTGGGAATACCGATACAGGTAATTGGATAACCCAGGCTCGAGCCCAGCTGAGCGACCTTATTGGCGGTGTCCTGAGAATCACCGCCGCCGTTGTAGAAGAAGTAACGAATATCGTGAGCCTGAAAAACCTGAATCAGGCGCTCGTACTCGCGCCGGTTTTCCTGCAGTGACTTGAGCTTGTAGCGGCAGGAGCCGAAAGCACCGCTGGGCGTGCTGCGCAACCCGGCGATGCTTTGAGCAGATTCCCGACCCGTATCGATAAGCTCCTCGTTGAGCGCCCCCAGGATGCCATTGCGACCCGCATACAACTTTCCGATTCGATCTTTGTGCTGACGCGCGGTTTCGATGACGCCGCACGCGCTGGCGTTGATCACCGCAGTGACGCCACCAGATTGAGCGTAGAACGCGTTGGCTCTGGCCATGATGCTCAGGCTCCTGTTGCTTCAGTTTGATTAAACGGCAAGCGGGGTCGAGATGCCCTCGCCGCCCATTCCGGGAGAACCATTGTCCGTGAACACGACGATATGTGCGACAATTTCGCGGTAAAGCCGGTGTCACGTGAGAAACGCCCGCAATGAAAACCCTGTTTAACCTTTTCTGGCGGATCTGCCTGCTCCGGCAAAGCCCTGCCGCAGTGCCCGCGAACGGCCCTTTCGTGGCGACCATCGTGCTGGCGAACCTGCTGTGCAGCATCCTGGTTTCCTCGAGCTTTGGATCGGAAGTGAACCTGCTCACGACATCGACGAGCATCATCGTCAGCCAGACGACCACCGCGGGGCTGGTCTGGATAGCTCTGTACTGGGCTGAGAAAGCAGATCGGTTCGTCACTACCATTACCGCGATTTTCGGCTGCGACCTGATCATAACCGCGGTTTTTTCGCTGCTGCTTCCGATCACAGGAACGCTAGGCTCGGTGGTAGGCAGCGCTCTGCTGCTGATGTTTCTCGTCTGGTCGGTGGCTGTGGCCGGTTTCATCCTGCACCGCGCGTTGGAGACGGGTTTCGGAGCCGGCGTCGCCGTGGCGCTGGGGATTTCTCTGATGAGCGTCATCCTGGGGCAGGTGGCGATCGGCGCCTGATCAGCGTCTGATCAGCGCTCGGGCATAATCCCGAAAATGGGACAATCGCGATGACCAGACACATCTACTTCCTCGGTATCGGCGGCACCCTGATGGGCAGCCTGGCGCAGATCGCCAGGGAAATCGGGTTCAGAGTCTCGGGCTCCGACAAAGCCCTGTACCCACCGATGAGTGACCAGCTCGAGTCTGCGGACATCGAGCTTTACGAAGGCTTCGACCCTGGCCAGCTGAAGCCTGAGCCGGATCTGGTAGTGATTGGCAACGCCGGCCTGCCCCGGGGGCATCCGGGCGTCGAGTACATCCTGGACAGCGGTCTGCCCTACACTTCCGGTGCCCAGTGGCTGGGCGAAAGCGTGCTTCCTGGACGCTGGGTTCTGGCGATCAGCGGTACCCACGGCAAAACGACAACCGCCAGCATGCTTGCCTGGATACTCGAATACGCAAACCTGGAACCGGGCTATCTGATCGGTGGCGTGCCAAAGAACTTTTCGAGCTCCGCCAGGCTGGGTCAATCCCCCTTTTTCGTCGTGGAGGCCGACGAGTACGACACCTCGTACTTCGACCGGCGTTCCAAATTCGTTCATTACCGACCCCGCACGCTGGTGATCAACAATCTCGAGTACGACCACGCGGATATCTTTCCGGATCTGGCCTCGATTCAGACCCAGTTCCATCATCTGCTTCGCACGGTGCCCGGCTCCGGGTTGATCGTGGCGCCTACCGACGACGAGCACGTCAACGAGGTGCTGAATCAGGGCTGCTGGACACCCATCGAAAGGATAGGCCCGCGCTCGGCAAGACAACCTCACGAGCGCGACAACGGCAATCGCTGGCATACCGATACTGGACATGGCAACCACGAATCCGGCTTCGAGGTGCTGCTCAACGACTCCGGCTTCGGCCGCATAGACTGGTCGCTGCTTGGCGAGCACAACGTGCGAAACGCGCTCGCCGCCATCGCCGCTGCCCGACACGCCGGCGTTCCGGCATCAACGGCGGTAGAAGCGCTGAACGAATTCAAAGGCGTAACCCGCCGCATGGATCTCATCGCGGAGATAGACGGCACCTATGTCTATGACGATTTTGCCCATCATCCCACTGCCATCCGGACCACCCTGCAGGGGCTGCGTAGCAAAGTAGGCAACGAAGAAATCATAGCCGTCGTGGAACCAAGGTCCCACACCATGTCGCTGGGCACCCTTCGTTCGGAGCTCACCACCTGCTGCTCAGCGGCCGATGCCATCTACTGGTTCCGCGGCGACAACATCAAATGGGATCTCTCCGAGGTGGTGCAGCAGTGCGTGGTGCCGTCGTTCCAGTTCGACGCCCTCGACCGTCTCGTTGATGCCCTAGCAGCGCTGCCGCCGAGGAAGCGGCACATCGTCCTGATGAGCAACGGCAGCTTCGGGGGCATCTACGAAAAGCTCCCACAGCGATTGCGCGCAGGATAAACTCTGTCGGACCGACCATCCGATGGTCAGGGACATCGTAAGGGACAGGGAAGGGGATCGAACCATGTACAGAATTTTCGTTTTCGCCGCTATGCTCGTCGGCTCGCTAATCGCTCACGCGGAAGACTGGTATCCATCTAAGTACGGGGCTGGAGACACCCTGGGCGCCATCAACAATCTTTCTGCCGAAAAGGTGCTGCAGGCCGCCCGCCTGATCAAAAAAGGCAAGTCCTACGCTCTGGGCGTGGAAACCGGGCCCGATTCGCCCGCTTACCCCCCTCGCCAGTACGCGCTTACCGTCTTGCAGCCGGGAGATGGAACGGGTGCCACCATGGGCAGCAACCGGGCAACCGGAAACGATGACATGGTTCTCTTGTGGATGGGCATCGGCAGTCAGATCGACGGCCTTGGTCACATGGGGCTGGAGCACCGCTACTACAACGGCTTGAAGGCGACCGAGTTCGTCACCCCGACCGGGTTGAGCTCGCTCAGCATCGACAAGCTGCCGCCCATCGTAACGAGAGGCGTGCTGCTGGACGTCGCCGGGCACCAGGGCAAGGCCATACTGGATCCCGGCACAGCCATCAACAGCAGCGAGATCAGGGCGGTCGCCGAAGCCCAGGGCGTGCAGATCGAGAAGGGCGATGTCGTGCTCTTTCACACCGGCTGGCTGAACGTAGCGGATTCCGACCCGGTGAGGTTCATGTCGGGAGAACCGGGCCTGGGCGTCGACGGCGCGCGCTATCTCGCCAGCCTGGGTGTGGTCGCCGTGGGTTCTGACAGCTGGGCCGTGGAGGTCATACCCCATGAGGATCCGAATCAGGCGTTTCCGGTGCATCCTGAGCTGCTGGCAAAGAACGGCGTCTACATCCTGGAGAACATGGATACTCGCGCCCTGGCCGCGGACGGCGTGCACGAGTTTCTGTTCGTGCTGGGCCAGCCACGCTTCGTCGGTGCTGTTCAGGCGGTGATCAATCCTGTCGCCATTCACTAGTGGATCTGCTTCCGGAGAATCGCCCCAAGGTGGAGACGCACCTGCGGGCTCTTGGTTGGCTGGCTCCGGATGAACCGCTGTTGAGCCTCGCCCCGGCCGGGCCCGGCAACATGAATCGGACGCTGCGGGCGGCAACGCCCGTGCGAACGTTCATTCTGAAGCAGGCCGTTCCGTTCGTTGCCAGATACCCGGACATTGCAGCTCCGGTAAGCCGACTGGAGGTGGAGAGCGCCTTCTACGCCTCCGTCTCCTCGTGCCCCGCGCTGGCGATGCGCACGCCCCGAATTCTGGGTGAGGATCGATCAAACCACCTGCTGTGCATGACCGACCTGGGCCCAGGACCTGATTTTCTGAGCCTCTACCGGGAAGAAACCGCATCATCCGTTCGCACCGGCAGCTACGGCGCGCAATTGACGGCCGTCGTGTACTGGCTATGGAAGCTGCATGCCCACGGAATTGGAATTGGCACTGGCCTTGAACAACCGTTTCAACGAACGCCCCAAGGGGCAGAAAAAAGCGGCGCGACGCAGGCCGCCACGCCAAGGGTGCTGGAAAACCGCGCAATGCGGGAGCTGAATCACGCGCACATCTTCGACATCCCGCTGCAGGTGAACAATGGCGTCGAGCTTTCTTCAGCGCTGCAACAGATACAGCGTGCGTACGCGAAGGACAGCGAGCTCAAAGCGCGGGCACGGGCTCTTGGGGCCCTCTACCTGGGCGAAGCAGATCATGCGTCCGCCACGACCCTGCTGCACGGCGACTACTATCCCGGCAGCTGGCTGAAGCACAAAAGCATGGGCGTCATGATCATCGACCCTGAATTTGCTTTCTTCGGCCCCCCGGAGTTTGACGTGGGCGTGCTGATGGCGCACCTGACCATGGCCGGCCTGGAGCAGGCAGAGGTGATGATGCTGATGCGAAGTTATGTGACGCCGCCGGGATTCAGCTATTCACTGGCCCTGGCCTTCGCCGGCATGGAGATCATCCGCCGTCTGCTCGGCGTCGCGCAGCTGCCTCTGACGGCGGACGAAGATTCGAAAAGCCGGTGGCTGCAGACGGCCAGATCCATGGTGACGGCATGAAGTCGACCCATGACCATGGCCATGACCAGAAAGCGCGCACACGGCTTCTCATCGATACCGATGTAGCGCTCGGCATCGAGGACCAAGGTCGGCCTCGAGATATCGACGACGGCTTCGCCATCGTCGAAGCCATCAACTCAGAGGACATCGACCTTGCCGGGATCACTACGGTCTTTGGCAACGCCTCCCATGACAGCGTTTGTCGAGTAGCCAACGAACTCATCGCGCTGAAACAGTCGCGGGTCCAGGTCAGGCCGGGTGCGGAACATCCCCTGCCCCAGTCCGGACCCATGCCGCCCCCCAGCGAAGCGGTGGAATTTCTGGCAGAGAGCCTCAGTGAAGCACCCGCGCACCTGGCTGCCATAGGGCCGCTGACCAACGTGGGGCTGCTGGCGTTCTATTATCCGGAACTCCTGAACCGCGCGCAGTCGCTGATCATCGTTGCCGGACGCAGCGAAGACGCCCTGTTCTTTATCGGCGACGCGGGTCCGGTTCAGGATTTCAACTTCGAAAACGACGTGCGTGCTGCCCGACTGGTGTTGGAAAGCGAAGTGCCAAAGATCCTCATGGGTTTCGAGCTGACCAGCCAGGTAGTGGTTACAGAATCTGATCTGCAGGCCATCCATCAGGTGGGCACGGAAACCGCGGAATACTTCTATCGGAACTCCCTGAACTGGTGTCGCTGGTGGACAAGGGAATTTCCTGCCGACGCCGGCTTCCACCCCTGGGACTCAGCAACCATCGCCTGGCTCCAGCACCCGGAGTATTTCCGGCACCAGCAACGCGGCTGGAGAATTCGCGAGTCGGACAGAAACACCCAGTGGCTGGAATGCGACCCGAAGTATTCGGGCGGCACCGTGACCTATTGCACCGGTTTCGCCGGAGACGGGGCACACAATTTCGTGCAAGACCTGGTGGGCGCCGTTTACTGAGGCACGTGCAGGCGCTCGGCACCGGCTCGGCACCGGCTCGGCACCGTGCCTTGAGGAGTAACTTGATGGGAATGCTGGAAAACAAAAGGCTGGTCATTACCGGCGCGGGCAGCGGCATCGGCAGGGCAACGAGCCTTCTGGCCGCTCAGGAAGGCGCCAGCGTGGTGAACGTGGACATCGCGGATTCCGTCAAAGATACCGCGGCGCTGATCACAAGCTCAGGAGGCCGGGCGGTGGCGGTTCAGGCCGACGTCAGCGAAGAATCGGCGGTCATCGCTTTTATCGATCAATGCTTGGACGCCTTCGGTGGCATCGACGGGCTGTACGCCAATGCGGGCGTCAGCGGCGGCCGGCAAACTCTGCAGGAGCTCACCGTGGATGACTGGCAGCGCACCCTGTCCGTCAATACCATCGGCGTCTTCCTCGCGGTAAAGCATGCTGCCGCCCATCTCGTCGGCCAGGGCAGCGGCGCCCTGCTGTGTACCGCCTCGGTTGCAGGGTTGCGCGCCAACGCGGGAGGCGTTGACTACAGCGCCAGCAAGGCCGGCGTGATCAGCATCGTCCAGACCGTGGCCTACCAGCTCTACGGCACTGGCGTGCGGATCAACGCCGTCTGTCCGGGCCTCATCGAGACGGGAATGACCCGCCCGACCTTCGACCTGGCCAGGGAAAAAGGCCGGGAAGACCGCATCGGCCAGATCAACCCGACTCGCCGAGCCGGACAACCAGAGGAGATCGCCCAGATGGCCTGTTTTCTGTTGAGTGACAGCGCATCCTACGTGAACGGTCAGGCAATACCCGTGGACGGTGGCCTTTCCGCGTCCCATCCGTGGGCTTTTCCGAGAACGAAACCATGAGGCATCTGACTGAACGACCCGTGCCGCCCCTGAAGCTGGATTCCCGCTTCAAGATCAGGGTTGCTGCTGCTCTGCTGACCGTCATGCTGCCAGTCACCGGTTGCTCGCCCGAGCCCGACGAGGCACGCTCATCCAGCGACGAAAACCTGTCGGCGGACACCGGGTCACCATCCGAGCCGTCCAAGGGCGCCGACAACCAGGGTGGTAGCGCGGAACCGCCGCCCATCGCCCCGGTTACCGGCGAGGTGCTGCTGGCGAGCGCGCCACAGGGATGGGTGGAATCCGGCACGCTCATCAGCCCGGTGATGCGCATGGCGGAGTTCGTACCGGAGGAGCAGGCGGAAACCGTCGCGCAGGGGGAAGAAAAGGCGCCGTCGGGCGAGGCAACGACGCCTGCCCAAGCGGTTGAAGAGTCGGCGAACGAGGCGCCGGATGCGCAAGACCGCCCGGCTCGTCTGGACAGGCTGACCATCGAATCACTGTCCGGTGACCCGTTACCGGATCCCATCGACTTCGTGTTGAGCCTGAGCCGAGATCTGGCCCTGCGATGCGAAGGCTTCAGCGACTTCAACATCATGACTGGAATGGAGAACAACTACGCCACTTCCGTGCGCCTGCTGGTCTGCCCCCGCTACAAAGGCCAGCCGCTGGGAGAGGTGCTGATGATAAAGGCCATCCAGGGCCGGGAGTATTTTTACACCGTTACCCGGGGCCGGCGGTTACCGGCATTCGAAGCTGGCGAACAACCCCTGACCGCCCAGACCACGGCTGAATGGTCCGCTTACCTGAAATCCGTCGGCGTCTGTGACCCAAGGTGGCCGGAGCATCCCTGCCCAGACCACGTCAATACCTTCGGCGCTCCCCGCGCGGGCTAAAAGGCGCTCTCATCCATGGCCATGACGCTGGAGCTGTGGGCCAGGACGGTCTGCTCGAGGGCTAGCGTTCTCGGCAGGATTCTGGCGAAGTAGAATTCGGCGCAGCGACGCTTCGCATCGCCAAACTGGTCCTGCGGCGCGGTCTCCGCCATGCGCGCCCAAAGCCACGCATAAAGCGTATACCCCACCAGATCCAGATAGTCGGTGGCGGCCGAACCGGGGAGATCCGCATCCTGACGCGAGCGGCTGACCAGCTCCGCGGTTACTGCCTCCAGGCGATCCAGCGCCGCAATCAGCCCTTCCCGAAGCCCAGGGGGCACTGCTTCCGACCGGATGTTGCTCACCAGCGCATGGAGTGTGCTGCCAGCGTCCCGCAGCACCTTTCGGTTGATGAGATCCATGGCCTGAATACCGTTCGTTCCCTCGTAAATCTGGGCAATGCGGGCGTCACGCACGATCTGCTCGACACCCCACTCCCTGACGAAACCATGGCCGCCAAAAACCTGTTGAGCCAGCACGGCACATTCGAACCCACGATCGGTTAGAAAGGCCTTGGCAACGGGCGTGAGCAATTCCGACAGCGCCTGGGCGGCGGGATCCGCCTTGTACTTGGCAAGGTCCAGCTGCATCCCGACGAACATGGAGAAAGCCCTGCCTGCCTCGGTGAGCGCGCGCACCGTGAGCAGCATCCGGCGGACGTCACCGTGCACCAGCAGCGCATCGGCCGGCCCTTCAGGGTTCTGCGGCCCGGTTGCACTTCTGCCCTGCAGTCTTTCCGCGGCATAGCTCGCCGCCTGCTGATAGGCGAGCTCGCCCGCGCCGAGACCCTGCAGGCCCACCGACAGACGCTCGTAGTTCATCATGGTGAACATCGCTGCCAGGCCCTGGTTTTCCTCGCCGAGCAGGAAACCCACGGCGCCATCGTAGTTCATCACCGAGGTAGCGCTGGCGTTGATGCCCATCTTGTGCTCGATGGAACCGCTGGCAAAGCTGTTGCGCGTCCCCGGGTTTCCCGATTCGTCCGGGATGAACTTGGGCACAATAAACAGGGAGATGCCACGGCTGCCGGCGGGCGCATCCGCCAGCCTGGCCAGCACCAGATGCACGATGTTGTCCGCCATGTCGTGCTCGCCGCTGGTGATGAATATTTTGGTGCCGGTGATCGCGTAGCTGCCGTCGTCCGCAGGTTCCGCCCTGCAGCGCATGATGCCGAGATCGCTTCCCGCATGCGCCTCGGTCAGCGCCATTGCCCCCGTCCACTCGCCGCTGTAGAGCCGGGGCAGATAAAGGGCCTTCTGGGCTTCAGAGGCGTGGGCTTCGATGCAGATGGCGGCACCCACCGTGAGCGTGCCGTAAAGGTAAAGACTGCTGTTAGCAGCCCAGAACATCTCTTCGAGCAGGCAGCCGAGGAGTTTGGGCATGCCTTGGCCCTCATAATCCGGGTTGCCCGAAAGTCCCAGCCAGCCTCCACCGGCGAGCTCGGTAAAGGCCTCTTTGAAACCTTGCGGCGTGCGCACTTCACCATCCTGCCACTGACAACCCTGCTGATCACCGGACTGATTGAGCGGCGCCATCACCTGTCCGGCAAGTTTTCCGCCTTCCTCCAGAACGGCCCGGACCAGATCGTCCGAAAGATCAGCAAATTGAGGCATGTCGGCCCAGACATCCTGAACCTTGAAAACATCGAACAACAGAAACTCCAGATCCTGTCGCGGCGCCTGATATTCCAGCATGCTTCGTTTCTCCTTGTAATCAGAGCCTTCAGCGAACTAAAGAGCCTTCAGCTTTCTTAAAGAGCCTTCAGCGGCTTAAAGAGCCTTCAGCGGCTTAAAGAGCCTTCAGCGGTCTAAAAAGCCTTCAGCGGCTTGGCTAAAGAGCCTTCAGCTACCTAAAGAGCCGTGAGCGCGTCATCGCTGACCTGGACGAGGCTGTCCGGACCGGCTTCGATGGCCTGCTTGTGGAAATCCTTTCTCGGCAGCAGCCGACTGAAGTAGAACCGGGCCGTCGCCAGCTTGCCCGCCAGGTACGGGTCGTCTTCTGACGCGTCCTGACGATGCTGCTGCTGTGCACGCCAGGCCGTTTCCGCAACCCTGGCCCAGCAGTAGGCCAGCGCCGCATAGCCACTGTAAAACAGGTAGTCCACCGCCGCAGCACCGAGCGCATCCATATCCTGCTGGGCGCTGGCACTCAATTCAAGCGTCAGCTGGCCCCACTCGTCGGCTGTCGCCGCCAGCACCGCCGCAAGCTCCGGAAGCGGCTCGCGGAGCGTCTCGGTTACCCGTTTGATCTCTTCCAGGAAGATCAGCAGCCCTTTGCCTTGGGTCATCAGAATCTTCCGCCCCAGCAGATCCAGAGCCTGAATCTGCGTCGTGCCCTCGTAGATGAGGGTGATCCTGGCATCCCGCACATGCTGCTCTATGCCGGTCTCACGAATGAACCCGTGACCTCCATAGACCTGCACTGCCTCATTGACGGATTCGAAACCGAGCTCCGTGAGCATACCCTTGACGATGGGCGTAAGAAAATCCAGCAGGCTGCCGGCGCGCTCGCGATCCGCGGCTTCGCCGTGCAGGAACCGGTCGGCGGTCTGAGCGGTGTAGTAGATGAGCGCCCGGCCACCCTCGGCAATCGCCCGCTGAGTGAACAGCATGCGTCGGACGTCCGGGTGAACAATGATGGGGTCAGCGGGCTTATCGGGAGCGACGGGGCCCTTGAGCGACCGCATCTGCAGACGCTCTGTTGCGTAATCCATCGACGAATGAAGCGCTGCCTGAGCCAAACAGACGCCCTGCAGGCCGACCACGAGGCGCGCGGCGTTCATCATGGTGAACATGTACCGCATGCCCTGATTCTCTTCCCCAACCAGATAGCCCGTCGCCTGGTCGAAGTTCAGCACGCAGGTGGAATTACCGTGAATACCCATCTTGTTTTCGATGGACCCGCAACTCACCTTGTTGCGACTGCCATCAAGATCGAATTTCGGCACGACAAACATGGAGATGCCCCTGGTGCCCGCAGGAGCATCGGGGGTCCGGGCCAGCACCAGGTGAACGATGTTCGCGGCCATATCGTGCTCGCCGGCAGAGATGAATATCTTGGTCCCGGTGATTGCGTATCTGCCGTCGGCGCCTACTTCCGCACGGGTTTTCGCCAGACCGACGTCCGACCCCGCATGGGGTTCGGTGAGGCACATGGTGCCCGTCCAGGCGCCGGTGAGCAGCTTCGGCAGAAAGGCCTCCTTCTGCGCTTCGCTGCCGTGGGCATTTAGCGCATTGATGGCACCGCGGGAAAGCCCCGGATAC
The DNA here is from genome assembly GCA_947258825.1 of uncultured Pseudomonadales bacterium. GTDB lineage: Bacteria > Pseudomonadota > Gammaproteobacteria > Pseudomonadales > Azotimanducaceae > UBA7803. The sequence continues at coordinate 41,105 of CAMYJX010000006.1, forward strand.
ATGGTCCACGCCATGTTGGCACAGCACATCAGGTCCTCCAGGAACACGCTCAGGCTTTCCGGGAGACCCTGCCCACCATAGGCCGGGTCACCGATGAGGCCCGCCCATCCGAGCTCGATGTAGGTGGCATAGGCCTCTTTGAATCCGGTCGGCGTAAAGACCTCCCCCGCCTCAATCCGGCATCCCTGCTCGTCCCCACTTCGATTGATGGGCGCCAGTTCCTGTTCCGAGAAGCGCACGCCCTCATCCAGAACCGCATCGATGAGTGCTGCGTCCGGCGGTTCGCCGAACTCCCCGGGTTGGGCTCGGGACAGCGCCTGATAGTGACCGGCGAAGTCGAACACCTCGTGAATGAGAAAACGCATGTCTTTCAAAGATGACGGCATGATGCCTCCTGCAAGTAGCGCCGCCATGACGGCGCTGCAGCTGAGCGGTAATTGTTGTCCGCGGGTTGTCTTGCGAGTGGGGCGACCCGGATCAGGGCCAACGGCCGGACTTATGCCCCAAGTCCGGACCCGGAAAGAGCGGGACCATACTTCGCGCCTTTCAGGCTGTCAAAGCCCGTGGCGCTGAAGGGTCAGGCGTGAACGTCGATAAGAAACCCGACCACGGCATCGGCAGTCTCGACAACCTTTGCCGAAGCCTGAACCTGGCGCTGGTAGAGTTTGAGTTGTGAGAGCGCGTCCGCGGCGTCCTGCACTCCAAAAGAGCCCGAACGGGGCGCTTCCGAGCCGGCCTTTTCCGGCCCACCGTTCAGTGCTGCAACTTCGTGGGCGGCGCTCTTCAAGCCCTTCAAGGCAGTTTGCATGCCATTGACGCCAGAGCTGTGAGCGCTCTCTATCATCGGATTGACTGCCATGCCTTACCTCGCTTGACCAATGACGCCTGGGGCGGCGTCCAACCGTTGGTAGACCATAATCGCCCCGAGGCAAGCACAGCACCAGCCAGAAACGCGCCAGAAGCGTGACCGATTTCGCAATTTGCGCAGAAAGGAAGGCTCGCAGGGCCCATTGGCGGACTCTGGCAATCTCCGCTGACCCCATCGAGAGGCGGACAGCCCTTGGAAAACCCCAGATGCGTTTGAATCCGAAGGTACTGTGGACGAACGTTGCCATGCTCGCCGGCCCTTGCATGCTCTGCGATCAGCCTGCGGCCGGACCCGGCGGTACCGAGCTCTGCCGGAGTTGCAGCGCTGCCCTCCCCTACAATCGGCTCTGCTGTCGGCGCTGCGCCTTGCCCCTTACCGCGGCGGAGTCGCCGGGTATAATCCCAACCGCGCTGTGCCAAGCCTGCCTCCGCAGCCCGCCGCCCTATGCTCTGACGCTGGCGCCGCTCCTGTATGAAGGCTTCCCGCGGTACTGGATACGCCGCTTGAAGCAGGGCTTCGGGCTGGTGGAAGGTCGCCTGCTGGGAAACCTGATGGTAGAAGCCTTTCTGGAACGCCAAGCAGGCCCTCGCCCCGGTCGGATCCCCCTTCCCGATGTGCTGGTGCCCGTGCCGCTGGCGACATCGCGACTCATCCGTCGCGGGCACAACCAGTCCATCAGCCTCGCAAAACCTCTGAGCCACCGTCTGGGAATTCCACTGCGTCGCCGGGCAGTCCAGCGCACCAGAAGAACCGCCACCCAACGCGGTCTTGGTCGCGACCTGAGGCTATCCAACCTCGAGGGTGCGTTCCGCAGCAGACCCTGGCGGGGTGAACGCATCGCCATCGTGGACGACGTCATGACCACCGGAGCCACCGTCTCGAGGCTGGCAATCACCCTGCTGGAGGCGGGTGCAGGTGAGGTTATGGTGTTCTGCGCGACCCGTACAGCAGCGGCCCCATCGTTGCTGATAGACTCCGCGCATGATCGCGCGAACACTTCTGCTGGCCTGGAGCTTGACGAGCACATGGGCCGGCGCGGAGGACCTGCGCGTCGCCGTTGCCGCTAACTTCCGCCCTGCCTTCGTGGAAGTCAGCGAGCTGTATGAGGAGCATTCGGGAACCCGGCCAGACGCCGTTTTCGGCTCTTCCGGCCTCCTGTACGCACAGATCACTCAGGGCGCGCCCTTTCATCTGTTTCTGTCCGCCGACCGGCAACGGCCGCTGCAGCTGGAGGCAGCCGGGTTGACGGCAAGCCGGGTCATCACCTATGCCCGGGGCCGTCTGGCGCTCTGGACGCCGGAACGTGCCGCATCACCGGATGCCCTCGTCGGCGCACGCTTCGCCCTGGCGAACCCGCGGCTGGCACCATACGGGGAGGCTGCCAGAGCCTGCCTCGAACACCTCGGCCTCTGGCAGGCCAACGCGGCCAACGCCGTCTATGGCAACAATGTGAGCCAGACCTTTCACTTCGTGGCTTCCGGCGCGGTGGGTGCCGGTCTGGTCGCCCACGCACAGCTGTTGAGTCAGGAGGTTCCGAGCCGGGAAATCTGGCTGGCCCCGGACAGCTGCTACGAACCCATCGATCAGGGCGCCGTCGTTCTGAAAAGCAGTTTCGAGCCGGAAGCCGCCCGCTTCATGACGTTCCTGCTGGGACATGAGGTTCAGGAGCGCCTTGCAAAGCTGGGGTATGCGCCACTTTGAGCGCTGCAGAACTGAACGATCTGCTGCAGAGCCTGGGGGTGAGTCTGGCGCTCGCGCTGGTGACCACGGTTATTCTGCTGCTGCTGACGCCTCCCCTGGCCTGGTGGCTGGCCCGCTCCTCGAGCAGGCTCCGCGCGCCGGTCGAGGCGCTGGTGGCGCTGCCCATGGTGCTGCCACCCACCGTGCTGGGTTTCTACCTGCTGCTCGCCATGGCCGGCGACGGCTTTCTGGGCGAGATATGGCACGAGCTCACGGCTGCGCCGCTGGCATTCACATTCAGCGGCCTGGTCATCGGTTCGGTCCTGTACTCTCTTCCCTTCGTCAGCCAGCCGCTGACCGCCAGTTTCCGAACCACCAGCGACACCCTGCTGGAAGCCGCCGCGGTGCTTGGCGATTCTCCAGCCAGGCGCTTTCTGCGGCTGGTGCTGCCGCTGCATCGGCGGGCGCTGGTGGCAGCAGGGGTGCTGGGTTTTGCGCACACGCTGGGCGAGTTCGGCATCGTGCTGATGATAGGCGGGAACATTCCCGGTGAGACCCGCGTGCTGTCCATACTGCTGTTCGACCAGGTCGAATCGCTGAACTACGCCGCCGCACACATCACCGCATTGCTGCTGCTGGTTTTTTCGCTGCTGGCTCTGACGTTGACCTACAGCACGCTGAGTCGCCGGCCGTGAGCCTGCAGATATCCGGACAGCTGGCACGCCGGGACGCGTTCAAACTGGACATCGACCTGGAGATACCCTCCAGCGGCGTAACCGCAATCGTGGGCAGCTCAGGTTCCGGCAAAAGCACGTTGCTGCGCTGCATCGCCGGCCTGGAAGCCGGCGCTGCCATGACGGTGGCCCTGGACGGCGAGAGCTGGCAGCGGGCGGGCCATTTCGTGCCCGCTCACGAACGCGCGTTGAGTCTGGTGCTTCAAGAAGGCGCCTTGTTCCCTCACCTGTCCGTGAGGAAAAACCTGCTTTATCCGCAAGCTAGGCGGCGCGGTTTCTGCCTGACCTTCGACCAGGTCGTCGAGCGCTTCAGCCTCACACCGCTGCTGCAGCGCAAACCGTCCGAGCTCTCGGGCGGCCAGCGTCAGCGGGTCGCCCTTGCCCGAGCCCTGCTGGCACCCGCCAGGCTGTGGCTGCTGGACGAGCCGCTTTCAGCACTGGACGGACCCTCGCGCCGGGCACTGGCGCCCGAGCTCGGGCTCCTGTGTCGCGATCTGGGCCTTCCCGTGATCTACGTCACCCACACGCTTTCGGAGGTTCTGCAGATCGCCGATCACATGATCGTCCTCGACCGGGGCTCCGTGCTTGCCGAGGGTTCTCCCGCCGAGGTGAGCGTGGGTCTGAGGCACGCGCTGTCCGAGGACATCGACCTCGGCGGCATTCTTGCCGGCCGCTTCCATGGGTTCGATCCGTCACACAATCTGAGCGAGGTCAGGGTCG
>CAMYJX010000007.1 GCA_947258825.1 uncultured Pseudomonadales bacterium
TGTCGTCAGGCTCGGTTCGGGCGGCAGAGGAAGAAGTTCAGCCCCCAAAGGATACGCGACGCGTGCCGTCCATGAGCGAGGCGACCTTCAAGAAGCTGTCAGAAGCCCAGGAGGCCGTTGACGCCAAGGATTACAACACGGCGCTGCGTGTGCTCAACGATATGCTGGCAAACACCAAACGCCTCAACGGCAACGAGGTGGGCCAGGTCAACAACATGCTTGGCTTCGTTTACTTCTCGATGGAGGACTACAACCGGGCTATCCAGTCGTATCGAAAGGTCCTCGCTCAAGGTGAAGACATTCCTGAGGGGCTGGAAGTTACCACTCTGTACACCCTGGCACAGCTTTCCTTCGTTGCCGAGCGTTACCAGGATGCGCTGGACTACATGGAAACCTGGATAACCAAGGCGAACAATCCCGGACCCGACCCGCACATCTTCATGGGTCAGGTTTACTACCAGATGCAGAATTACCCGGCATCCACCCAGCAGATTGAAAAGGGTATCAGGATCGCTCAAGAGCGGGGAACCGAGGTCAAAGAGCAGTGGTGGGCGCTGCTCAATTTTCTTTACTTCGAGCAGGAAAACTGGCCCAAGGTTCTGGAAACGCTTGAGATCCTCGTGCGCGATTTTCCCAAGCGAGAATACTGGATACGCCTGGCGGGCATTCATGCTCAGGAAGGCAACGAGAAGGAATCAGTCTGGAGCTACGAGGCAGCCTACGCCGGCGGGTTCCTCACCAAGCAGGGTGACCTGACCAATTTTGCCGGTCTGCTGATGCAGGAAGAGGTACCGTACCGGGCGGCCAAAGTGCTGGATAAGGGCATGAAAGACGGCATCGTAGAGGAAACGGCCCGCACTCTGCAGAATCTGGGCCAGGCATGGCAGCTCGCTCAGGAAACCAAGAATGCAATACCCGTGTTCGAGAAAGCGGCAAGGCTCTCTGATGACGGACGCATTTTTGAACGCCTGGCTCAGCTTTATCTGGATAACGACGAGTTCGGCAAATGCGTGACCTCTGCTGATGGTGCCATCAACAAGGGTGGCCTGCGCAAGAAGCAGAGCGTATATATCGTCAAGGGTATGTGCCTGTACAATCAGGACAAGCTCCAGACCGCGCGGACGTCCTTCGTTTCCTGTCGGAATGAAGCCCGTCGTGAAAAGGACGACGGCAATCAGCGCATCTGCGCGCAGTGGATCACGTACCTCGACAACGAAAGCAATCGTCGAGAGCAGCTCGAGGCCGCAATTTGATCGGCCGGACAACAGCCAAAGCTGAATCAGGCCGGTACTTGCCGGCCTTTTTTTTGAGGAAAACATGTTCACGGGGATTGTGCAGAAGCTCGCCCAGGTGGTCGATATTCAGGACGAAACCAGCCTGCGTCGGCTGACGCTGCGATTGGATGAGCTGGCAGAAGGGGTTGAGCTCGGTGCTTCTGTCGCAGTCAATGGCACCTGCCTGACCGTCACTCAGGTTCAGGATGGCGCCGTAGTGTTCGACGTCATTCGCGAAACGCTGACCAGGACCAACATCGGCCGCCTGAGCAAAGGCGACGTGGTAAACGTCGAAAGATCCTTCAGGGTGGGCGATGAGGTAGGCGGCCATATCGTATCGGGTCACGTAGCCGGTCTGGCTACGCTGGTGCGAATTCAGGTTTGCCTGATACCGGAAACCATTGCGAGAACCACTCTCGGCGATTCGGAACCGGGCTATCAGGCCAATCTGGAGGTGGATGCCCAGACTCAGGCAATCGTGGATACGGTGGAACGTGTGCTCAGCCAGCCGGAATGGCGGCAACGCATGGCGTCGTCCTAGCCGGTGCCCTGCATCTCCCGAAGGTTGCCGATAACCGCCTGCAGTGCGCGGTCGAATACCTGGGAATCGTTGAGCACGGTCAGCTTTTTATCCTGAAGGTCCATGGCCAGCTGCATGCGGCTGCGCTCGGCGACTTTCATCCCGCGTCTGTTGACGAAGACGTAGCGCTCTCCCGGCTTGACGATGGCCGCAAGCTTGCAGCGCAAAACCTGCTCCGCGGGCTGAGCCAGCTCGACCCATGTCCCTTCTTTCAGCGCCTTGATTTTGTCGACAAACTCCGGACGCGCTGCGTCCGCTGTCTCCTCGGGCGTCAGCTCGTCTGCCGAGGTCAGGACAATTTCCTCCACAGCCTCGAAGCTGCTTCCCGGAATCGGGCCGGCATCGTCCTCCAGGTAGGCGCGGTCACACTCGTGCACTTCCATCATCTGGCTGTTCAATCGATCCATCCAGCGTTCATGTTCCACCTCCGGCAGCTTGAGCTCGGACATGCCTTTGCTCAGGCGACGAAGCAGATCGGGGATCAGCTCCTCGCGCCTGGCGGTTTCGTCCGGGTTGCTGAGCGGTTGCAGGCCCCACAGCAGATCATCCAATGTCCTGACGTGACGGTTCCAGTCGTCGGAACGGTTGCCGCTGGTCAGGCAGGCGTAGATGAGCACCTTCGACCACACTTCGCTCAGAAATCGTCCCGCCAGGGTCGGCAGCCGCAAACCACAGGCTTTCTGATTGATGACTTTCTGAGCTGAGAGCTTGGCAGCCATCGTTTTTGCCTTGCCGGTCTCCGTCTGCCTGGTCCGATCTTCCACGCGCTTGTTGCGCTGATGCTCTTTGTTTTGAAACGCACGCAGATCTTCCAACAGTTCCTGAAAGATGTCGGGACTGCTGGTAAAGCCATTGAGTACCTGCAGCACCACCGATTCTATTTTGTTGTACGTGGCGTCACGTTTCAGTTCGGCGGCGGAACTCCATCCGATGCCGGCGCTGGAAAGCTCGTTGAGCAGTTGTCGTGCTGGATGGCCGCCTTTCTCAAAAAAGCTCTTGTCCATAATGGCGAGCTTGACGATGGGGATCTGCAGCCTGGCGATCAGAGCCTTCATGGGAATGGCCAGATTCCGATCATTGAGTATGTAGTCGAAAAGCATGCCGATGAAATTTACGACGTCGTCGTCTGCCCGTCCCAGGCTGTTCATGGCCTCGCCAGTAATGTCCGGGGCACGGGCCACGACGACCTGGCGAAGGTCCAGTAGGGGTGGTACATCCTGGGGGTCGATGCTGCCGACGTTGAGCTCGCTTTGGGCGTTATGCAGCACATTCAGCAGTTGGGAGCTGTCCAGCTCGGGGCCAGGCAACACCGGCGGCGCGGATCCGGAGACGCGCATGGCCGCAAGCAGGTTCTGAATCACGCCAAATCCTACGGCGTTTCCACCTCCGCCCATGCCGTGTCCGGCTGCGCCGCCTGAGGCATTGCTGCCCGGACCGGCAGAGTCACCGCCGATCTGGTTTGCACCGGCCGCTGTTCCGCGGCCGCCGGATCGATTGTTATTCTGGGATGGAATCGATGTTCGGCCCGTGCGGCCCTTGCCAAGGGTTCTGCGCAGATCCGGAAGTATGCCGGCTTCGATCAGCAGGTTGTTCGCGGTCTCATAAAGCGGGCCAAGCTGCTCCATTACCAGCCGCTCGAAGAGCTTCAACAGGATGATCCGCACCCGGATATCCACATCCAGCTCGCCGATTGAGGTAACAAAGGCTTCGCCCAGCAGGCGAGGGCCCAGAGGATTGCTGAGCTCGGACACTTCCCGCGTTTTGTTCAGGTGATCCAGCCGTTTCGTCAGCTCCATGATGGCCAGCGAGAAGCGGCTGGTGATCTTCGAAACTATCCCGGAAACTGCAACGTTAACTTCCAGGTCCTCGTTGCCCACCAGCCCGAGCTCCGTATCTTCCGTGCCTGCAAGGCCCAGGCCATTGGGCGCTGGGGCGCGAAATGCTGCCTCGAATCCTCTGTACACTTCGCGCAGAAACTGCTTGTGTACGTCCTCTCTATGCAACCGGATTTGGCGCATGGCGTCGAAGTACATGTGCTGGGCCAGGTCGTTCTGGGAGCGATCGGCCATTTCGAACATGGCATCGTCGGTGCAATCGAACAGGCCGTCGAGCAGCCGGGTCAGCTCTCGCTTTGCCTGCTGCCGAACGCTGGTGATGATCGGCGGAATCCGGGACTGCCGGCTCTCGGCGACGTTGATTGGAACGACTTTCGGTTGGGACACGAGTGTCTGCTCGACCTGCCACTTGTTGACGGCCATTACAGCAAACCTCGCGTGCCCCGACTGAGATCAGGCCGGCGTGCGCGTGGTGACAGGGATCACAGTTTAGGGGCGCTTTGGACCGTTTGCGGGGTGCGGGTAGCCCGCCGGCATCCGCTTATGGCGTGGACGCCGTTGCGTGGTACTCGCGCCAATCGATGATATCGGTTGCCGCTCCGGTCTTCAGCTGAACACCGATGCACCACTCCTGCTGACCGTCTTGGGTGGTCCCGACGGGACGACTCCAGCGTACCTCGCCGGCGAGGAAGAATTTGCCCGGGCGGGTGGAAACATCCACCCACAGATCCAGCAGAGACCCAGTTGGCACCGGCGCGTTCGTCCGGAACTGAATGCCTCCCACGGAGAGGTTGATTGCAGTGCAGGACAGCGTCGTGCCAACAAGATCTGGGTCATCCGCAGAGAGTACTACCTGCGTAAAGAGCCGATCATCGCTCTCCAGCCGAGGATGCATGCGCTTGTCGGCGCTGCGCTGCCTGGCCTGGATCCTTACGCTGTTCAACTCAATCACATTGCCTGACGACATATGATTACTACCTTGGTCGAAAGTCGTTGTCCTGCAGCAGCGAGAATCGTGCCAGTTGCTCGCGCTGCGGCGCTGTAGCCGGCATATTTCACCAAATAACAATTGGTTACAGTGATCCTCGTTGCAGAAAACGGATCGCTCGTGGGAGTGACACGGCTGCCGGAGTGCCGCTTAAAGTCACTTACAAGTGACCTTCCCGATCACTTCGACATATAATTTCGGCGTGTCTACCCGCCCTCCATTCATGGATCTTCTCAGAGCTCGATGGCGCGATAGTGACACGGCCCTCTGCGTTGGCCTGGATCCCGACCTGGAAAGAATGCCGGATATCGCGCTTCGTGGTCCCCGACCTGTGCTGGAATTCTGTTGCAACATCGTGGATGCAACCGCCGATGCCGTTTGCGCCTTCAAGCCCCAGGTGGCGTACTTCGCGGCGCTCGGCCTGGAGGCCGATCTCGCCGAGCTCATCGCCTACGTTCACGCCCGGCACCCCCGGGTGCCCGTGATACTTGATGCCAAGCGGGGGGATATCGGCGCCACGGCTCGTCTCTATGCCAGGGAGGCGTTTGTGCGCTTCGGCGCCGATGCGGTAACCGTCAGCCCCTATCTCGGTCTGGAGAGCATCGAGCCCTACTTCGACTACCCGGAGCGAGGGGTCATCGTTCTGTGTCGAACCAGCAATCCGGACAGCGCCTGGCTGCAGAACTATCCGGAGGATGATCCCGTCTATCTGCGCGTCGCCCGGGGCGTCGCGAAGTGGAACACCCATGGCAATCTGATGCTGGTGGCAGGCGCAACCTACGCCAAAGATCTTGGGCGTATTCGCAGCCTCGTCGGGGACATGCCGCTTCTGGTGCCCGGTGTCGGTGCCCAGGGAGGAGATCTAGAGGCCGTGCTTCGGGCGGGTCTCGACGGCAATGGTCAGGGATTGGTGATCAACGCGTCCCGCGCCGTGCTTTATGCGGACCGAAGCGCCGACTACGGGATGGCTTCCGATGCGGCAGCGAGGGCCTTGCGGGACGAAATCCGCCGCTTACAGGTTGAAATTGCACCACACGGGGCAGTGGTCTGAGGGCTTTTCCTGACCGCGGATATCGTAATCGACGCCGCAGCTCTCTATGTGGCCGTTGAGCGAACTGCTGGCAAGGATCAGGTCGATTCGCAGCCCGCGTTTGGGATCTCTTTCGAATCCGCGACTCCGATAATCGAACCAGCTGTACTGCCGTGGTTCGCTGCCGATCGAGGCTGCGTAACTGTCGTGCAGCCCCCAATCCACGATCTTCTGAAGCCAGGCCCGTTCCTCGGGCAGGAAACTGGTCTTCCCATCGCGCAGCCAGCGCTTCCGGTTGTCATCGCCGATACCGATGTCTTCGTCGTCGGGGGCTACGTTCATGTCCCCGGCAACGATCAGGTGCTCGCCAGGATCGCAACAGTCCAACAGATACCGGCTGACGTCCTCGTAGAACTTCGCCTTACCCGGAAACTTCTCTGGGTGATCGCGACGCTCGCCTTGCGGGAAGTAGCCGTTGATCACCCTCACCGGTGAGCCGTTACATTCATACACCGCGCTCATGAAGCGGCGCTGTTGATCCACGGGACCCCATGGAATGCCATACTGGACGTCGGTTGGCGCGGTCGTGGAAAGCAGGGCGACGCCGTAATGACCCTTCTGGCCGTAGAAGTGAACATGCTCGAATCCGGTGGCTTTCACCGCTTCAAGGGGAAAAGCATCATCGGCCACCTTGATCTCCTGAATGGCAACGACGTCCGGGTTGTGGCTCTCTCGAACGGCCGCCACCTGGTGCAGGCGTGATCGAATCCCGTTGACGTTAAATGAAACGAATCTCATGGCTTCCCCTTACTCAGGCGCATTAATTGTGTAAAGTGAATTGAATACAGCAAACGGACGGGTTTTGCGTCACGCGTTTGCAGGAAGCATAAGCGCCGATGCCGGCGCGTCAGGCGTCCCGCTTCTGGATGAGCAGCGGACGATTTGTAGATAATTTACTTAACTTGCTGATATTTATATATAAACCCGAGCCTGAGTTTACATCTTGTACATGTGTTGGGGGACGCTCGGAGCATAGAATCATCGAATAGAGCAGCCGGACCTCAACCGGCCAGATCATACTCGGCGGTCGAGTGAGCGGCCACCTCGTCAATCAGGGTTTCTGCACAGGAAGTCGCGGCACCCAGGCAGGCTGATGGGGCGCGAAAGCGCCAGAACGCTTGTCCGCTATGACAACCAGTCGGGAGACCCGGGTGACCCCTGAAGCGGTCGTCTACCGTTATCTTGAAGTTGCAGCGCAGCAGCCGCGTGATGCCGCGCGCCTCGCCATGCTGATTGGGACCGATGCTGATCTGCTGGGGCGGTGGCTGACGCTGCTCGACTGCCGGGCTGATCCTGAAAGCTTCCTGGCTTCGGTAGCCACCCAGGGCGATCAGCAGTTCCAGGATCTCGCCGCCGCGCAGGCCTGGGCCGTGCTGGCCGTTTCCGGCAGTGCCCGCCTTGCATTCGATCAGTGGCAGGCGGTCTTGAATGCGGTGATGGTGGCCGAGGTTCTGGCGGAAGAGCTTGAGATGCCTGATCCGGTTGCCGTGAGGTGGCGTCTACTGCTGGCGAGCTCGGGCGTAAGCCTTCCGCATGATCCGCTGATGGTGGAGCTGCTGGCATTCCGCGGCGCCCGCCCCGACCTCCTGGAAGATGCATCAGTCATCCACCGGCTCTTCGCCGTCGTAGAAGCCCTCGACGTGCTGGACGCGGTGGGCGTTCAGGAGCTGGTTGCTTCCCTGCTGGGCATCGAGCCCGGGCGATTTCAGACGCTGCACGCGCTTGCTGATCAGCGGGGCAGCCAGCTGCTGAGAGACCTTGGTCTCGACGGCGATGCGGATACCGACTGGGCGGAACGCCTGTGGCTGCGCCTGCAGATGGGCATACTTGGCCATCTCTTCGACGGGGCAGAGCGCACCGATGAAGGCTTGGGTGAGCTTCATCATACGGTTTCACGCAGCCTGTTCGGCAGCGTTCCCTTGCTCATGCGCTTCGACGAGCCCACCCAGTCGCTCTTCAGCCTCGACCGGAAGGGGCCCGAAATCTCAGTGGGTTCCAGCAGCAGCACCATCGCACGCAGCGTCCGATTGGGAGAGCGATCCGAGTTCATCGACCGCTCGGATCAGGCCGTGGCCGATCGCCAGGTCTTGCGCCTGCTGGGTTCCGACGATGCCGTGTGTTACCCGCTGCCTGACGGGGCTGAGGACAAGATCCTCGGAGTGCTGGTATTTGCGCTGGACGAAGATGTCGATCAGCAGGCGGCCATGGGCCTTTACGCTGAAGAGCTCGGGCGCCATCTCGCTCGGAAACCCGATGTGGTTGCACCGGAGCAGGCGTTGCTGCAACGCTATCGTCAGCGTGAAGAAAAGCGGCTTCGTGAAATCGTTCACGAGGCCAACAACCCACTGGCCATCGTGAACAACTACCTGCACATTCTGCGCCTCAGATTCGAACAGGAGCCGGAGGCAGTGGAGCAGCTGACGCTGATCGGCAACGAGCTCGATCGGGCGAGCGAGATTCTGCAGCATGTGCGTGAGCTTTCTGATGTTGATGAGACGGCGACTGAAGCCGCTGTGCTTTTCGCCGATGTGAACCTCAACGAGCTCGTAGCCACCGTTGTCGAGCTGCACCGCGGCTACGCGGCGGACCACGACGTTGCAATCTCGGCGAACCAGGTCGTCGATCAGCTGGTTGTCAGCACCGATAGCCAGCGTCTGGCGCAGATTCTGAACAACCTGGTACGCAATGCCATCGAGGCTGCGCCGGGAAGGTCGGTGATGGTTGGCTGTGCTGGTGGCGTGTTCCGGGAAGGCAGGGAAGGCGTGATTGTGACCGTTACGGATACCGGCCCGGGGCTGACCAGGGAGGTGCTGGAACGCCTCTCCGAACCCAAGCAGAGCACCAAGAGTGGCGACCATGCCGGGCTAGGCCTGCACATCGTGCATCGGCTGGTCGGTGAGTTGAAGGGCAGCATCGACGTGCAGACGGCGCCTGAGCGGGGCACGACCTTTACCATCTTCCTGCCGCTGGCGCCCTTGTAATTGCTCTCGCCAGCACGGCCCGGCTAGTGACGACCGTATACGCCCACGGCTGCCTGAACCCTTTCCGAATAGGTGTGCAGATTTTCGTAGTTCTGCGCTAAGCCGGTAAGCCAGGTCGCCGGCTTGTTGTCATAGATCCCGGCCATCAGTGAGGCGACGGTAAAGTCGAAGATTCCCGGGTCTGGACCGAAAAGGAAGTCTTCAGCGGGAACTGCAGCATCCAGGGCCGCCAGATCGCGCTCCGCGAATCCACGCTGCTCCTCCAGGCTGTGCCGACCGAGCCCCTGCAGATGGTAGGTTTGCGCCACCTGCCGCCTGGCCATGGTGGACGCGATCGGTCGAATGATTGCCGGCAACTCGCCGAAAAACCCTGTAACGACGTTGGGCCACCAGTCGGGGTCCAGCCAGCGGCTGGCCACCATGATCCAGTACAGGTGATCTTCGGCCAGCCGCGTCAGCGCCACACCCTGAGCCTTCTGAGCGGCGCTCAACCCGGCATAGACACGTCCCTGGGTCGTGGCGTCGAGATACTCGGTGATCAACTCGGAATCCGGAATGATTCGGCCGTCTGCAACGAGGTACGGAAGTTTTCCTTTGGGTGCTTTGCGGGGATCGGAAATCTGGGAAACGGTGAAAGAAAGGTCCAGCGCTTTCAAAAGCATTTCTGCTTTCAGACAGAATGGGCTGACGTTGCGCATGCCGAAGGCCGGCGGCAGAGCGACCAGCTCGAACATAAGGTTGTCCTTCGGTTCGTCTTAACTCGATGACGAAGGGGAGTATACACAAGACGGCCGAGCGGCCGATTTGCGGAGCGTTGCAGTCTCCATTAGCCTTGCCGCCTCCCGCAGTCGACCGAGGCCATGCCCGATGAGTGATCGAAACCCTTTCTCCTGGGAAGACCCGTTTTTTCTCGATGCGCAGCTGTCCGAGGAAGAGCGAATGATTCGTGATACGGCGCGGGATTACGCTCGCGATAAGCTCATGCCCCGGGTGCTGGACGCAAACCGCAGGGAGCATTTTCACCGGGAAATCATGGATGAAATGGGCGCGCTCGGCCTTCTCGGTGCGACGCTGCCGGAAAAGTACGGCTGCTCCAACGTGAACTACGTGTCGTACGGGCTGATGGCCAGGGAGGTGGAGCGTGTGGATTCAGGTTACCGCTCCGCCATGAGCGTCCAGTCGTCGCTGGTGATGCACCCCATCAACGCCTTTGGAAACGAGGCCCAGCGGGAACGATTTCTACCTAAGCTGGCGACGGGCGAGTGGATAGGCAGCTTCGGCCTGACCGAGCCGGATCACGGATCCGATCCCGGCAGCATGGTCACTCGCGCGGAGCCCGTTGACGGCGGCTTTGTTCTCAACGGTGCGTGGTATGGAGATGCATCGGGCTGCTCGGTTAGCGGAGGGGGTGATGTGAACAGAGACGGCATCGATGACATCATCGTCGGTGCTCACCACCCCGAAGATTGAAGGCAAGATGAGCCTGCGTGCTTCCATAACCGGTGAGATCGTTCTGGACAACGTGTTCGTTCCGGAAGAGAACCTGCTGCCCAACGTCAAAGGTCTGGCAGGTCCCTTTGGTTGTTTGAACCGTGCCCGCTACGGCATCGCCTGGGGCTCCATGGGTGCGGCCGAGTTCTGCTGGCACGCGGCACGCGGCTATACCCTGGAACGCAGTCAGTTCGGCCGCCCGCTGGCCGCCACGCAGCTCATACAGAAGAAACTTGCCGACATGCAGACCGAGATCTCACTCGGCCTGCAGGGCTGCCTGCGGATGGGTCGGTTGCTCGACGAAGGAAATCTTCCGGTGGAATTGATCTCGTTGATGAAACGCAATAACTGCGGCAAAGCCCTGGACGTGGCGCGTCTCGCCCGGGACATGCACGGCGGCAACGGCATTTCCGACGAGTACCATGTAATCCGCCACGTCATGAACCTGGAAACGGTGAACACCTATGAGGGCACTCACGACATTCATGCGCTGATCCTGGGTCGGGCGCAGACCGGCCTGCAGGCATTTACCGGCTAAGGGTTTTCTGGCGTTCCGCCTGATATCAGGATCACATCGTTTCATGGAAGTTTCCTGAAACTGCATAGGACTAAACCCCTTACGGATTGTCACCCGAGAGCAGCAGCCATAAGGTTCGTCCTCCGGTTCGTTAGGCCGGGTTTCGGGAAAAACCGCGTAGGGAGACGATATGATCAGACTGCTGATAGTGGACGACCACCGCCTGTTTCGCTTTGGCCTGCGAAAGATGCTGCAGGACGCCAAAGGGATCCAGATCATCGGAGAGGCAGGGGATGGCGAAGCTGCCTTGCGCCTGACCCGGGAATTGCGGCCCAATGTGATTCTCATGGATCTGCTGATGCCTGGCATTGGCGGCCTTGAAGCCACCCGCCGCATAGCGCTGATGGAGCTGGATGCCCGGGTCATTGCGCTAACCGCCTGCGAGCACCGGCCGTTTCCTGTGCAGGCGCTGAAGGCGGGCGCCGCCGGATATCTGACCAAGGGCGTGAATGCGGAGGAGTTGATCACGGCCATCAAACGGGTGTTCGTAGGCAAACGCTACGTGGGTTCCGATGTCGCTCAGGCGCTGGCAGTGAGTGCTTTCGAGGAGGGTGACATCGCTCCCTTTGACAATCTCTCCAACCGGGAGATGCAGATCATGATGATGGTGGTAAATTGTCATCGGGTGAACGACATATCCTCCAGCCTGCATCTCTCTCCGAAGACGGTGAACAGCTATCGCTACCGTATCTTCGAGAAGCTCAACGTGTCGAGCGACGTAGAGCTTGCTTTGCTCGCGGTGCGTCATGGAATGATTGGCAACCTGGCGGGCGACACGGTGATGCTGAGTGCGAGCTAGCAGGAAGCTTCCGGGGCTGTTTTTCCGGCACGCGAATGGTCGACCGCTCGCAGTATGACCAGATGCTCAGCTGTCGTGCTTGCGCTCGCCTCGCACGGCACCTCGACGGGCTGCGAAAACAGCATCCCGACTACCACTGCGCACCGGTTGCTGCCTGGGGCTCCCCCCGGTCGCGGCTGCTGATCGTAGGGCTCGCGCCGGGGATGCATGGAGCCAACCGCACCGGCCGACCGTTTACCGGCGATGCCAGCGGCTACTTTCTTTTCGAAGGTTTGCACCGGGTAGGCCTGGTGAGCGATTCGGTGCCCGTCAGATCCCGGCTGCGAGGCATACGCATTACCAACGCCGTGCGCTGTCTGCCTCCATCCAATCGGCCGAATATGGCCGAGGTCCGACAGTGCAGTGGCTACCTCAGACACGAGCTGGATCAGCTCTGGCGGCCGGGCATGCGTCGGCCGCGGTGCGTCCTCACCCTGGGGCGCCTGGCGCACGAGGCAGCAGGCATCGCGCTGCAATCAAACTTGCCCGCCTTCAGCCACGGCGCAGCCCACGAGGTGGCGCCAGCCCTCTGGGTGGTGAGCATGTACCACCCCAGCAGGCAGAATACCAATACGGGACGTCTGACCGTTGCCATGCGTGACCGGGTGCTCGACCAGGTCGTTGCATTGCTCGGTACCTGACCCGTCTCTATAGTTGCACGCCATGACCCGAGCCGATGCAGCAACCGACTTCGACGCGGACACCCTCCTTAAGAGCCTGCCGAGGAAGCCGGGCGTCTATCGCATGCTTGGCGCAGCAGAAGAGGTGCTCTACGTCGGCAAGGCACGCAACCTGAGAAATCGGGTGGCCAGCTACTTCCGCGCCTCCGGGCTCGCCAGCAAAACCATGGCCCTGGTGAACAAGATCGAAGACGTTCAGATCACGGTGACTAACAGCGAGACTGAGGCGCTGCTGCTGGAGCAGAGCCTCATCAAGCAGGAAAGACCACCCTACAACGTGGTGCTGCGGGACGATAAGTCCTATCCCTACATATATCTCACAGACCACGGCGACTTTCCCAGGCTGACATTTCACCGCGGCGCGAGGCGCAAGCAGGGTCGATACTTCGGGCCGTTTCCGTCGGCGGGCGCGGTGAGAGACAGCCTCAACATCCTTCAGAAGCTGTTCCGGCTTCGTCATTGCGATGACAGCTTCTTCAAGAATCGATCCAGGCCCTGCCTGCAGTATCAGATTCAGCGCTGCAGCGGTCCGTGCGTGGGCCTGGTTTCACCGGAAGACTATCAGGAGGACGTGGAGCTGGCGGTTCTGTTCCTGGAGGGGCGCAGCCGCACGGTGCTCCAGATCTTCAAGCAGCACATGGACGAAGCCGCCGACGCCAGAGATTACGAGCGGGCGGCCAAATACCGGGATCAGATCAATCAGCTGCGCAGGGTGCAGGAACAGCAGTATGTCCATGGATCCGAAGGGGACGTAGACCTCTTCGCGCTGGTAGAAGCCAGCGGCGTCAGCTGCGTACAGGCCCTGTTCGTGCGAGCGGGCCGCGTTCTGGGTCAGCGCACCTGGTTTCCGCGCAACGAGCTCGGGCTTCCCACGAGCGAACTCCTGGATGCCTTTTTGTCCCAGTATTATCTGGGCGGCCAGGACCGGGACCTGCCAAAAGCGGTCATTACCTCGCTGGAGACTTCGGATGCGATCGTGCTGGCGGAAGCTCTGTCTTCACTCGCGGGCAGGCGCGTCAGCGTTGCGCACCAGGTACGTGGACAGCGAGCCCGCTGGCTGCAGCTCGCCACGGAAAATGCAGCCTATGGCCTGAATGCCTACCTGGCAGACAAACGGAACGTCTACGCCCGTTTTGTCGCTCTGCAGGAGGGTCTCGGCCTCGATGACGTGCCCCAGCGCCTCGAGTGTTTCGATATCAGCCATACCATGGGGGAAGCAACCGTGGCTTCCTGCGTCGTCTTTGATACCAACGGCCCGTTGAAATCCGACTATCGCAGATTCAACATTGAGGACGTGGCGCCGGGCGACGATTACGGGGCCATGGAGCAAGCGTTGCGAAGGCGCTACACGCGGCTCAAGCAGGGCGAGGAGAAGTTGCCGGACATTCTGGTGATCGATGGCGGTGTGGGCCAGGTGCAGCGCGCTCAGGACGTCCTGGATGAGCTGCAGGTTGATGATGTGACGGTTCTCGGTATTGCCAAAGGGCCCAGCCGCAAGCCGGGGCTGGAGAAGTTCATTCTGCGTGGGAGCGAAGTGAAGCTGCCAACCCAGGGGCAGGCCGATCTGCTTTTGCAGCAGATCCGGGACGAAGCACATCGATTTGCGATTACCGGGCACCGTCAGCGACGCCAGAAAGCGCGTCGACGTTCTGAGCTGGATGACGTGCCAGGTGTTGGGCCCAAGCGCCGGCGGGAACTGCTGAGCCACTTCGGTGGCATGGCCTCGGTGAAGGGCGCCAGCATCGACGAGATTGCCAAGGTTCCCGGCATCAGCAGAAGGCTGGCGCAGGAGATCTACGGTATGCTGCACCCTGAGTAACTGTGACATCTTCATGAATCTCCCCAATCTCCTAACCCTGTCACGAATTCTGCTCGTGCCTTTCTTCGTGCTCGTGTATGTCATTCCGGGGGAGGGGACTTATCTCTACGCCGCGGCGCTGTTCGCCCTGGCAGCCTTTACCGACTGGTTGGATGGCTACCTGGCTCGGAGGTTGGATCAGACCACGCCGTTTGGCGCGTTTCTCGATCCCGTAGCGGACAAACTGATCGTGGTCACGGCCCTGGTACTGCTGGTGGGTCGTCACAGCACCCTGTGGCTGACGCTGCCTGCAATCATCATCATCGGTCGGGAAATCGTGGTCAGCGCGCTCCGGGAGTGGATGGCGGAGATGAACCGAAGAGGCGCTGTCAGGGTGAGCTGGCTGGGGCGGGTGAAAACGACCCTGCAGATGATCGCCCTCGTGGTTCTGCTGGCGAACCCGCCAGGGTTCGACGATAACTGGGTTACCCTGGGTTACGTCCTGCTTTACGTAGCAGCCTTCATGACGCTCTGGTCCATGATCATGTACCTGCAGGCCGCCTGGCCAACGCTGCGTTCGGGGTGGCGGCAATCCGGCACAAAGGACAGCGTGACGGGCCCACACTCCTGACTCGCACTAGGCGGTAAAGATCGCTAGAATTCGCGCCTCGCCTGGGCTGGGTGGCAGAGTGGTTATGCAGCGGACTGCAACTCCGTGTACGCCGGTTCGATTCCGACCCCAGCCTCCAATTCCGCTCTTGCCGGCCCGTTCTCGCCTGACCCCGTCGAATATCCGAAACCGATTTGATCCTGATCAAATCGGCCTCGGCGTTACCCGGTAATGTGCGTCAAATCGGCAATGAGAGCGAATATCATGCACTATCTTGAAGCGGAAGATGCCTCAACCCTGCGAAAAATCGGGTTCAACGTGGGTGTGCTGGTGGCTGTGGCGTTTGCGCTGCTGTTCGTCACCGTTCTGGTTGCCTGATCGACTCACAAAATCGCGGATTCTGCGGCCCAGGCTATTGATCCTGAGGGCCGCTGGGTCTTAAATGGGTCGAATAGCTTTCAGTCGTGAGCAGGTAATTCTATGAGCAGTCAAACCGCAGAAACCATCCAGCCCAAATCAGGTGATCCTCGATCCACGCCGCTGCTGGAGCGCATTGCTTCCCTGGCGGAGGAGATCCGTGCTGGGGGCGACGAGGCGCAGGAAATCCGGCGCGTGCCCGACCGCACAGTCAACGCGCTGATTGACGCGGGCTTCTTCCGGTTCACCCTGCCGCAAGAGCTCGGTGGAGAGAACGCATCGGTGTGGGAGACCGTCGAGGTGCTGGAGGCCATGTCCGCCATCGACGCGTCCGTCGGCTGGAACGTGATGCTGGGTTCGGAAATCAATGCCATGGCCGCCGGCGGAATGGCAGAAGACCTTGCCAAAGAGGTCTACATAGATAACCCGCGCGTCATCATGTGCGGCGGTGGCGGGCCGGGCTCACGACCCTCCAAGGCTGTGAAGCAGCCCGACGGCGGGTACAAGGTGTGGGGTCAGACCACCTTCATCAGCGGCTGTCACAACGCCGAGTGGTGCTTCATGGCGGCCCCGATTTTTGAAGGTGAGCAGCCGAAGCTCACCGAAGACGGCCAGCCGATATTGAAGATGTGGTTTCTGAATCGCAGTGAGTGGGAGATCGAGGATACGTGGGATGTCGCGGGCCTGAGAGGCTCGGGCAGTCACGACGTGGTCGCTGATGGTGGCTACGTGCCCGAGCGATTCGTTCCCGTGGATCTGATGGCCCTGCCTGCGCGCTATCCCAACCCGGTGTATCGTATTCCCGTGCCGCTGCGTCTGGCCTACAACAAGTCTGCCATTTCGCTGGGCATCGCACGGGGAGCGCTAGATGCCTTTGCAGAGCTGGCTCAGACCAAGGTGCCGATGCTCTCCGCATCCACCACCCGGGAGCGTCCGATCGCCCAGTATCGGATGGGCGAGTGCGAAGCCGAATACCGTTCGGTCCGTGCCTTCATGAAAGAGTCGCTGGATGTCGTTGAGGATGAGTTGAATGCAGGCCTCGAGGCGCCGTCGGCCGAAGCGACCCAGATCGCCCGGCTGGCTTGCACCCATGCGGCGAACGTCTGCATGCGCGTGGTCGACACGATTCACAACACGGCGGGTACCAGCGCCATGCGGATGCACAATCCGCTGGAGCGCAAGCTGCGCGACGCCCACGGCGCGGCAACCCACCGATGGGTCGCCCACCCCTTGTACCAGGAGCTGGGCAAGATCTTCCTGGGTCACGAGCCGGGGCCGGAATTCGCGGGTGGAACCGAAGGCCCTCGTCTGGGCGGCGGCTGAGCCCGCCAAGCGGGTAATCGCAGGCTTAACGCTGGAAAAGGCGCTGTTGGTGGCTTTTCCGGCGAAACCTGTCCGCGTGGAAAGACCAGTTGCCTGAATCCATAGGCCCTCCGCCCGGTTTCTACATGCTGCTTGAAGCCCGCCTCGCGGCGGAAGCTTCTGCCTTGATGCTGCAGCTGCCGATGCTACGTCTGCTGGAGCCTTCAGGAAAAGGCCCGGTGATGGTGCTCCCGGGGTTCATGGCCGACGACAACCTTACCTG
Source organism: uncultured Pseudomonadales bacterium (assembly GCA_947258825.1). Taxonomy (GTDB): domain Bacteria; phylum Pseudomonadota; class Gammaproteobacteria; order Pseudomonadales; family Azotimanducaceae; genus UBA7803. Next base: position 16,745 of record CAMYJX010000007.1, read on the forward strand.
GCTGCTGCGTCGTTTTCTCGAAGGCCAGGGCTACCGTGTCTACCCCTGGGGTCTGGGTGTGAACCGCGGTCCCATGATGCAGTACCTGCCGACAATTCTCGAGTCCCTGGAGCGAATCTGCGACCAGCACGGGGCCGCGCCCAGCATTGTTGGCTGGAGCCGCGGTGGCGTGCTGGCCAGGGAAGCGGCGCGGGATCGTCCCGACTTTGTCAGATCCATCGTCACGCTGGGCAGCCCCGTTCGCGGCGGCGTTCATGGCACCAGCATCGGCCGGTGGGTGACGCAGCAGACGGGCATGACCCCGGAACAGATACGCCAGACGTTGCGTGAGCGACAGCAGAGGCTCATCGAGACGCCCATTACTGCCATTTACTCCAAAACCGACGGCGTCGTCTCCTGGCAGGCGTGCGTCGACGATCTGAATCCCAAGGTCACCCACGTGGAGGTGCCCAGTTCCCACGTCGGGCTGGTAGTGAACTCCGCCGTCTATCGCCAGACCGCTCGGGCTCTGGCTCCCCGTCACGGCAGATCCGAAACTCCGGCTGACCGCTGAAATTTCGCCCTGCGGGCTCAGGAACTCTCGTTGGTATCCTTTTCCTGTTTGCGTCTCGGCTCGCCGAACGTGCGTTCCATGGTCTGGCGCATGATGTTGAACGGGTTGAGGTCTGACATCTCCCGCACCCGCTTGCGGAACTGATCCTGATAGTCCAGAAAGGTAAGTATGCTCTGCTCGATGTAGCGTGAGACGATGTTGCCAGCGTTGTGGCCGTAGAAGCGGATAATCTGCTCGATCGCCCGGTTGGTCAGCACGGGCTCGTGGCCCTCGGCTTCCTGCTCCGTGAGAATTTGCAGCAGCACGGATCGGGTTATGTCGGCGCTGTCTTTACTATCTATAACGTGGATGCTGTCACCCTTGGTGATCATCCGTCTGACGTCTTCCACCGTCACGTATTTGGAATCGGTCAGGTCGTATAAGCGTCGGTTCGGGTACTTTTTCAGCTCTCGCACGAGTTTCCTTAGGTTAGGCTCTGGTTTTGAAGTAACAGCTTGCGCGTTGCTCGCGCTCTGGAGATTTTTGCTCAGGCGTTGGGAATACCAGCGATCGCCATCCCCAGTTGCGCTTGAACGGCTGCCATCGTCCTTCCGGCTGCGCGAGCCGGTCCGCAATCACATGGAATACTGCGGGGTTCATCGCCATGCCGGAATGGCTGCCGACGATTTCGATATTCTCCGCCTGTTCGCCGGAATATTCCAGGCACGCCGACCAGTGGACAACACCGTCCGATTTGCTGTAGACGGCAGTGCAGGGGACGGGCGGCGGCTGCTTGGGCAACCTCTGCATCTGATCGCGCATCTGGTCCTGGTCCATGCCCGACATGTAGCGGAACAGGCGCCCCACGAGCGCGTTCGTGGTCTCAGGCCCGGTGGAGGAGAACGGGCTGCCGAGGGTAATGACCTGACGGACTTGCGGGCCGAACTGGTGCGCCAGTTCTCGTGCGAAAACGCCTCCCAGGCTCTGGCCCACGATAGTAATCTTGCGCTCGTGCTCACGTGTCAAGGCATAGAAACGCCGAACCAGCTGCTCCTGAAGATCGAAGCTGCCGGTATTCTGCCCCAGCTGCCAGGCTATCGACTGGTAGCCGACGCGGCTGAGAAATCTACGCAGCATGACGGTGGATTCATCGCCGGCGGTAAACCCGGGAAGAACCAGCACCGGATGGCCGTCCCCGCGGGGCGCGCTGCCCAGCAATGGCCAGCTGCAGGCAAGAGATGAGATTTCCAGCAGCACCCTCGGCAGCTCGGCTGCCGAGTGCCAGGCGGACGGTCCCTTGCCCCGGTGCGCTTCGACATCTAGTTGCTCGTACACGTCGCCACCATCAAGTGTGTTACCGAAGTGTCACCAAGAAGCTTAGGGTGGTCAACGGGTTTTTTGTTGCGTTGCGGAAGTGTCCGGCTCGAAGCTTTTCATCGAAATATTCGAAGTTGCGCATCGCAAAAAAAGATCTGCTAAGTCATTGATTTGTCACGGTGGATGGATAGACTGCGTGTCCTTCAAGTACCCGGGAGCCGGGAATCGCACTAGAGGTGTGCGGCACCTCGGAGATCGCACTAAAGGCGAGCGCCGAACGTCGCCAAGTTGGTTAAAAACACTCTTAAATACAGAAGGTTAGATGAATTTCCGGTTTGGCACAGTGATTGCTGTACCTTAATCGGACTTACTTTTGCTTCACATTCGCAACACAAGGGAACTATATCGTGCATAAGCTGGCCGCTCTGGATGCCGCCTTCCTTTACAACGAAACTGACCGCAGCCCACAGCACGTGGCGTCTGTGCAGGTGATCGAGTTGCCGGAGGGCGGCAACGAAACCCGATTCATTGCCGATCTCAAGCAACTGGCGATGAGCCGCATTCACCTCATTCCTTACTTCACGAACAAGCTGCAGTTCGTCCCTTTCAACCTCGATCACCCGGTCTGGGTTCGGGACGACAAATTCGACATCGACCGGCACATCCTCCGAGTCGAGGTCGATGCGCCTGGGGGTCGCCAGGAGATGGAAGCCAAGATCGCCGAGCTGCACGGGCAGACCATGGACCGCAGCAAGCCGCTCTGGGAGCTCTGGGTGCTGACTGGCCTGCAGGGGGGGCGAGTTGCCTTCTACAACCGCTCGCATCACTCCGCCCTTGATGGCGTCTCCGGACAGGCGGCAATGGCGGCATTTATGGATAACACGCCTGAGCCCCAGACGGTAGAGCCGGCGCCTGAAGGCTTTTTCCGAGGTGCTGGACCCAGAGCGGCCGGTGAGTTGATGGCCAGTGCTTTCGAAAACTTCATGAAATCTCAGATTCGACAGGCGAGCAAGGCACTTTCCCACCTCGACACCACAACCCGGCTCTTGCAGCGGACCATAGATCCCAGCAAGGGGTTGGGCGCGGCGACCGAGGGCGCGCCGCGTACGCGCTTCAATCAGTCCGTCCATGCCACACGCTCCTACGCAACGGGCGAGCTGCCCCTGGGTGAGGTCAAGGCCATCGGTAAGGTCACCGGCACGACGGTCAACGACGTCTTCCTGGCCATTTGCGGCGGCGCCCTGAGACGTTACCTGAGCCGATTGAACGAGCTTCCAGAACGGCCGATGGTAGCCGGGTGTCCAGTTTCCCTTCGCAAGCCCGGAGATACCGCGCTCAACAACCAGGTTGCCATGATGATGGTAGCCTGTGCCACGGACGAGCCGGATCCGATCAAGCGGCTGCTCAAGACGGCGCGATCTTCCGCGCAGGCGAAGGGGCTCATCGCCGACGTATCCGGCAGCTACGATGCGGATATTTCGCTACCGGGGCTTCCGGCTCTGATGACCGGGGCCCTCAGGATGGCGGAATCGGCCAGTATCGCGGACCTGTCTGCCACCCCGCTGCCCTGTAACCTGGTCGTATCCAATGTTCCGGGTCCCCGCGAGACCCTGTATGCCGTCGGTGGGCGCATGCTGACCCATTATCCCGTGTCTATCCCGGCGCACAGCCAGGCGGTGAACATCACCGTGCAGAGTTACACGGACCAGATGTACTTCTCGATCACCGGCTGCGCAGCGGCGTTACCGGATGCTGACAAGTTGCGTGACGATATGCTGGCGGCCTTTGTGGAGCTCAAGGATCGTCTGCTTGAAACGGCGCCGGCAAGGCTTCAGGCGCGGCAGCGTTCCGGGGTATCGCAAAAGGCTTCAGCCGCGCAACGAGCCTCAGCCCCGGCCGGCCGTAAAAAGCTGGGCCATGAGGAGGCCGCAAGCACATCTGACTCCAGTCGGGCGGCCTGAAGCAAGAAAAATGGTGCAGCGCGCAAAAAAGTGCTTGCATCGTAATTTTGTGTGGTGCACAATTCTTTTGCAGTGCAACAAATGACGTGTGATACGTCAGCCTGATTGCCCCGGAACCCAAACAAAGGAGCTAGAATATGAACCCGATCGAAAGAGGAACCAAGCTGGGACGTGATCTGTTTGAGATCAATACCGACAGCCTGCGCAAGATTGCCGAGCTTTCTGCAGAGAACTTCAAGCGTTACATGGAGCTGAACCAGGATTACCTGCAGAAGCTGCCGGAAGTGCGCGAGTTCAGCGCGTTCGTCGAGCTGCAGCGCGAGTACGGCCAGACCCTTTGGGAAGGCGTGCAGGACGACATGAAAGCCCGTGGCGAGATCGTGCGTGAAGCGGTAGAGCATTCCGGCAGCGCGCTGCGCGGTGTATTCAGCTCCGACGACGCTGAAGAGGCCGTAGAAGCGGCAGCCTGATAAGGGCCCAGCACCTCGGTTAGCGGCCAGAAGAAGAATTCTCGGCGGCCAACCGATTCGAGATCAGGGTCTGCGATTCTCAGGGAGTTGCAGGCCCTTTTTCGTTCCTGAGCCTGTTGAATGGCCAACCAGAGGAACACAATAAATCAACTAGAGGTAATTCACATTGGCTAAACCCGTTGCTCTGATTACCGGCGCCTCTGCGGGTATCGGTTACGAATTGGCAAAGGTCTTCGCGGAAAACGGCTACGATCTTGTCGTCAGCGCCCGTCGGGAGGAGCGCCTCCGGCAGCTTGCAGAAGAGCTCAGCCCCTTATGTTCGGTAGACATCGTCGTGGCCGACCTGGGCAAGGCTCGGGGTCCGTCGACGCTGGTCGAGGCGATTACAAAGCTCGGCAAACCCATTGAGGTTCTGGTCAACAACGCCGGCAGCGCAGCCTCCGGTCCATTTCAGTCGCTGAAGCGGTCTCAGGTCAAGACGCTGTTGCAGCTCAACATCCGGGCACTTACCGAGCTCACCTATGAGCTGCTGCCCGACATGATCGCGCGAAAATCCGGCAAGATTCTCAATGTGGCTTCGGTGGTGTCGTTTCAGCCTGTTCCCGGATTGTCACTCTACGCGGCCAGCAAGGCGTTTGTCTTGTCGCTCACCGAAAGCCTCTCTGAAGATCTCAAAGGCACCGGCGTTACCGCGACCGCACTGTGCCCGGGGCCGACGCGCACCGAAATGGTGTCGGATATCCAGAACATGGAACTGGCCGGTCCGTTCATGTCCGACGCGCGACAGGTTGCCCAGGAAGGCTTTCGAGCCTGCATGAATGGTGAGGTGCTCAGGGTCCCTGGCCTGATGAATCAGGCGATGGTTGCCTGGACTCAGTACCAACCGCGCTGGCTTGTGCGTTTCTTCTCCGGGTTGGCGGCCCGAAACTCATTCAACTCGGTTAAGATGGGAGAGACCAAACAGTCGATGGCGGAGTAACGCACAACGATGAGCAGCGAAAAGAAACAGGACGCTACCCCGGGCAACCCGCCAATGGACGATCTGGCCGAAAGCATGGAAGGCATGGCTGCAGCTTCTGCCTTCGGGGTGGATGCCCGATCCATCATAGATGCCTGGGGCACCATTCTCAGCGAAGCCAGCGCGCAGCCGAGGGCTGTTGTCGAAGCCGGAGGCCACCTGCTCTCGCAGATGGCGCAGATCATGCTGGGTGGAAGCGACATCACACCCGATCCCAAAGACAAGCGGTTCGCTGACACGGCCTGGGCAGAAAACCCCATCTTCCGTCGCGTCGGTCAGTCTTACCTGGCCTGGACCCGGTCGTTGGACGATTGGCTGGACCGATCGGGGCTGGAAGGCATCGATCGCGAACGGGCGAGATTCGTGCTGGATGCCGCCAAAGACGTCACCGCGCCGGTGAACAATCTTCTAAGCAATCCCCAGGCGCTGCGACAGGCGGTAGAGACTCGGGGCAGCAGCGTCTTCAATGGAATGAAGAACTTCTTTGATGATCTTCGGCACAATCACGGCTATCCGGCAGCCGCGGACAGACACGCCTATGTGGTGGGTGAGGACGTTGCCGCCTCCGAAGGCGCCGTGGTGCACCGCACGGAACTGTTTGAGCTGATTCAGTACCGACCCAAGACGGCCAAGGTGTCTCCCATCCCGTTGCTGTACGTTTTCAGCCAGGTAAACCGTTTCTATCTCGGCGATCTTACGCCGGATCGAAGCCTGTTTCAGCGTCTGCTCGAAGCGGGCATTCCGGTCTTTGCCGTCAGTTGGAAGAACCCGACCGAGGCCGAGCGAGACTGGAATCTGGATACCTATGCGGACGGCGTCATCGATGCCATCAGGGTCATTCGTCAGATCACAAGAAGGGACAAGGTCCATCTGATGGGCCTTTGCGCCGGCGGGCTTGTGTCGGCGGCCGCAGCCGGCGTTCTGGCAGCCAGGGACAACGACTGGATAGATACCCTGTCGCTTTTTGTCAACGTGCTGGATTTCCGGCCCGACGACAGCGACTTCGGTCTCTTCGTTTCAGAACGTTCCGTGGACGCACAAAAAGCAATGGTGCGCTCCCGTGGGGTCTTTGGCGAGCGCAACGTCTTCGAGATGTTCGCGCTGCTGCGTATCGAAGAAAACATCATGAGTTTCTTCCGCAGCAACTACCTGATGGGCGAATCGCCGATCAAGCATCCGCTGCTGTTCTGGTCCATTGACTACACCCGCGTGCCTGCGGAAATGCAGTGCGATTTCCTCGACCTGTCTCAGTACAATCAGATCGCCAAGAAAGAGAAGCGCATCCTGGGCAAACGGATAGATCTTTCGAAGATCAAGTATCCGGTCTATCTGATGGCGGGGTCCACGGACCACATCACGCCCTGGAAAGCCTGCTATCGGAGCAGCCAGCTCTTCGGCGGGGACGTTACCTTCGTTCTGACCAATCAGAACCACACCCAGACCATCAGCGGGCGGCTGGACAACCGGCATCTGCGCTACTGGATTCCCAAAAAGCTGCCAGCGGACCCGGAAGCGGCGTTGCAGACTGCCGACGAGCACGCGGGCTCCTGGACGTTCCATTGGATCGATTGGCTCAACGGGCGCTACGAGGAGCCGGTGAACGCGCCGAAGAAGCTGGGCTCGAAGAAGCACCCGGTCGTTCAGCCGGCTCCCGGTCTCTACGTGCTGGAATCCTGACCCGCGGGCAGGCTTCAGAGGATGCGTACTGCCAGCACGTCGCAGTTCGCGCCGTGAATGACGGCGTTGGCAGTTGAGCCGAGCAGCAGTTCGACGCCGTGCTTGCCATGGGTACCCACGACGAGCATGTCGCTGCCCAGCTCCGTAACCATGTCGTGGATCTCGACCGACGGCGCGCCATGGCGTACCAGCGTATCCGCCTCGCTCAAACCACGCTCTCTGGCCAACCCGGCAAGCCGGGCGCGCGCCTGCTGATCAGCCTCGTGTTCGAACTGGAGGCCAACGTCAGACAGGGTGGTGGGATTGATTCCCGAGTACGCGTGTTGAAACGGCTTGATGACGTGGCCGATCTTCAGATTCGCGTTCTCCTGAGCGCTGACCAGCTCGGCGACGTCCAGAACCTGATCGGTTTCCGCGGACAGGTCTACGGCGGCCAGCACGCACTGGTACTTCTGATCAGCCGGTTTTGCCTCGACGCCTTCGCCCGGCACCCGGACGGCCAGCACGTTGCACTGGGTGCCATGCAGCACGGCGTTGGCGGTGGAGCCGAGCAGGAGACGAATGCCGTGGCGACCGTGGGTACCCAGGACCACCAGATCGTGGCCATGCTCTTCGGCATGTCGCTGTATCAGCGTGGCCGCGTGACCCTCCAGCAGGCAATATTCTTTAACATTGAAGCGCTTACAGAGCTTATCTAAATACTCAGTAACCTCTTCGACAATCCGTTCGTGCAGATCGCCGATGAGGGCCAGGGTGGGGTCGCCGAGGTTGTAGAAGTGGCTCCGCTCCAGAACGTGAACCACCTCAATGGGAATGTCCGGCGCCAGCTGTCTGGCGCTTTCCAGCACGTAGGCGGCCGATTCCTCTTGGAGATCGACCGCGACCAGAACCTTTTTGAAAGTGCTCATGGATTGACCTGTACCTTAATGGATTGGTTTGATTTATCGGCCGCCGTGGCGAAGGCGTCGGCTACCTGGTCCAGCTTGAAGCGATGGGTCACCAACGGTTCCAGCAACTGGCGGTGCTCAGCCACCAGATCTGTGGCGATGGCGAAATCCGGCCGATGACACTCGCGGCCGTAGCAGTTGGATGCGATGAGCGTGAGCTCTTTGCGGAAAAGCGCCTCTCCGGGCAACCCCGGCTTGTCTTCAAAAACACCCAGGATGACCACGCGGCCGGCATTGCGGGCCACTCCGACCGCTTCAGACAGCGTGTCTGCCTGGCCGCCGACGGTCTCCACCACCACATCCACGTAATCCTGGCCCACAGCTTCCATCAGGCTGCTGGCCGAGGCGAACACCTGATCAGCACCCAGGTGTCGAGCCAACTCCTGCTGGTGCGGATGGCGCGCGGTGATCAGCACCTCGCCGGCGCCAGCCGCCCGGGCGCAGAGTATCGACAGCAGCCCGATGCTGCCGGCGCCCAGGATGGCGACTCGGGCCTGCACGTCCAGGCGCGCCAGCCGCAGACCTCGGACGCACACGGCCAGAGGCTCCGTGAGCGCAGCGATGTGGCTGGGCAGACCCGAGGGTAACTCGTAGAGCGTGTCTGCGGGCAGCGTGACGTACTCGGCCATGCCGCCACGGGCGGTAAAACCGAAAAGTCGGTTTTCGGGGCACAGATTGCGAAGCCCGACAGTGCAGTAACGGCACAGGCCACACCCGTGCAGGGGTTCCACCGCAACGAGCTTGCCGGTCGGCAGCATGACGCCATCTCCGACGCGCTCGATCACGCCGGCGATTTCATGGCCAGGCTGAACGCCGCGTGAGGCGTCGCCGTGGGCGTACAGGAGGTTGGGATCGCGGCCGCAGATACCCACCGATGATACGGCAAGTCGAACCCAACCCGGCCTGGGTTCCGGCAGCTTGGCTTCTCTGACCTCGATGTTGCCGGTATCGCCGAATACGGCGGCCTTCATCATGCGGTTGCCCCTGTCCCCTACAGCTTTGCATGCTAAACCTTCGCCCCAAGCGCTGACAACGCTGGAAAGCGACGGTGATTGTCGTACACTGGAGTCGAGCGCGGGAGAAAGAAGCAAAGAAGCAGGGGAGATTCCATGGCGACGTACATCATGCTCAGCACCCTCACCGATGAGGGCAGAAAGACATTGAAATCAAGGCCGGAGCGGCTCAAAGAGGTCAACAAGGAGGTAGAGTCTATGGGCGCTCGCGTGCTGTCACAGTACGCCGTGCTTGGGGGTTACGATTTCGTCAACATCATCGAGGCGCCGACCAATGAGGTGATGTCCCTGATTTCCATGGAGCTGGGTTCCAGAGGCACCATCAAGGTAACCACGCTGCCCGGCATGGAGATCGCCGCCTTCGTAGACATGTTGCAGGGAAAGTCTACAGGCGGATCCTGAGCCATGCCCGTCTACGTAATGCTCATGCGCTATCACTCGCAGGGCATGAAGGCCGCCAGTGAGGACCCGGAAACCCTGACCCAGGTGCATGAAGCGCTAGGACGCTGGGAAGCCAAGATCCTCGAGAGCTATCGCCTGCTGGGCGAATACGACCAGTGCACGATCTTCGAGGCCCCCGACAACTTCAAGGCCTACCGGGCCACGCTCTCTCAGGAGATCGGCACGACCGCAGACACCGAGATACTGCCGGCGATCAATTACGAGCTCTTCACCCGATTGGCTGCGCAGGAAACCGGGACTGTCGGCCCCCATCCCTGGCAGGTCAGCTGGTGGGCCAAAATGGGCAGGCTGGGGTTTCGCTGGCATGCCTATGGGCGTTGGGTCCACAAGGCCTGCAAGCCTCTGACGGTAACCGGTAGAGACAAGTTCAAGCAGATCAAAGGCCCCTGCATCGTCGTCGCCAATCACACCAGCCACATGGACGCGCTGGTACTCAACGCCTCGCTGCCGTGGCGGGTCAAGCTGAATATTTTCTCCGGTGCCGCAGCGGATCGCTGGTTCGTCAAGGGGCGCAAAGAGCTGGTTATGCAACCCTGGTACCAATCGCTGGCCATGGGCTCGTTTCCCATTCAGCGTGGCGGCGGCTCTCGTGCGCTGGACTATCCCAAGTGGCTTCTAGATAAAGGTTGTAACCTTCTGATTTTTCCGGAAGGCACTCGCTCAACCAGCCGCAATATGGCCAAGTTCAGACATGGCGTGTCGATTCTCGCCTTGGAGAAGAAAGTGCCCGTAGTGCCCGTTTTCCTCACCGGTTTGAAGGAGCTTCGGCCCAAGGGCTCACGGGAGATCCATCCTGGACCGGCAGGCGCCCACGTGCTCGATCCTATCGTCTTTCCCGAGGGCACTTCCGTACCGGAGGCCACGCGCATCATCTACGATGCCATGAACGAGGTACACGTCAGGGTCGCTGAACTGGGCAACGACGCCGCGCGTCAGGACTGAGCCGTCACCTCGCAGTCATCTCGCAAATGGCAGCCTGAAACGCTTCAGCCGCGGGTATTTGGCGCGGGGAGGGCGTCGCGCAGCCACTTGAGCAGATCGGCGATGACTTCGTCTCTGTTGATTTCATTGAACATTTCGTGCCGTCCTTCCGGGTAGAGACGGTATTCCAGTCGGGTTACCTGCGGCCCATAGCGTTTCAACAGCCGTTTGAGGTTGGCTTCCTCTCCGTGCACAGGATCAGCTGCGCCGGAGAACACGTAGATGGGCAGGTTCGGCGGGATGCTGGCGATGTTTTGCTTCTGCCGCGCTTCCCGGGCACCGGCGAACAGGTCGCTGAGGCTTCCCGGCCGCAGTACGAAACCGCACAGCGGGTCGTCCACGTAGGCTTGCACCTGTTGCGAATCACGGGACAACCACTCGTACCCGGTGGCCTCGGGGCTGTCCCAGGCTTTGTTGGAGCTGCTGAACACCAGCTGCTGGAGCAGCGGGCTGTCACCGACAGGGCCACGCCGCCAAGTTTCTATGCGCGCGATGATGTGGCTCAGCCACAATGAGAAAGCGCCCCCCAGTCCCGGTGAGCCCGATAGCACCAGCGCATCGATCTGGTCGCCAAACCGATAGACGTACTGCTGGCTCAGCATCGACCCCATGCTGTGACCCAGCAGTACGTGCGGCAGCCCGGGATGCCTGGCCCGGATGTGCTCGTTGATTTCCTGGGCGTCCTGAATGACCCGGTTCCAGCCATCGACCCCCATGTGGCCGAGCTGGTCCGGCTCTGCCGTACCGCCGTGCCCGCGGTGGTCGTTCGCGTAGACGGCGTATCCGGCGTCCATGAGCTGCCCTGCAACGTACTCGTAACGAGCGGCGTGCTCGCCCATGCCATGGGCGATCTGAATCGTCCCTGCAACTTCGCCCTGGGGCAGCCATTGGTACAGATTCAGACCCTTACCGTCGCTGGCAGTCAGGGTCAGGTTTGCTGTCTGCGTCGATGCTTCCGACGGCGCGTCCGTCAGATTGCCTGTAGTCGTATCTTTCACGCCAGGTGTCCATTGCTGAGGAGATGCTCTACGGCCCGCGCCACGCCGGCTTCGTCGTTGCGAGCGGTCACCGTGGTTGCCGCAGCCTTGGTTCGCTCGTCGGCCTGGCCCATGGCAACTGAAGCGCCGGAAATGCGGAACATTTCGATATCGTTCTCCGCATCGCCAAAGGTGACGACGGTTTCGAGACCGATCTTCAGGTGATTGCAGGCGTGACGGAGCGCCACGCCCTTGCTGGCCTTCGAGGAGGTCAGCGTCAGAATAACTTTGCCGGAAGGGCCGATGCTGTCGAAAAAATGTACCGTCTTACCGTAACGCGGCTGCAACTCATCCTTGATGCGACGGTAGACGCCGGATCCCTGGATATTGGCTACGCGGGGCAGGTCAGCCTGGCTCTCCGCAAGCTGCGGCACCCAGCGCATCTCTGCGGGCATGGCGGAGGTGTCCGGCTCGCCGTCCAGCTTCAGCAGCACTTCGTGATCTACCGTAACGGTGGCGACGCAACGCTCTGCATCGCAAATGGCGTAAAGATCCCGGGTGAAATCAGCCGGCAGCCGCTCGTCGAAGATATCCTGGTGCGTTTCCGGGTCGTGTACCTGGGCGCCAGAGCAGGCGATGACCAGGCCCTTGATGCCGATCTGCTCTTCTACCCGCTGGGCCATCTGCACCCAGCGTGCGGTGGCGATAATGATCTTCAAGCCCGCGTCCCGTGCGGCCCGCAGAGCCGTGATGTTATCGGGCGGCAGATCTTCCCCCACTAGCAGGGTGCCATCCAGGTCGATGGCCAGGGCTTTGTATTGCATGCTTTTGGTCTCTCGTGGGCTGCGCAAAGTTCTTTCGGGGGCGCATTCTACTGCTTTGCTGCCTCCGGCCCCAGCCCGGGGCTCGCTAGCCTCAGGCTCTGTTGTATGATTGCGCCGGCATTTTCGGGGTCCATCCCATGCCACGCTGCGCCCGGGTGGTGAAACTGGTAGACACAAGGGACTTAAAATCCCTCGGCCGCAAGGCCATGCGGGTTCGATTCCCGCCCCGGGCACCAATCGAACGGCTCAGCGCTTGCCTTTGGGTGCAGCTCGAATTAGAAGGTAAAATCAAGAAAGGTTCATTAACTATCTGATATCTATCTATTTATAAGCTTTCACTATCGGAGAATTAAAGGCAGGATCGGTCACGCTGTCTTGTCTATTCGCTCGTTCTTTCATCGAGATGGGCATTTTAACTAGTTGCTTGCTTTTTCTTAGCCGATAGTTGGCCTGCTTGCACGCGTTGCAGCAGAACCTGCTGCGATTCCGGCGCGCAGGGGTGTAGCGCTCGCCGCAATGTTGACAGGACTGCTCTGGCACCGATCTTGCCCGTGCGCAGGCATCGCCGCAATAGACCTTCTGGCTGGCCGCACGATCGTCGGCGTTGTGAATGATCACCGTACGTTTGCAGCGATCGCAGGAAAATTCCCGACCTTCGTCTGGTAATCGCAAACGCAACCAGACGCGGAGTTCTTCGATGGCTCTGATTGCATCCGGATTCTGCTCGTCGCCAAACAGGCTCGTGAAGACGTCGAGCTTGGTTGCCGCTCGCACGTAGATTGCCATTGGGCCGTCTAGGCAGTCTTCACATACGGTCCACAGCCGGTACTCGTAAGGCTTGAAATCGGCATGATCCCGGTTCCTGGCCGGGTCCAGGTTCGGCACTTCCAGGGCGTTCAGATACTCGGGGCTGTGCGCCCGCCAGACTCTGATAACAGGGCCGGTTCCGGGGAGGTCGCGACAGCAAAGTTGGCACCTTTCCATCGTGTAGAATCTTTACTCTGCACTATCAAGTTAAGTGGCTTGCCGTTAACGTAACATGTAAATTAACCTGATTACAATTAAGCGTTAGTGCTAGGGTGCGGGCAACCGTTACGGTTACTTATTCAATCGAAATGACCGAGGAACAGAAATCGAACCCGACGCTGTCGAGTATCGACACTTACATTTCTGCTAAAGACAGCAGAGGAGGAATATAAGAAACTCGCTAGTGGTTCGAGGAACGACGAGGCTTTATGTGTTAGGCAGCAGGCACCGTCGGAATAAGAAACTTCGTGATAAGAAGTTTGATAATAAGAAAGCTGAGTAATAGGAAAGCTGAGTATTAAGAAAGCTGAGTAATAAGAAAGCTTAATAATCAGAAGGCTTAACAAAAAGCACGGTAAGCGAAAAAGAACCCTTAGATAAAGAAACTCTAAAAAGAGAAACCATCAAAGTAGAAGCGTCTGGCAGGAAGAAGCTGGAACAGCGTTGGGGCATCGGCGGATCTTTTCGTAATTAAGGCAAGAAGAAACGTCGGTTAATCTTCTACCGATGAGGCAACGGAACGAACTTGGGGGACATTCTATAAAGACGATTTTGGCTGCTCTCCAGCCTTCGATGCATGGTCGAATCGACCGTTACGGGCGGCGCTCTCGGCGTCGTTGAAAAAGAACTAACCTATTGTTTATAAGAAGTTTTCTGTCGAGAGCTGCTGACGTCCAGGCAACCCAAGCAGGAAAGGCGTAGTGCTGCGTCAGCTTCGCCTCAAAAACGCAAAATCTGGTGCCCAGGGCGAGACTCGAACTCGCACGTCCAAAGGACACTGGAACCTAAATCCAGCTTGTCTACCAGTTCCAACACCTGGGCGCAGCCACTCTGCGGCGTGCAGAGTGGGAGGGGCATTCTACTCGACGAACATTTGCATTGCAGCGACCAGCAAGTGCCTGGAAGACCTTTCGTATCGTCCGTACTGGTCATGGATAGAAAGGGACTATACGGCAAAAAAATTGCTATTAAGCGGCATCTCTTAGCTGGTCAGGTGGTCCGATTCTGGACGTCAAAAAAACCTCAGGCCTATTTCCTTTCCAAGCTGGTGCAAGCTGCGCCACAAATTCCGAAGTTAGTTGTCTATCGGGAGTCGGCCGATTGCATGTCCTGGTGCAGGCGACGGAAACCTCGCCATGACAGCGTAGAAAGACCAGCCGCTACCAGAAACAAAGCGCCGTGCATGCCCTGAAAATCCGGCAGCCAGGGGACGTCCGCCCAGCCCAGATACAGCACCATGCCGACAAACGGGGCGGTTGCGCCACGAACTCCGGTGAGAGTGACGTGCACACCCATGTAGGCGGACAGCTGATCCTGACGGGCGAAGTCATTGTGGCCCAGCTGCCAGGCCAGGGCTCCGCCGCCCCGCGCAACGCCCATTACCAGACGACTGATGGCTATCCAGGTCAGCGATCCGGAGAACGCGCCCATCCACAGCAGCACCTGAGATGCCACCCACAGGACGGCCTGACGAGCCCGGAACTCAGCCACGTGTACGCGGTCCAGGTAGCGGGCCCAAAACGGCAGCGTCACCAGGCTTAACGCGAAGGGAATCACCATGGTAATGGCGATGGAGACGGTATAGCTGGCACCCAGGCTGCGGGTAACCAGGTAGACCAGCGGTGCCTCTATCAGCATGTTGCCGAAACCTGCAAGAAACTGGGCTGTCTGGTACCGGGCATACCGACGGTCCCCGCGCAGAATCTCGAAGAATCCGACCTTTCCGCTCGGCTGGCTCCTCTGGGTCCGGCGCTCCAGCACGCGCTGGCGGTTTTCTCCGACCACGCGGACGCGACTGAAAAAGAATATGCCGGTTGTTCCAACCAGGGCCCCTGCCAGGTATACCCAGCGGAAGCTGTCTGGATTGGCATCCAGGAGAGGCCCCAGCGCGCTGCTGATGACCACGGTGACCAGGCTGGTGATGATCTGCAGGCGGCCCGTCGTGCGAGCACGCACCGCCCGCATGTAATTGAGGCTCCAGATGACGCTGCGGACGGTGATGATGCCGGCAATGAGCACGCGGGACAGAATCATGCTGGCTACCAGCAGCATCGCCCCCCAGTGATTGGTGGGCGCGAGCGCGATCGCCATCACGCAGAGTACGGTCAACGCCTGGACGACGTTGGTAAAACGCACCTTGGTCCGGGCGCTGGCCAGCTGGTTCCAGAAGAAGCTGGACAGGTTGCCGAACATAGGGGCCGCGGTAATCACCGCCAGTACCCATGGCGGGACCTCGTATATCTTGGCCGCAATGACCCCCACAATGCCGCCTTCCAGCAGGGTGAAGGCGACAGGCAGGGTCAGCTCGGTGAGCTGCTCATAGCGGAAGCTGCGCTGGACGACCTCGGGCAGCCCAGGCTGCCCGGCTCTCTGTCTGTCCAGCAGCCGGCGGGCGATTCCCATGGGCCGGCATTATTCCAGGGATCGACCCGCGGCGTCTCGTGGCGGGCAGTGACGCCGGGCTTCTGTCGTCAGGGTTTACGGAACAGCAGGGTGAACCGGTCCGTGTTACCGGTTACCGTCTTTCGTCCAACCTCGTAACGCAGCTCGTCGTCGGCTCGGTAGTGCAGCGTGGAATAGTCTACAAACTCGAAGCCAACGGCCTCGAGTTCCTTGATCATCTGCACCGGATCCATGCGCCGCCAGTTCTCATTATTGTCTTCCTGCATGTGCCGGCGGGTGTGGTCCACGACCCCATACAGACCGCCTTTTTTCAACGCGTTGAACACCGCCTCGTTCATCCCGCGACGGCCGTCATCGGTGAAGTTGTGCAGATTGCGGAAAGTAAGTGCCAGGTCGATATTCTTGACCGGCAGCTTCAGACCTTCCAGCTCAAAACGGCGCGTGCCTTCCGGCCGCACGAATTCCCCCTCGATCGCCACCACCTCGACGTCTGACAGGCTGCCATCTGCCAACATGGCTTCTACTCGTTGAGTGCCGATAGCGACGAAAAGCTTGCCGTCATCTGCCAGCACTGGTGCCAGCAGCCTGGTGTACCAGCCACCGCCAGGCAGAAGTTCCAGTACCCGCATGTTGTCCTTCAGACCGAAAAACTCCAGCGTCTCGACCGGCAGGCGGTTAGCATCCCGGGCTCGCTCGGCTTCGTTGCGGGTATCGCTGGCCATGGCCGCTTCCAGCTTCGATTTCACATCCGCGGCGACGGCGGGAGAAAGCGTCGTCAGGGCCAGAAACGCGGCCATAAAGACCGCGGCAAATTTGGAATTTCTACTCATTGGGTCTTGGTCCTCAATTGATAACGGAAATGGGAACAGTAACTTCGGATTTGCAGGAGATTTTCAGCGGTTTGGACCGCGGTTCATAGGGTAGGGCTGCCACCGCTCCAGCGGAACCCGGGGCAATACGGTTGGATTTACGCAGCTCATGGGCCAGCGATTACGCAGCACCAGGGCGACTTCCCGTCCCACCCGACGCCGGGTCTCTGGGCGCATACGCGTGGTTGCCGAAGCCACATGGGGGGTAACAATCACATTGGCCATTGTCAGCAGCGGGTTGTCCGGATCCGGCGGCTCCCGCTCCATTACGTCCAGGCCTGCCGCACCTATCTGCCCCGAAAGCAGCGCGTCGATGAGATCTGCCTCGCGAATGATGGGACCTCGAGCAGTATTCACCACTACCGCGCCGGGACGCATGCGGGCGAATGCCTCGGCGTCCAACTGGTGGCGGGTCTCTTCATTCAGGGGGGCGTGGACCGACAGGTAGTCGGACCGCTCCAGCAACTCTGAGAAACTGACGGGTTCTACGTCGACTTCGCTGATGGCGAGTTCGCTGACGTAGGGGTCATGGGCGATAATGTGGAGTCCGAAACCCCGAGCCCGGCGCGCCACGCAGCGGGACACGTTGCCGAACGCCAGCAGACCCAGGGTCCGGCCCATGAGTCTGGGAATCTTGTTCAGCACGGGGCGTCCCTGGTGCCAGTCGCCGGTAGCGGACATTTGATCCATCTGCTTGGTTCGCCGCACAGCGGCCAGAAGCAACATCATGGCGTGGTCCGCCACCTCCTCGATGAACACGTCGGGGACGTTGGTGACGACGATGCCTGCCTCGGTAGCCGCTGCGATGTCTACCATGTCCACCCCGACGCTGCCGACGCCGATGACGACGCAGTTTTTCAGCCGGCTGATCACGTCGTCGTTGATGTGCACGCCCCAGCTGGTGATGATGGCGTCGGCGTCAGCGGCCGCGTCACCGAAGGCTGCCGGGGATTGCGCGTCGACTTCCACGATGTCAGCCAACGGCGCGAGCGCTTCCAGCTCCAGGGCGTAGCGCTCTTCTATGGCCGCCTGGCGCGCGATTGCTGGAAGCTGGACGACCACCGTCTTTTTTTCTGTCTTGTGTTTAGTCATGGATCTTCCGCTGATGCCGGTGGATGGGCTGCCTGTTGGGCTTTCTGCCGGCCAATGGCGGCATCCCGCAGGCCCCGCTTGTAGATCTTGCCGGAAGCGATTCGTGGCAGCTGCTCATCCTGTATCCAGACCCGTTCGGGCACTTTGAAACGGGCAAGCAGGGTTGCTACGTGGGCCTTGATCTCCTCGGCCTGCAGGCTCGCCCCTGGTTTGCGCATCACGACGGCCGTCAGGACTTCTCCCCAATGCTCGTCCGGCAGGCCGAATACCGCACATTCGGATACAGCCTGATGCTCGTAAATGGCCGCCTCGACTTCCTGGCAGCCGATGTTTTCGCCGCCACGGATGACCATGTCCTTGGCTCGGTCGGTAATGAACACATAGTCCTCGAGGTCCATGTGGCCTAAGTCGCCAGTGTGTACCCAACCGTCGGTAAGAGTGGACGCAGTCGCTTCCGGCTTGTTCCAGTAGCTGCGAAAGTTCATGGGACCGCGAATCCAGATCTCGCCCGTCTCTCCGCGAGGCAGTTCGATGCCTGCCTCGTCGACGATTTTTACCTGCACGAGAGGCGGCGTAGGCCGGCCGCAGCTGCGTGGTCGTTCCAGCAGCGCTGGGCCGGAAATCGTTGTGCCCAGGCCGTTGGTTTCGGTCATTCCGTAGCCGGTACCAGCGGCACCGGCGGGCATTTTCTCGTCTATCTGCCGCGCATGCTCGGGCGCCATGGCCGACCCGCCGCCACCCATGGAAATCAGCGATGAGGTGTCCGTGTTGCTGAAGTTCGGCGACTGGATGAGTTCCCAGGACATGGTTGGCACGCCATTGAACGCGGTGATCTTTTCCTGCTCGATCAGGCGCAGCGCCGCTTCCGGGTCCCATTTGTACATGCCGACCAGCTTGCGGCCCTGGCGGAAAGAGCTCAGCAGCTGCACGTTCAGCCCGGCCACGTGGAAAAGAGGCACCGAGAGCAGCATGGCCGGTACGACGTCGGCGGCTGCCAGAGCGGGAAACAGCTCTGCGGCAATGGCCGCCGCACATTCCCAGCCCAGCAGAGCATGGATAATGGCCCGATGCGACGACAGCACCCCTTTGGGGTGCGAGGTCGAGCCCGAGGTATAGAGGATCAGCGCGTTAGCATCTGCGCTCACCGGCAGATCGGGCATTACCCGATCGGTTGCGTCCAGGAAGGCATCCCAGTGAGGCCAGCCATTGGTGTCACAGCGTACGGTAACCAGCTCAAGAGACAGTTCCCGAGCGAAGGGGGATACCCGTTCCAGCCGCTCGCGGTCGACGAACAACCAGTTCAGACCGCTGTCCTCGATACCGTAGCGCAGCTCCTCCGCAGACCACCAGGCGTTCATCGCCACGGCCACGGCGCCGATGCTGGTGATGCCCATGAAAGCAAAGATCCACTCAGGGTAGTTGCGCAGGGCGATCCCGACCCGGTCGCCGGGTTGGACGCCTTCGCGGCGCAGCGCGTTGGCTACCCGTCCGGCATGTTCCCATACCTGCCGGTAGCTGTAGCGCTCTTCCTGAAACACGTAGCAGTCGCGGTCGGCATATTGCAGGCCGCAGGCATAAAGCGCACGCAGGTTGGTCGGGGCATTCTTGAACACGCCAAACCGAACGCCGTCTATGGCAGTTTCTACCAGCTCGTAGGGCATGCCGGGACCGGTGATACGCTTGGTCAGCGAATGGATATCCGCCGCTGGAATCTGCTCAGCCAATCCGTCCCCCGGTTTGCGTCTGCACAGGATTCTCGCACGCGGTATCCTAACTGTCAGCACGGAGCTACCATCCTGTTTCATCAAGCGGTTAGGGAGACGGTGGCATGCGGGAAAACAGCGCGTTGCGTATCTGGCGTGAAGGTGGGCAGACCGTGGGCTGCTGGCTTTCTCTTGGCAATGCCTACACGGCAGAGTCTCTGGCCCAGCTGGGATTCGACTGGGTCTGCATCGATCTGCAGCACGGTCTGGTGGACTACCAGGATCTTACCTACATGCTGCCGGCCATTTCCCGGAGCGCCGCCACGCCGCTGGTGCGAGTGCCCTGGAACGAACCTTACGAGATCATGAAGGCACTGGACGCCGGCGCTTATGGCGTCATCGTGCCGATGGTCAACAACAGGGTCGAGGCTGCCAGGGCCGTCGCCGCGTGCCGCTATCCGCCCGACGGCAATCGTTCTTTCGGGCCTATCCGGGCTGCCCTTTACGGGGGACGCGGCTACGCGGCCGAGGCCAATGGGCAGATCGCCTGCATTGCCATGATCGAAACCCGGGAGGGAATCGACAATCTGCAGGAAATCGTCACCACGCCAGGTTTGGATGGGGTTTACATCGGGCCTGCCGACCTGGGTTTGGCGTTGGGTTTGCCGCCCGTGGGCGATACGGATGACCCCGAGCACGCGGCCGTGGTGCAGCAGATAGCGGACGCCTGCCGCAGCGCAGGGATCGCGGTAGGCATTCACACGTCCAGCTTGGCTTACACGCAACGCTTTCTTTCCCGGGGCTTCAACATCGTAACCCTGGGCAGCGATGCGGGGTTCATGATGCGGGCGGCGGCTCGAGACCTGGCGGCCGCGCGCGGCGGTGCAGAGAAGGAGAGGGAAAAAACCGGCTACTGATGCTGCGGTCCGGATTCAGCCGGGGCACAACCGCCTGCCGGCCAGGGGAATCATCCCAGCCGGCCGGTCAGCCGGTCAGCTCGGGCTTCACCCTGGTCGTTGCGCCCGGCCGGGCAGCGAAGAGCTTCCGCACGGTGTCCACCAGCTCGTCGATGCGGAAGGGTTTCTTCAGGACCTGATTGATTCCCAACGCCTGCAGCTTCTGCAGGTCCTCGTCGCGGGTATAACCGGTTATCAGGGCGATGGGCAGCTGTGGCAGCAGCTGTCGAGCCCGCTCGGTCAGCTCGGCGCCGGTAAGGGTGGGCATGGCCTGATCGGTGAGCAGCGCGGCGATCTGCTCACCGTGTTCTTCGAGGTACTGCAACGCCGCGGGGCTCTCGTTGAAGACGATCACGTCGAAGCCGCCGTCGCGGAGAACTTCTCCCATGTAGTTGCCCACGGACACTTCGTCGTCTACTACAACGACTCGTCCGCCGGTGGTCTCACCCATCGTGGGCGCCGCCGATCCGGCGGTGGCGGTTGATCGGACCACCGGTAAGTGAACCTCGAAGGTGGTGCCTCCGCCGGGATTCGAGCTCACGGTGACGTGTCCGTTGTACTCGTGGATGAGGTTGTTTATCAGCCACAGGCCGATGCCCGTGCCTTTACCGGGCTCGCGGGTGGTGAAGTACATCTCGAAGATTCTGCCGCGTACCGCTTCGGATATCCCGTGCCCGGTATCGCTGACCGACAGCACGATGTGAGGTTCCGTCAGAGACTTACCGCAAGCTGCGCAGGGGTCCTTTTGCCGGTTCTGGTGTGCTTGCACCCGAATGCGACCCTCGCCTTCAATCGCGTCCCGGGCATTGACCAGCAGGTTGATGATGATCTGTTGCAGTTGCACGGGATCGGCGTAAACCATCGGCAGCCCTTCGGCAAACTCGGTCTGAACATCAATATTGCTGGGAATCGCGGCTCGCAGCATGCGTGACACATCGCTGATCGCCTCGCTCAGATCCACCGGCTGGGGGTCGCCGCGATTGGCGCGGGTGAAGGTCAGCATCTGAGAGATTAGATCTCTGGCGCGATGTCCTGCCGTGACCACCTCTCCAAGATAGCTGTCGACCATCTCCTCGGAGATACGCTTTCGCGAGCTCTGAACCAGCTCCGTGTAGCCGATAATGCTGGCGAGAATGTTGTTGAAATCGTGGGCGATGCCACCCGCCAGCTGGCCGATGGCTTCCATCTTGCTGGCCTGCTGCAGCTGGTTCTGCAGGTTCAAGCGGTCCCGTTCCGCACGCCGCTCGTCCGTCCGATCCCGCAGGGTTGCCAGCACGCAAGGTTCGTCGTCCAGGCTCAGGGCCCGGGCATTGAGTTCGAAGTATCGCGGACCGTCGGGCGCTTCCCTGAGCACCGTCATGGTGAACCGATCGGGTGAGCTCTCCAGGCCCGCCATGAATTCGGATCTCTCCTCTGGATTTGCAAACACGAAAGCGTCCGTTTCAGCTTCCGCTGCATCCAGCTCATGCTGCACGTCACGCAAGCGGGCATTGGTCTCCATCAGTCGGCCATCGTGCATGCGTGCGATATAGACGGCGTCCGGGCTGTTCATGAACAGCCCCTGAAATTTCCGGCGGTTCTGCTCCAGCTCACGGGCAATGCGCCTGGATTCGGTAACGTCTCGCAGCACGCCGTAGGTGCCGGTAAATCGGCCGGTTTGCGCCTCAGTGCGCTGTTCGTAAAGGCCGGTGGCTGAAACCTCGAAGATTCGAGGCTGCTCGCCAGCCCGGAGATAATCAAATTCGTAGTTGCGGGTGGCGCGCTCGCCGGTACGGCGTTCGTTGAAGCGATGGCTCAGCTCGCGACTCAGCTTGTCGCCGAGGACCTCGGACCAGAGCCGTCCGCCCACGTCCTCGGGGGAGCGGGCAAAGAAGTCCCGGAGCCGATGATTCGCAAAGCTGAAACGACCCTCTGGATCCAACATGTAGATCAGATCGGGTGAAGCATCTACCAGGAAGGAGTGCAGCTTGTGATCCGCCTCCGCCTGAGCCGCCATGGTCCGGTTCTCGTCCTCCAGCTTGCAGCGGGCTGCCGCGTTGGCCACGCTGGTAATCAGCTGCTGAGGGTTGTAGGGCTTGGGCACAAAGTCATAAGCACCAAGGCGCAGGATGGGAGTTACCGTGGTTACGGAGGATTCCCCCGATACGACAATCGTCTTGATGTCGAGTTGTTGGCTTGCCAGAAACTCGAGGACGTCGAGCCCGGTAATTCCCGGCATGTTCAGATCGAGAATAAGCAGCCGGTATCGACCCGTTCGGAGCTGTTCAAAGGCTGTGACAGGGCTGGACAGCGTGTCCGCATCGTAGCCGTTCGCTTTCAGCAGAACGCTGACGCTGGTGCCGTGTGCCGCATCGTCGTCGAGGATGAGTATCCTTGGGTCAGCCTGCTCGGTCATGCTGGCGCGGTCATCCTGGCGAGTGTGGCATCCGTGAAGATTTGCCGCATACTATCACAAGCATTCAGTGTTAAACGGCTCCCACAGCCAATGGAGCTTGCATTGAATTCGGATTGAATTCGGATTGAACTTGGATTTAGCAGGGGAGGTAACGTGAAGTTTGAGCAGATTTTATTCGACATCAGGGACGGGGTCGGCGTGCTGACGCTGAACCGTCCGAACCGCCTCAATGCCTGGACATACCAGATGAGCGCCGAGCTCACTGAAGCCATCGAAAGCTGCAACGAGGATGACGACGTAGGCGCGATGGTGATTACCGGCGCCGGACGTGGCTTCTGCGCGGGAGCCGACATTGGTGATACCTTCCAGGCACGCCTGGACGGCAACGGATCAGAGCGAACCGAGCGCGACCCGGGTGACTGGGTGGGCCTGTTGAGACGATCGAAACCCATCATCGCCGCGGTCAACGGTGCGAGCGTCGGCGTAGGGGCAACAATGATATTGCCCTGCGACGTGATCATGGCGTCGGAAGAAGCAAAATTTGCCATGGGGTTCATCAAGATGGGCCTGGTGCCGGAACTTGCCAGCTCGCATTTCTTGGCGCAGCGAATGGGCTTCGGCAGGGCCAGCGAAATGTGCCTGACCGGAAAGATCTACCCTGCACGAGAAGCCCATGAGATGGGCCTGGTAGATCATCTGATTCCACACACGCAGCTCATGGAAGAAGCGCTGAAGCTGGCGGGAACCATTGCTGCCAATCCATCACCGCAGCTGCGCTGGATCAAGCAGCTGCTCAATGAGAACGCCTGCGAGACCGACCTTTCCGCGGTTCAGAAGCGCGAGCTGGCGCTGCTTCAGGAAGCTTACGGGACGCCGGAACACAAAGAGGCGGTTGCCGCGTTTCTCGACAAGCGAACCCCCGACTATCGGGCAGCGCGCGCCAGGGCAGCCGACGAGGGTTGATGGGCGAAGGCCAGATCAGGGCTCTGATCGCCTTCGTCGACTGGCCCCTGGTAGCCGCTTTCAGCGCCGGATTGCTGCTCGCGAGCCTGGTCTGGGCCTGGCGTCTCAGAGTCCGGGTTGCGGCGGCAAGGACGTTGACGGCCGCGACAGCCGACGAGCAGCATCAGCTGGAACGGCAGCTTCTCGAGCAACGACTGGTCGAAGCGCAAAGACGGCATGCCGAGAAGGCGGATGCGCTGAGCCGGCTGGAGGTCAGGCTGCAGGTGCTCGGCGAGCAGCTGACTCAGCAACAGGATGCCCTGGCGGCAAGCGCGACGACCATTGGCCAGCATCAGGCTGCGGAAGCGGCGCTTAAGGTCCGCCTGGAGGAAACCCAGAAGGCCTTTGCTGAAAAAGAGGCTCTGTTCATCAAGAGCGGTGAGTCGCTGAAGCAGGAGTTCGAGCTGCTGGCCAACCGGATCTTCGAGCGTCAGGGCGAGCAGAACCAGGCCCGGCTTGCGACGGTGCTCACCCCGTTCAAAGATCAGC
Organism: uncultured Pseudomonadales bacterium; assembly: GCA_947258825.1. GTDB lineage: Bacteria > Pseudomonadota > Gammaproteobacteria > Pseudomonadales > Azotimanducaceae > UBA7803. The sequence goes on from CAMYJX010000007.1 coordinate 40,859, forward strand.
TGAGCGACTTTGGCAAGCGCGTTGAGACGGTGTACACAACCGAAACCAAAGACCGTGCTTCGCTGCTGACCGAGGTTCGCAACCTGCAGAAGGCAAGCGACCGGATCAACCGGGAGGCGGAAAATCTGACCAAGGCCTTGAAGGGCGACGTCAAAGCCCAGGGCAATTGGGGCGAGCTGGTGCTCGAGCGGGTGCTGGAAGGATCCGGGTTGCGGCTGGATCACGAGTACTTTCTGCAGCAGGCCCGCCGGGATGGCGATGGCAGCCTGAAGCGCCCGGACGTTCTCATACGGCTACCGGACGACAAGGACGTGGTGGTAGACGCAAAGCTGTCGCTGCTGGCTTACGAGCAGGCGCTGGCAACGGAGGAAGAAGCTGTCAGGCTAGGGGCCATGCGAGCCCATGTCGCCAGCGTCAGGGCCCACGTCAGGCGGCTCGCAGAGCAGGATTACGACCAGCTGGACGAGCTGCGGTCCCTAGATTTCGTTCTGTTGTTCGTGCCCATCGAAGCCGCATTCAGCATGGCCATGGAGCAGGATTCGAAGCTCTTCAGCGAAGCTTTCGACAGACGTATCGTCATCGTCAGCCCAACCACCCTGATGATGACCTTGCGCATCATTCATAACGTCTGGCGTTACGAGAAGCAGAATCGCAACGCCCAGGAGATCGCGCGCCGCGCCGGCGCGCTTTACGACAAGCTTCGAGGGTTCGTAGGCGACATGGAAAATCTCGGCCGGCAGCTGCAGACGGCGGAGAAGAGCTATGAGGCCGCGTTTACCAAGCTGTCGGCAGGAAAGGGCAACCTCATCCGCCAGGTGGAGCAATTTCGCGAGCTGGGTGCGCCCGTGAAGAAGCCGCTGCCGAAAACTTTAGTAGAAGACGCGGCCGCCGAGGACGAGCCTTAGCACTGATCACCGGGGCGGGTTGCCGGATGGGCATTGCCTGTCTGCAAGCGGGCCATCGGTGAATTGAGATTCAGTTCAAGCTCCCGTATGCCAACCGCGTCTCGCTTGGCCGACGCCTCCGTCAAGTCGGCGGGCAGAATCGGCATTCACTTCACAGAAAGCTTCATCCCGGACGATTACATTAGCTCGGCAGAAAAGGATTGCGAGGAAATCGAATGCTGGTTTTAACCCGGCGCGCCGGCGAGTCGATCATGATCGACAACGAGATCGAGTTGAAGGTCCTGAAGATTCGGGGTAGCCAAGTGCATCTAGGGATCGATGCGCCCAAGAAAGCAGCCGTGCACCGAAAGGAGGTGTGGCTGCGCATTCACGGCGAGCCAAAAGCGGCTGGCCAGGCTGATTAGTCGCTGGCCACCCGGCGGCGCTGCCGTCGTCGGGTCGGCCATCAGGTTTCGTTCAGAATGAACGCGGGGGTTTCACAGATCGCATAGGGGTGCAGTTCCGCATTCGTCAGCGGGTAACGGTGCTGGCGGATATCCTCTATTCGCTCGCGTTTCAACTGCTCTTCCCCAGGTTTCAGAAAAACGCTGTCAAGACTCGTCCAGATGGGATTTACCGGATGCAGGGCGGCAAATCTGCACTCGGTCTCCCAGGTTGCTCGATGCAGCTCGACCACGGCCAGGGTTTCTATGTGTCCCCAGTGCGACAGCGTGGCAGGCATACCCACCGCAAAAAGCACCGGCAAACGCTGGCCCAGGCTTTCGGCATGCTGCTGCAGGTCCCGGGCGACCAACCATGGGTGATCATCGCGGAAGCTGCCGCGACCGCCCACCTCCAGCAACGCCTGCAGTGCTTTGTCGCTGACGCTGGTGCAGATGCAGTAAGGATAAGCGGTCATGACGGGTTCCCCTGACTAGGATTCAGCTCGCGGTCCCGCTTTCCGTTGGCCCGCCAGCAAGCTTCTTCCGACACTGTACATGTATACATGAGTTCTTATAATCGCACTTTGATTCAGCGTGCAAGTGTGCCGTGCCTCAGCTCGTCAGTCAGCAACCACCGCCGGCAGATTACTATGCAACCAACCTGCGCCTGCTACTGACGGAGGTCAGCGGCCGCTACCATGACCTGCTGGACAACGCCGATTACAGGTTCGTGTCCGCCGTCCTCTCGGCATCAATTCCGGCGCAACGTCTGTTTGCCAGGCTGCTTTCGCGTCGTGGGCCCTGGATCCGCGTGGACTCGCTGGATTATCCGGAAGTTGGCGAAACAGAGCCCGCGCTGGAAGCGCTGAGGGGTGCCGGTCTGGTCGCTGTCGATCCCGATGCTCCGGCCGATGTCCTGCTGAACCTGTTGACTCGACCTGAATTGAACAAGCTGTTCCCCGGGGCTCGTGCGCGCACCAAGCCGGAATTCATCAATGGCTGCGTGGCTCGATACACGGATTCCGCCATCCGGCGTCGCTTGCAGCGGCGCATCCACTGGGTCTGCGTCGATGCCTTCGGTTCTTTCAACATCTGCCGCCTGCTGTATTTTGGCGATGAACGGCAGGATCTGAGCACCTTCGTCGTGCAGGATCTGGGCATTCTCCGTTACGAGCCCTACGAAATTGGCCCCAGCACAAGATCTTTTGATTTCCGCGCTCAGCTGGATGGCTATCTGCGGCTGCGGGGCCTGTCGCTGCTCAGCGGTCGTGTCGATGCCTTCCCGGGTCTGGCTTCCCAGTTGCTGCTCGCCCTCTGGTCAGAGCCTGATACCCGCGCGGAACAACGCGAGCGGAACGGGATCCTGTTGCGCCTCGCTCGCTGGCATGAACGCCGCGGCGAGTTTGATGAGGCGATGGCCTGCTACGCCAGGGCGACCGCCCATCCCGCGCGGGAGCGCCGGGTGCGAATCCTCAAACGCCTCGGTGATGGCTGCGGCGCGGAAATGCTGATCAACCAGATCGCGGCTCAGCCCTGGGGTGCTGAAGAGGAAGACTTCGCCCGCCGGCATGACCAGCTGCCGCGCCGCAGCGGAGCACGTTGGACCTTGTGTCAGCTCGCCGGCCGGGTGCCTGCAGGCATCGAAGGTCACGCGCTGCGCTTGCTCGCGGCCAACGTGGGCGCTGGCTGGCATCTGGAGAATCGGTTTTCCCTGGGTCTCGCCGGGCTGCTCTACTGGGACGAGATCTACGCGCCGGTAAAGGGCGCCTTTACCCACCGGTTTCAGCTCGGTCCTCGGGATCTCTTCTGGCCGGATTTTGCCCCAGCCCGTCAGCCGCTGCTGCAGGCGCGAACCGAAATGCTCTCTGGACCGGGTGCGGTTGCGCAGCGAATGCGGCAGGTGTGGGCCGCTAAGGCCGGAACGGCGAACCGGCTGGTCAGCTGGCAGGCGTTCAGCCCGCACCTCGTTGCGGCGCTGGAGCGGCAGGTTCCGGCGGAAGCGCTGCTGCGGCTGGCGGAGCGGGTCATAACGAATCTGTACCGCCTCCGCACCGGCTTCCCGGATCTGTTGATGATCTATGGCTCCGGGGCCTACGAGTTTGTTGAGGTCAAAGGGCCGGGTGACCAGTTGCAACCGGCACAGCGAGTATGGCTGCGGGAGCTGGATGAGCTGGGGTTGCCGAATCGAGTGCTCAATCTTCAGCGATGACGGCCGTTGTCGTTAAGATCAGCGTTCGCATCCTCGCCGAGTTCGTGCATCGGCGCGGCGATCTGCACGCCCGCTTGGATGGTCGAGCGCGAGCGGAAGAAGGTATCGCCGTGCAGCTGCGCCTGCAGCGGGATCGTCCGGCCACCTACGAGCGGGAGCGTACGGTTGCGCTGGACGTCGAGCTTGCTACCGGACCGCTGCGAGTCGCCGGCCGGGTCGACGGATGCGATATCAGCGCCGAACCCTGGCTGATAGAAGAATTCAAGACCACTCGAGCCGATCCGGCGCTGGCGCATCGCCATCACGAATCCGCCCATTGGGCTCAGGCCATGCTCTATGGCGGGTTGCTCGCCAGAGAGCGGGCATTTACGGGCCCGGTGTCGCTGCGATTGCTTTATTGCCACCCGGATACCCTGGCCGTCGCGACCTACGAGCGTGAGGAACGTGCAGCCTCACTGGTGGAATTTCTGGACCGGACCCTGGATACCTATGGCCAGTGGTTGGCTCGTCAGGCGGCCCATGAAGCAATCCGAGACGAAAGGCTGTCGACCCTGTCATTCCCGTTTGCCAGCTATCGACCCTACCAGCGGGCCATGGCGCGGCGTACCTATCGGGCGCTCCGTGACCGTCAGCACCTGCTGCTGGAGGCGCCCACCGGCAGCGGCAAAACGGCGGCCGTACTGTTTCCGGCAGTGCGCGCGCTGCAGCCAACGACATACAGAAGGGTGATTTTTCTCACCAGCCGCGGGCCAGGGGCTCTGACGGCGCGGGATGCCCTGAAACGTATGGATCCGGATGGCGCATTTCTGCGTCACATATCCATTACGGCCCGGGACAAAGCCTGCTTTCTGCCAGGTACGCCATGTGAGCCAGACGCCTGTCCTTACGCCAGGGGCTACTGGGACAAGGTTCGGGAGGCGCTTCCGGCGCTGCTCGAACGCCGTAGTGGCGATCCGGCGACCATCGCCGAAGTTGCTCGCCAGCATGAAGTGTGTCCGTTCGAGCTGTCTCTGGATGCCGCGTCATGGAGCGACGTGATCATTGGCGACTACAACTATCTGTTTGATCCGGTGGTTCGTCTGCAGCGCCTCGCCGGTGATCCGGCCACCGCCGTCCTGGTGGACGAAAGCCATCAACTCTCGCCCAGGGTGCGTGACATGCTGTCGCTCTCGCTGCGCCGCGCCGCGGTCAAAGAGGCACTCGCGGAATCGCCGCCGGATGCGGTTGCCCGGCGCTTGAGGGGTATCGACAGGCAGCTGCTGAAGCTGCGAAGGGAGGCGGCGGGATGCCACGAACAGATCATCCCGCCGCCTGAACCGCTGCTGCGAGCCCTGCAGAGGTTCGTTGATGAACTTGCCAGCAGTGAGCTGGCTCTGCAGAACTGGCCGGCTTGTCAGCAGCTGCTGTTTACCTGCAGCCGCTGGTTACGTTCCGAAAGCTGGTACAGCCCGGAACGCTTCGAGTTCACGCTGACGCCCGAAGACAGAAAGCAGGGCACCGAGTTCGCTGTGGGCATGATCTGCCTTGATGCGGGGCCCTGGGTAAAAGCCCGCCTGGGCGAATTCGGTGGGCACGTGCGGTTTTCGGGAACCGTGTCTCCGCTGCAGCTCTACCAGAGCCTGCACGGCATCGACGACGGCGCGGCGGAGCGGGCGGGGAACCCGTTTTCGCCGGACCAGCTCGGCGTGCTTGTGGTGCCGGACGTGCCGACCTATCTGCGGGCCCGACAGCGCAGCCTGCCGCAGCTTGTGGACCTGGTGGCCACCATCATGCAAAGCGGTGCGGGGCATCATCTGGTGGCGTTTCCGTCGTTTGAGTATCTCGCAACCTTTGCAGCCGCCTTCGCGGCAGCGCATGCCGGAGTGCGGGTGCACGTTCAGGCTCGGGGGATGACGGAAGCGCAGCAAGCCGACTACCTGGCGCAGTTTCAGCAGGACGGGACGCCGCTTCTCGGCCTCGTGGTTCTCGGTGGCGTATTCGGCGAATCGGTGGATTTCGCTGGTGCCCGGCTGGCGGGCATCGTCTGCGTTGGCGTGGGGCTGCCGCCGCCGTCGTTGACCCGCACGGCCCTGCAAGCGCATTTCGATGCCCGGGGCATGGATGGCGGTGCCATGGCCTTTCAGCAACCGGCGATGGTCAAAGTGCTGCAGATGGCTGGACGGCTCCTGCGAAGCCCGGAAGATCGAGGCGTGCTCTGTCTGGTTGATGCGAGATTCAGACAGCCGGAATACGAACGGTTCTTTCCGGGGCACTGGCGGCCCGAGGTTGTCAGAGCCCGTGACGTTGGCGACCGGCTGGAAGCTTTCTGGCGACCAGACACCGCACACGCCGCTGAACGTTCAACGAGTTCTCGGGACATTCAAGCCGAGTTTCCCTAGACTTTGCCGCAACCTGACACGGAACCCGCCATGAGCGTTCGGCGCACCAAGATCATCTGCACCATCGGCCCGGCAACCAACAGCTTTGAGAAGCTGGAAGCGCTTTATCACGCCGGCATGAACGTGGTTCGCCTGAACATGTCCCATGCCGCTCATGAGGATTCCGCCAGAACCATCAATTGGATCAAAACGCTCAACCGTAAGGTTCGCTATCCGGTGCCGATCCTGCTGGACACTCAGGGGCCGGAAATCCGGACGGGCGAGATCAACGAGCCCATGAACCTGGAGACTGGCCAGGTGGTTACCATCAGCGTGCGCGACGAAAATGTGGAAACAAGCTCCATTCACGTGAATTATCGCGAGCTGGTGGACGTCCTTCAGGTGGGTAACCGCTTGACCGTCGACAACGGCCTGATCAATTTTGAAGTCCTCGAGAAGATCGGTAACCAGCTGGTCTGCAAGGTCATAGACGGCGGCATGCTGGGCAGCAAAAAACATGTCAACCTGCCCGGAATACGGGTCAACCTGCCGGCCATCACGGCCAAAGATCGGATCGATATCGCCTTCGGTCTGGAGCATGAAGTGGATTTCGTCGCGCTGTCCTTCGTACGCTCGGCGGATGATATACACGAGCTCCGGGAGCTGCTGGGTTCCAAGGCCAACAACGTCAAAGTCATCGCAAAGATCGAGGATCAGGAAGGGGTCACGAACATTCATGACATCGTCAGCGCAGCAGACGGTGTCATGGTGGCGCGGGGAGACCTCGGGATCGAAACAGACATCGCCAACCTGCCCAACGTGCAGCGCCGGATCGTGCATGCCGCGATGAAACAGGGTAGGCGCTCCATCGTTGCGACCCACATGCTGGAATCCATGATCGAGAATCCCATCCCGACCCGAGCCGAAGTCACCGATGTCGCCAATGCCATCTACGAGGGGGTCGACGGCATAATGCTCTCCGGTGAAACCAGCATCGGCAAATATCCAGTGCGCTGCGTTGCGCAGCTGCACGAGATCGCCGAAAAGGCAGAGCGCTGGCCGGGTCTGGGCTACGAGAAAGAACTGATCGCCGATACGGACAAGCAGCATATCGCCATAAACGCGGTGGCGCTGGCCGAAGATATCGAGGCTGCGGGAATCGTAGTGATCACCCGGCGCGGCATCACCGCGGATCTGGTGACCAATGCCCGCCCTCAGAACGTGCCGGTTTACGCATTCACCAACCACAGCCAGACTCGCCGCAGACTATCCATGAATCGTGCTGTCTACAGCCACCGTATCGAGTTCAGCCGCGATCCTGAAAAAACCCTGCAGCGGGCCATCAACATCCTGCGTGAACGGGAGAATTTTTCCACCAACGACAAGGTCGTGGTGATTTCTGATGTCCTGGCCGAAAGTAATTCCGACGCGATTCAGCTGCGCCATGTGTAGCTGGAAGCAGCCTCAGGCGCTGGAAGCTGGGTTATCACGAACCGGAGGCGCTTGGGCCGGTTGCTTTACAGCCTGGCAAATGTAAACTGTTTGTCTGGGAATCGAAATCAGTCCTCATAAATCGGTGCAATGTTCAAAAAGTCAGTCAGAAAAGTAGTCAAGAAAAGCAGACCCCACCTGAAATCTGTCACTCAACTGTTCCACGGAATTGAGGTGATCCCCTTCGATGCGGCCTGTGATGCCGCGCGGAAGATTGCCGGGCATCGTTACCTGTCCGACGAGGCGCCAAGGCTGCCAATGGAAGCGTGCACCAACCCCCAGGGGTGCCAATGCGTTTACAGACACTTCCGTGATCGCCGCACGGACGTGCGCCGGGAATCGGATGTGGGCCTGCCGGTTCGCGATGTGCCCCGGGAGCTTCGTCTGCGGGCCGGAGGACGGCGAATCACGGACTGACGGCCAGCGCCGTATAAAGCATCCGCGTCGAGACCAGCACCAGCAGGATCCCGAATGCTCGCCTCAGAGGCTGAGATTCAACCCGGTGCGCAACCCTCACGCCCAAGGGCGCCAGAGCGACAGCCGCGGCAGTCACTGCCAGAAATCCAGGCAGGTAGATGTAGCCGACCATGCCTTCGCCCAGATCATGGCCATAACCCACGGAGAAATAGCCCAGGCAGCCGGCCAGGGCGATGGGAACGCCCAGGGTACTCGAGGTTGCGGTAGCCCGGTGCACGGGGGTATTGAAGTAAATGAGGGTCGGTACGACCACGTTGCCACCGCCGATACCGGCGATTCCCGAGATTACCCCACCCCCGACCCCCAGCAGCGCGCTGGGTAAGCGTCCTGGAGCCTGGCGATGCGTCCCTGGCTTCCAGCTCGTGAGCATCACGAAGGCGACAAAGAGCAAAAACAGGCCAATGAAGCCGCGAAAGAGTATCAACGGCAGCGCGGTGGCTATCCAGCCCGCAAGATAACTGCCCAGTATCAGAAAGGGTGCCCAACGCCGAACCACTAACCAGTTAACCATCCCCGCGCGCACCTGAGTTATGGCCGCAGACAGGGACGTGAACAGGACACAGGACAGGGATGTGGCAACGGCAACCGCGGTCACCTGCTCCGCTGGCAGAAAGGCCATCACATCGAGCAGAATAATAAGTGCGGGCACGATCACAACGCCGCCACCGATGCCCACACCGATACCGATGCAGAAGCTGATGAAGAAAAAGTGATTCAATTACATTAGGGTAAGGGATGAATTTGCCGAGTCTACTCAAGTTGCCCCGAGCTGGCCAAATGGTTCTGGGGGCGCGGTTGCCGCTGGCCAGCCACGGGCTGCTGGCGTTCGGGCTCTTCAGCTTGCTGCTGATATCGACGGTAGCCGAAGCCAGGCGGATCGCGTTGCCCAATGGCGACGTATATGACGGCGAGATAAGAGATGGCGCCCGTACCGGGCAGGGCACCTACATCTGGGCAGATGGGCACAGATACACGGGTGAGTTTCTGAACAATCGGATGCACGGGAACGGCACCTACAGCTGGCCGGATGGAAGAACCTACACCGGAAGCTTCATGGCCGACCGGCGCGAGGGCCAAGGCATCCTTCGGTGGGCAAACGGTGATACTTACGAAGGTGAATTCCTGGACAACGAAATGCATGGGCAGGGCACATTCTACTGGAGCAACAAGGATAGCTATGCGGGGGACTTCGTCCGTGGGCGCCGAACCGGAAGAGGAGAATTCGTCTGGCGGACGGGTGAGCGCTACGTTGGAGATTTTGCGGACGGCAAGCTGCAGGGTGAGGGCACGTTCACCTGGCCCGATGGACGCAAGTTTCAAGGCACATTCTTCCAGGGTGCCAAAACCGGGCTGGGTGACCTGCAATGGCCCAATGGCAATCGTTACGTAGGGGAGTTTGCGTCGGACGACCGGCAGGGGCTGGGGCTGTTCTACTGGCGGGACGGTACCCTGTTCCGCGGCCAGTTCACTGCTAATCGCATGCATGGCTTCGGCGTGAAACAACAACCCGACGGCCAGATGGAGCTTCAGCAGTGGCGCGATGGTGAGCTGATACTGGCCAGGCCGCTGGCAGCGGTGCCGCGCTGTTCGCTTCGCATCGACGATAGACCCTGGATGTTCGAGAGTGAAGTCTGCGTCAACGGCCTGGCCCACGGCACCGGGCTTGCGGCCAGCCTCGACGGAGAGCAGCTTGTTCTCGAGGGTCGATTCGTTCTGGGGACTCTGGTGGAAGGCGAGATCATTTCCCTCAAGCTGGGCGACTCGTGATCGAAATTCCGGGCTTTGAGATCCAGAAAGAGCTGGGCCGCGGCGGCATGGCCCAGGTTTATCTGGCTGTGCAGCGAAAGTTCGGCCGGCTGGTCGCGCTGAAGGTGGTCACCAGCGATATCGCTCGAGATCCGGGGTTCCGCAATCGCTTCCTCCAGGAAAGCCGCATCAATGCGCAGCTCAGCCACCCCAATATCGTGCAGGTATACGACGTGGGCGTGGAAGGCGATGCCCTGTATCTGGTTATGGAATACATCAAGGGCGGAGACCTCATTCATCGCCTGGAGGCCGGGATCCATGTCCAGGAACTCATCCGGGTGGTCACCGATGTCGGCCGCGCGCTGGACTATGCCCACAACCTGGGCTTCATCCATCGCGACATCAAGCCGGAGAACATTCTTTTCCGTGAGGACGGAAGCGCTGTGCTTTCCGATTTCGGCATCGCGCGGGTGGTTGATGAAAACCCCACCATCACCCGAATAGGAACCGTGGTCGGCACGCCACAGTACATGAGTCCGGAACAGGCCTCGGGTCGAAAGCTGGACGGTCGTTCGGATCTCTACAGCCTCGGGGTTGTTTTCTATCGCATGCTGACCGGCGATGTACCTTTCCGGGCAGATTCCGCCACCACCATCGGCGTCAAGCATCTCCAGGAACCCGTTCCGCGGTTGCCCAGCTACCTGTCTGCGTTTCAGACCGTTATCGACCGATGCCTGGCGAAAAGGCCCGAGCAGCGATATCAGACGGCGGCCGAGCTGTCCGCGGCGCTGGAAAAGATCAAGACCGATGCGCCCCTCCCCAACGCCACGATCCGAACTCAGGCGGTTTCGACCCGAGAGATTCGGGCTGTTGGCAGCAGTGCCTTTACTGCCCTGCGTGATCCGATACGCGCCAAACGCAGCAGTCGGCGTCGCGTTCGGCGACAGCGCACGCGGCGGGCGCTCATCTTCGCTCTGCTGGTGGTCGTGGTTGCCGCGGGCTCGCTGATTTCGGTTCAGCAGCCGCAATGGGTAAACCGCCTGCTGTCAGGTGCTGGAATTCTGAAAGATCCCGCGGTACGGGAAGCCTGGAATAACGCGCGTTCTCTGCGCCAGGACCCCAACCAGAGCCTCGCCACCATTGTTGCCGCGCACCGTCGCGTGCTCAGTCTGGAGCCCTATCACCCCGGGGCCACAGAAGCGCTGGCCGGTCTCGCCAGCCAGTGGAAACAGGACATCATCGTGGCCCTGGAGCAGGGAAACCTGTCGCTGGCAGAGACCAAGCTGGCTGAATCTTCTCAGGCGTTTCCAGATGATCCGGAGCTTGCCCAGCTGCTGGTGGAAACGACCAATCGTCAGCACGCCGACAGCCTGCTCACCAGCACTCAGGAGCTGATGCGAAGTCATGGTCTCGAAGACATTCCGTCCGTAACCGCCGCGATCCAGGCCTATCAGGAAGTATTGCGCCTGGCCCCTGGTCATCCCGTGGCAAGCAGCGAGCTCGACACGCTCGCAGCGCACTATGCCGGCCTCGCGGACGAGGCGGCGGATTCAGGACGTATTGATGACGCGATGAATTACCTTAACCGGGCAGCGGCAGCCAACAGTAGCCTGCCGCAGCTGAATCTGGTTCGGGAGAAAATTCGTCAGGCCACCACGGCCGGTACAGCCATCGCGGATATTCTCGAACAGGCCCGTGAATATCGGGCAGCGGGCGCTTTGATCAACCCTCCGGGTGAAAATGCCGCCGAGCTCTATCATCGGGCGCTGATCACGGACCCGAACAACGTCGTTGCCGAGCAGGGTTTGAACGAAGTGATGTCGCAAGTGAACAGGAATGCGGAGCAGTTGCTCGCCCAGGGCGACATGGATGCGACGCGGGCGCTGGTGGATCGGGCCAGCGCCGTGGGTTTAGACCGGGTTTCGGTGAATCAGATAAAAGCGCGGCTGGAAGTCGAGTCGAATCGCCAAACCGCGGTGGCCGGTTATCTTGATCAGGCTCAGGCTCTGCTGAGCCAGGGGTACGTGACCGAGCCCCCGGAGGCTAATGCGGTCTCCCTGTTGCGCGAGGTGGAGCGCGTTGACCCCGGCAATCAGCTGGCTCGCGCGCTGCTGGCCCAGTCGGCCGCCCGCCTGGCCGGCGTGGCTCAGGAAGCCTTTGCCGCCGGCATGACCGAACAGGCGAAGCGCTACCTTGATCTCGCGCTGTCCGTGACCCCGGATGATCGCAATTGGCAAAAACTTCGACTAGATTGGGAAAAAGACTCGTCAGGTGTCTGATATAGGCTACATTCTCGTGCTTGAGGACGATCGCATATCGTTGGAAGGCAGCATCACGCTGGGGCGACATCTGGACAACGACCTGGTCCTTGCGGGAGAAGATGTGCTGGATTATCACCTGCGCGTCGAAGTTGGTGACAGAGGCCCGAAGGCCCTTCCCCTGGGCGAGGCAAGCCTGCGGCTGAACGGCGTTGATCTCGCCGAAGCCGTATGCCTGGTCCCGGGGGAGCGCCTGGAGATTGGCCAGGAGACCCTGGGGCTGGAAGTCGAGCGCATAGCTGATCCGGAAGCAGATACATGGAATCTGCACGCCTCCGCTGGCGGGCCCGCATATCCCGTGGATGGCGAGCTCAGCGTCGGGCGCGCTGATTCCAGCGGGCTGCAGCTTCGAGATGACCACATCTCGCGGAACCATGCCTGCCTGTTTGAACGGTCGGGTGTGGTTTTCGTCAGGGACTTCGGGTCTTCAAACGGCACCTTCGTGAATGGCGCCCGCGTAGCCGGTGGCTGTCGGCTGTTTCACGGCGATGAGGTCTGCTTCGATACGCTGCGTTATCAGCTGGTCGGTCAG
>CAMYJX010000008.1:0-5947 GCA_947258825.1 uncultured Pseudomonadales bacterium
TTGTCAGCCATTATCCCGCTCGAACTCGCCCATGTAGTCGACCAGGGCATCTACCGCTGCTTCCGGAACGGCGTTGTAGATGCTGGCTCGCATGCCACCGACGCTGCGATGACCCTTGAGGTTCGTCAGGCCGCGCGTTTCCGCGCCGCTGAGAAACGCGGCGTCGAGCGCATCGTCCGCGAGGGTGAACGGCACGTTCATCGACGAGCGCACGCTGGGCTCTACCGGACACTGATAAAAATTGCTCTGGTCCACCGCATCGTAGAGCTTGCTGGACTTGCGCCGGTTGGTCGCGGCGATGGCATCCAGCCCACCCCGGGCCTTCAGCCACTGGAACACCAGCCCGGCAAGATACCAGGCATAGGTCGGGGGCGTGTTGGACATGGAACCCGCCTCGGCGTGCACGGCGTAATCCAGCATGCTGGGGGTGCCGGCCCTCGCCCGTCCCAGGAGATCCTTGCGCACGATGACCACTGTCAGGCCGGCCGGGCCGATGTTCTTCTGCGCGCCGGCGTAGATGAGCGCGAACCTGGAAACATCCAGCGGCCGCGACAGGATATCCGACGACATGTCGGCAACCAGCGGCGCGGACGCGTCGGGAAAGTCCTGGAACTGCACGCCGCCGATGGTTTCGTTGGAGCAGATGTGCAGGTAGGCGGCATCCGGATTCAGCGACCAGCCGTCGACGTCGGGAATATAAGAGAAGTTGCGGTCTTCGCCGGACGCCACCACGTTGACGCTGCAGAATCGGCCCGCTTCAGCAATGGCCTTCTTGGACCAGGAGCCCGTGTTGACGTAGTCGGCGGTCGTGCGATCCTGCAGCAGGTTCATGGGCACCATGGCAAACTGGGTGGTCGCCCCGCCCTGCAGAAACAGCAGCTGGTAGTCGTCGGGAATTTCCAGCAGCGCCTTCAGGTCTGCGGTGGCAGACTCGGCGATCTCGATGAAGGCCTTGCTGCGATGGCTCATCTCCATGACGGACATGCCGGTGCCACGGTAGTCCAGCAGTTCCCGCTGCGCGGTTTCCAGAACTTCCAGGGGCAGCGCCGCCGGACCCGCCGAAAAGTTGAAGACGCGGCTCATTGCGCTTCGTCCTCGCCGCCCTGATCGTCCTCCTGATCATCGTCCTGAGCTTCGGATTCCACCACGCGCTGGACGCCGACCAGACGCTCGTCGCCTCGGAGGTTGATCAGGCGCACGCCTTGGGTAATGCGGCCGAGCACGGAAATCTCCTCGGTCTTGGTGCGCACCAGGGTGCCGAGATCGCTGATGAGCATGATCTCGTCTCCCTCGAAGACCTGCTGCGCGCCGACCAGGTCACCGTTGCGGTCGCTGGTCTGCATGGCGATCACACCCTGCACGCCGCGGCCTTTGACCGGAAAATCTTCCATGGCCGTGCGCTTGCCGTAACCCTTTTCACTGGCCGTCAGCACCTGCCCGTCGGGTTGCGGAATGATCAGGGCGATGACCCGGTGATCGCCGGCGAGGCGAATGCCGCGCACGCCGCGGGCGGTGCGGCCCATGGCGCGCACGTCGGATTCCTTGAACCGGGCCGCCTTGCCGGAGCTGCTGATGAGCAGGACATCGCTGTGGCCGTTGGTGAGGGCGGTGCCGACCAGCGTGTTGCCTTCTTCCAGTTCCAGCGCGATGAGGCCGGCGGTGCGGGGCCGGGAAAACTGCTCCAGCGGGGTCTTCTTCACCGTCCCGTTGGCCGTCGCCATGAAGACGAACCAGCCCTCGGCGTAGTCTTTGATGGGCAGGACGGTGGTTACCCGCTCTTCTGCGGCCAGCGGCAGCATGTTCACCAGCGGCCGACCCTTGGCACCGCGGCTGGCCTGGGGAATCTGAAACACCCGCAGCCAGTAGACCTTGCCCAGGTCCGAAAAGCACAGCAGCGTATCGTGACTGTTGGCAACCAGCAGATGCTCGACGAAGTCCTCGTCTTTTACCGCGGTCGCCGCCCGCCCACGGCCCCCGCGTCGCTGAGCCTGATAGCTGGTCAGCGGCTGAGTTTTAGCGTAGCCGGTATGCGATATCGTAACCACCAGATCCTCTTCGTTGATCAGGTCTTCCACGGAAAGGTCTTCGTGGGAGCTGAGAATCTCGGTTCGCCGGTCGTCGCCGTAGGTATCGCGAATCTCGCCCAGCTCGCCGCGAATGACCTCCAGCAGCCGCTCGTGGGATGCGAGTATGTCCTGCAGGTCGGCAATTTCCTCCAGAATCCCCTGGTAGTCTTCCAGCAGCTTGTCCTGCTCCAGCGCGGTAAGGCGCTGCAGACGCAGATCGAGAATTGCCTGGGCCTGCTCTTCAGACAGGTAGTAAAGCCCGTCCCTGAACCCGAACTCATCGCTCAGGCCATCGGGCCGGCAGGCATCGCTGCCAGCCCGCGACAGCAACTCCTGGACGCCTTCGGATACCCAGCCCCGACTCATGAGCGCAGCGCGGGCTTCGGCCGCCGCCGGGGAATTTCTGATCAGCTCGATCACCGCCTCGATGTTGGCCAGCGCCACGGCCTGACCCTCGACGATGTGGCCACGCTGACGCGCCCGGCGCAGCAGGTAGATGGCGCGTCGGGTAACGACCTCTTTGCGGTGCTGCACGAACGCTTCCAGCATCTGCTTGAGGTTGAGCACCCGCGGCTGACCGTTGACCAGCGCCACGCAATTGATGCCGAAAACAGACTGCAGTTGGGTCTGCGTGTAAAGATTATTCAGCACGACCTCGCCGGATTCACCGCGCCGCAGCTCGATGACGATACGCATTCCATCCTTGTCGGATTCGTCTCGAAGCTCGGTAATGCCCTCGATCTTCTTTTCCTTGACCAGCTCGGCAATGCGCTCGATGAGCCGGGCCTTGTTCAGCTGGTAAGGCAGCTCCGCAACGATGATGGTGTCCTTGCCGGACTTGTCGTCACTGATGACTTCGGCCCTGGCACGCACATGAATGCGTCCGCGCCCGGTGCGGTAAGCCTGCACGATGCCGGCCCGGCCGTTGATGATGGCCGCCGTCGGGAAATCGGGCCCCTGAATGTGCTCCATTAGCCCGTCGATGCTGATGTCCGGGTCGTTCAGCAGCGCCAGGCAACCGTCCACTACCTCCCGCAGATTGTGCGGCGGGATGTTGGTGGCCATGCCAACGGCGATTCCCGAGCTGCCGTTCACCAGCAGGTTAGGGACCTTCGTCGGCAGCACCTCGGGCATCTGCAGCGTGTCGTCGTAGTTGGCGACGAACTCCACCGTTTCCTTGTCGAGATCCGCCAGCAGCTCGGACGCTATGCGCGCCATGCGTACCTCGGTGTAGCGCATGGCCGCCGGAGGGTCGCCATCCACGGACCCGAAGTTGCCCTGGCCGTCCACCAGCATGTAGCGCATGGAAAAGTTCTGGGCCATGCGCACCACGGTGTCGTAAACGGCCACATCGCCGTGGGGGTGGTACTTGCCGATGACGTCCCCGACAACCCGGGCCGACTTGACGTAGGGCCGGTTGTAGGTGTTATTGAGCTCGTTCATGGCGAACAGGACTCGCCGGTGCACGGGCTTGAGGCCGTCGCGTACGTCGGGGAGCGCGCGGCCGACGATCACGCTCATGGCGTAATCGAGATAGGACTGCCGAAGCTCGTCCTCGATGTTGACTGGAACGATTTCCCGCCCCTCGTCAGAACCCAGATCAGACATAGAGTTTCGCTGCAGAAAAAGCGGTCCATTTTACCACGAAGCCCGGTGGATACTGACCTTTTTGCCAGGGAACCTCTGATTAAGGCGGGTTTTATTGGCGACAGCACACCGCCCGGGACGGGTATAATTCCGCGATGCCGAATTCTTCCTGCGAGCTGATCATCGACGCCCGATGGGCGCTGCCCATCGCGCCCGAGAACCGGGTGCTGGAGCACGCCAGCCTGGCCATCAGCGACGGCGCGATCGCGGCGTTCGGGCCCCGCTCCGAGGTGCATGCCGGATTCGAAGCCCAGGAACGTCTGGCCCTGGACGACCACGTGCTGATGCCTGGCCTGGTGAATGCCCACGGCCACGCGGCCATGTCCCTGCTGCGGGGATACGCGGAGGACGCTCCCCTGCAGGAGTGGCTGCAGGAACACATCTGGCCGCTGGAGGCCCGCCTGGTGAGCGAGGATTTTGTGAGCGACGGCAGCCGGCTGGCCATGGCGGAAATGATCAGAGCCGGCATCACCTGCTTCTCCGACATGTATTTCTACCCGGAGGTGGTGGCCCGGGAAGCCAAAGCAATGGGCATGCGCTGCCAGGTCGCGTTCCCCATCATCGCTTTCAGCAACGCCTGGAGCACCTCCAGCGACGAGGCCATTCACAAAGGCCTGTCTCTGCATGACGATCTCCGGGGAGATCCGCTGATCAGCGTGGCCTTCGGCCCGCACTCGGCCTACAGCGTCAGCCGCCAGGACCTGGAGAAGATCCTGATGTACTCAGAGGAGCTGGATGCCAACGTGCAGATTCATCTGCACGAGACGGCGGCCGAGGTTGCCGACGCCCGGGCGAACCTGAACAGCACCTGGATACGCCAGCTGCACGACATCGGCCTGCTCAGCCCGCGCCTCCAGGCGGTGCATATGACCCAGATCGACGACGCGGAAGTGGATCTGCTGGCAGAGGCCGGTGTCCACGTCGTTCACTGCCCGCACTCAAATCTGAAGCTGGCCAGCGGCATCTGCCCCGCCGACCGCCTGTTGAAATCCGGCATCAACATCGCCCTGGGCACCGACGGCGCGGCGTCCAACAACAGCCTGGACCTGCTGGCGGAAGCCCGGCTGGCGAGCCTGCTGGCCAAGATAGCGGGCGGCGACGCACGGTCGTTGCCGGAGTCCCGGGCGCTGGAACTGGCAACGCTGGGGGGCGCCAGGGCCCTGGGCCGGGAGCAGCAGATCGGCTCGCTGGAGCCGGGAAAAATGGCCGACGTGGTGGCGGTCGACCTCAGCGCCCCACGCTTCCAACCCGTTTACAACCCCATGGCCCAGCTCGTGCACACCGGCGCCGGCAGCGCCGTGAGCCACGTCTGGATCGGCGGCCGGCCGATTCTCAGCCAAGGCACCTTCACGAACTTCGACGAGCTTGCCATGCTCCGCGATGTCGAGCGCTGGCATTCCCAGATCTGCCCCTGAACGAGTAACCGATGACCGAGTAACCGATGACCGAGTAACCGATGAACGAGTAACCGATGAGCGAAAATACGAACGTCGATCCGCAGGAAATCGCCAAGTTCGAGGCGCTGGCAAGCCGCTGGTGGGATCCCGAGGGCGACTTCCGCCCGCTGCACGACATCAACTCCGTACGGCTGGCGTACATCAGCGAGCGGGCTCGACTACCCGGCGGCCCGGTGCTGGATGTGGGCTGTGGCGGCGGCATTCTCAGCGAAGCCATGGCCCGGGTCGGCGCGGATGTCACCGGCATCGACATGGCGGAGGCGCCCCTGGCGGTGGCGAGGCTGCACGCCCAGGAAACGGATACGCCGGTGACCTATCTGGCCACCACCGCCGAAGCCCTTGCCGCCGAGCGGCCCGCCACTTTCCATACCGTTACCTGCCTGGAAATGCTGGAACACGTGCCCGATTACCCGTCCACGGTGCAGGCCTGCGCGGACCTGGCGATCTCCGGCGGCGAGCTGTTCTTCTCCACCATCAATCGCAACCCGAAAGCCTACGCGCTGGCGGTGGTCGGCGCAGAGTACGTTCTGGGCCTGCTGCCAAAAGGCACCCATGACTACGGGAAGTTCATCAAGCCCTCGGAGCTTGCCGCCGCGGCGCGTCGCGCGGGTCTGGTGGTCAGAGACATGACGGGCATGCGCTACAATCCTTTTTCGAAAAAATGCTCGCTGAGTTCGGACATGGACGTGAACTACCTTCTACATGCCAGCAAACCCTGACTATCCGGAGCTGGCGGCCGGCAAAGCCGACTGGCGCTATCAGCCCGAAGCCGACTGC
>CAMYJX010000008.1:6012-41246 GCA_947258825.1 uncultured Pseudomonadales bacterium
AACCCGCAGCAAGCTGGAGGCTGTGTTCGACTGGATCACCGATCGCACCGAGACGGAGCCGGTCATCGTTCCCTGTGACCTGCTGGCGCTGGACGACGCCAGCGCCAGCGCCCTCGCCCAGGCCATCGAAGACGGGTTTGGCCGTCTGGACGGCATCCTCCACAATGCCTCGCTGCTGGGGCCCAAAACTCCCATGGCCTACTACCCGAGCGACGAATGGGCCAAGGTCATGCAGGTGAACGCCTTTGCCCCTTTCCTGCTCACCCGGACCCTGCTGCCGCTGCTGCAGCAGAGCGCCAACGCGTCGGTAGTGATGACATCGTCCAGCGTTGGACGGCAGGGCCGCGCGTACTGGGGCGCC
Source organism: uncultured Pseudomonadales bacterium (assembly GCA_947258825.1). Lineage (GTDB taxonomy): Bacteria > Pseudomonadota > Gammaproteobacteria > Pseudomonadales > Azotimanducaceae > UBA7803. The sequence continues at coordinate 6,374 of CAMYJX010000008.1, forward strand.
TACGCGGTCTCGAAGTTCGCGCTCGAGGGCCTGTGTCAGGTGCTGGCCGACGAGCACGAGAACGCCAACCGGGTTCGCTTCAACAGCCTGAACCCGGGCGGAACCCGCACCGCCATGCGGGCCGCAGCCTATCCCGCGGAAAGCCCCGCCGATGTGCCAACCCCCGAATCACGAATGGACATCTACCTGTATCTTTTCGAGCAGGCATCTCTGTCGCTTACCGGCGCGCAGCTCGATGCCCGAAGCTGGAACGGGCCGCCGGACAGCACCATTGCGCCGTCTTCTTGACGAAAACGCGTCAATAACCCGACGGGCGACTGAAATTTGACGCCCCGGTCCGCCGCGCAATTTTTCAACCCACTGATTTTTATGGAAATATTTGGAGCCCCCCCAACTGGCACGAAACTGGCTTCATCCGGGATTACCCGCGCTGGCGGAATCACTGACCGAAACCGAGAGGCATCGTCAAAATGGCGTCGATCACCAAGCTCCGAACATCTGAGTCGATTCGGTTCTTCGACCATTCCGTCGCCCTCTCCCTGGTGCAGGCGTTTCACCAGCATCTGGACCTGTATCGGCTGCTGAACGTTTTCTGGTCCCAATCCGCCGCCATGGTCCAGGCCTCCAGCCTGCGCTACCGCAACCCGGATCAGAACGTCGAAGAAAACTTCGGCCAGGCCAGCCACCACAGCGCCACCTACAACCTGAGCTATCAGAACGAAAAGCTGGGCGAGATTACTTTCACGTTCGCGCGTCGCGTGGACGAAGACACGCTGGCAACCGCCGAAGACCTCATCGCCCTGGTGATGCCGGCGGTCAAGAACGCGCTGGCCTATCGCAGCGCATGCGGGGCCGCCGATCTGGCGCGCGGCGAACGCGCCGAACGGCCCGGCACCCAGCTGATGGACACGAACGACGGCCTGGTGCTTCTGGGCATCGACGGTTTTGACGAGCTTCGTGAACGCAATGGCGAAGCCTGGGTACAGACTCTGATCGAGACCGTGCAGAGCCAGCTGCAGGACGGGCTGCGCGAAGCAGACAGCGTGTTTCAGATCGACGACGGTCAGCTGGCGGTGCTGTTGCCGCGGACGACCCAGGCCGACGCGCTGGACGTCGCCGCGAAGGTTCGAGTGCTGGTGGGCAGCCTGCATCTGCGCGACGCGAAGGTCAGCAGTCAGCTGACAGCCTGCATGGGCGTCTCCTGCACCCGGGGCGCGGCGAACGCAGAGCAGGTGCTTCGACAGGCGCGGGCAGCGCTGGAGGAAGCGCGGAAGGCCGGCAGCAACAGCGTGCGGGTATTCAGGGACTGAGCCGTCGAGCTAAGCCCGCAGCGTCAGCTCCGGGTAGGGCAGCAGCACGGACTTTTCCGCCTCCGATCGATTTCGACCCCCCGCCTTGCGCCCGCGCGGCAGGGTAAGCGGCAGCTTCAACAGCTGATAGACGGCCTGCAGATCCTTCTGACCCATCTCCAGACAGCGGCCGCTGCGCAGGGTGGAGGGCATGATGACAGGCCCGAACCTGACCCGCTTGAGGCGGCTTACCGTCAGGCCAGCGCTCTCGAACAGGCGTCGAACCTCTCGGTTGCGACCTTCCATCAGCACCACGTGGTACCAGTGGTTGGAACCGGAGCCGTTGTAGTACTGGATATCGCTGAACTGCAGACGCTCACCATCTAACGTTATCCCCGACTTCAGCGTGCTGAGCTGCGCATCATCGAGCTGGCCGTTTACGCGCACCGCGTACTCGCGATCCAGACCCGATGAAGGGTGCATGAGGCGATGGGCCAGGGCGCCATCGTTGGTCAGCAGCAGCAGTCCGGAGGTCTGAACGTCGAGACGTCCCACGGAAATCCAACGCCCCTGCCGCAGCTTGGGCAGATCGTCGAAGATGGTTCGCCTGCCTTCGGGATCGCGACGCGTGCAGATGACGCCAGCCGGTTTGTTCATCAGCAGAACGCGACAGCCTGCCTGAGGGGCGCGGCCGACGGAACGGCCGTCCACCCGGATCGCATCAGCCGTGGATACTCGCTGGCCAAGCTGAGCCGGTTCGCCGTTTACTTCTACCCGGCCCGCAGAAATCCATTGCTCCAGCTCGCGCCGCGAACCGTAGCCAAGCTCGGCGAGCACCTTCTGCAGCTTTTCCGTTTCCGAAGCCGGGGGATTTTTGCCGGCGGAGGGCGCTTTGCCTGCCGGCGATCGGGGCGCGGCCCGAGCGCGCGCTGCGGGTGCCCGCCCTTCGGGTCCTTTGCGCTTAGCCACGTCAGCCGCGGGGCGCGCTGCGAGACGGGGTGGGCAGGCGCACGACTTCCGCGGACTCGTCGGGTTGCGGGTCGGGTTGCGCATCGGCCTGCACTTCAGGCTGGGCGTCGGGCTGCACGTCGGATTGGGCGGCGGCCTCCGCAGCGGGCGTTGCATCGCCAGAATCAAAGCGCTCGGGATGATCGTGCCGCGCAACCTCTACGGCTTCTTCGACCACCTCCTCGATCAGCAGCGGTTCAATGAGGGAACTGATCTCCGACAGGGGCGGCAACTGATCCAGGCTCTTGAGGTTGAAGTAGTCGAGAAACGCCCGGGTGGTGCCGTACATGGCCGGGCGTCCGGGAACCTCACGCTGGCCAACCACCCGAACCCAGCCCCGCTCCAGCAGCGTGCGCATGATGCTCTGGCTGACGGCGACCCCTCGCACCTGCTCGATGTCCCCACGGGTCACCGGCTGTCTGTAAGCGACCAGCGCCAGAGTCTCCAGCAGCGCCCGCGAGTAACGCGGCGGCCGTTCTTCCCACAGCCGGCTGATCCACTGCGACAGCTCCTGACGCACCTGGTAACGAAATCCGGACGCGACCCTGATCAACTCGTATCCCCGATCTTCGGCTTCCAGCTGCAGGGTCTTCAGCGTTTCGCGAATCTGCTCGCGACCTTCTTCGGAATCGAGCTCGCCATGGGCAAATAGTCGGGCCAGCCGGTTGGGGGTGAGCGGCTCGTCCGCCGCCAGCAACGCCGCCTCGATGATCATCTTGAGCTTTTGAGAGTCGATGAGATCTGTCATTTACTGAGCCTCGATGCCCGTTTCCTGTTTGGCAGCTTGTGTTTTAGGTGGTTTGCCCGGCCGCTTGCGCTCCCGGGACCCGAACGTAAATGGGCGCGAAGGACTCGCTTTGCACCAGATCCAGCAACCCCTCCCGCAGCAGCTCGAGCAGGGCCAGGAAGGTGACCACGACGCCCCTGCGTCCCTCCTCCACGGTGAAGAGCGTGACGAAGGGGACGAAATCACTGGCGGCATTGACTCGGGCAAGCACGTCCGACATGCGCTCACGCACGGAGAGCGGCTCGAGGGTGACCGAGTGGCGCTGAAACATCTCGGCCCGCTTGAGCACCTGAGCAAGCGCCAGCAGCACCTCGCGCAGGTCGATTTCGGGATCTGCATGCTGACGAACCAGCTCCGGACGCGCTGCCTGGGCGTCGAATATATCCCGCTCCATGCGCGGCAACTCGTCGATCCCCTCAGCGGCGACCTTGATCTGCTCGTATTCCTGCAGCCGACGGATCAGCTCGGCTCTGGGGTCATGCTCTTCGTCGTCTCTGTGCGCGGGGCGCGGCAGCAGCATGCGTGACTTGATCTCCGCCAGCATGGCTGCCATCACCAGATACTCTCCGGCCAGCTCCAGCTGCATGGCCTGCATGAGCTCTATGTAGCCGATGTACTGCTCGGTTATCGCGGCCACCTTGATGTCCAGGATATCCAGGTTCTCACGCCGAATCAGATAGAGCAGCAGATCCAGGGGCCCCTCGAAGGTCTCGAGAAAAACCTCCAGAGCCTCCGGGGGTATGTACAGATCGGTGGGCAGATCCCGAACGGCTTCGCCCTTCACCAGCGCGATGGTGCTCTCTTCCGCCTGCCTGGCCTGGTGCAGACGGTGAACCGTGGACTGAGGATTCTGGGTCATGCTGTCACTCACCTGTAGGAAATGCCGATTGCGGCGCGGACTTCTTCCAGCGTTTCCCGGGCTTCGTCCCGGGCTTTCTCCGACCCTTCGAGCAGAATGGAATGTACCAGATCCGGATCCTGTTCGAACTGCTGGGCCCGCTCGCGCATGACCGCCTGCTCGGCATTGATGGCTTCGATCAGCGGTTTTTTGCAGTCGAGGCAGCCGATGCCCGCACTCACGCACCCGTTGCTGGCCCAGGTCTGCGTGTCCTGGTCCGAGTAAATCTCATGCAGGGCAAAAACCGGGCAGTTCGCCGGGTCTCCGGGGTCGTTGCGTCTCACCCTCGCCGGGTCGGTTTTCATGGTGCGGACCTTGTCGCTCACGGAATCGGGATCTTCCCGCAGGGTGATGGTGTTGTTGTAGGACTTGGACATCTTTTCGCCATCCAGCCCGGGCACTTTAGCCTCTCGGGTGAGCAGCGCCTGGGGTTCAGCCAGAATGATCCGGCCGCCGCCCTCCAGATAGCCGAACAGCCGCTCCCTGTCGCCGATGGAGAGGTTCTGCTGCTCGCCCAGAAGCGCTCGTGCACGGTCGAGCGCTTCGCCATCGCCCTGCTCCAGGTACTTCCGACGCAGATCCCGATACAGCCGAGCTGCTTTCTTGCCCATTTTGCTGACCGCGGATTCCGCCAGCTCTTCGAACCCCGGCTCGCGGCCGTAGACGTGATTGAACCGGCGGGCCACCTCCCGGGTGAGCTCGACGTGGGCCACCTGATCGGCGCCCACGGGCACGATGCCGGCACGATAAATGAGAATGTCCGCGGCCTGAAGCAGCGGGTAGCCCAGAAAACCGTAGGTGGCGAGGTCTCGATCGTTGAGCTTGTGCTGCTGGTCCTTGTAGCTGGGCACGCGCTCCAGCCAGCTGACGGGCGTGATCATGGAAAGCAGCAGGTGCAGCTCTGCATGCTCGGGCACCTTGGACTGAATGAACAGCGTGGAAGCGCCGGGATTTACCCCGGCAGCCAACCAGTCGACGACCATGTCCAGCGCGTGCTGTTCGATGTTGCCGGTGTCTTCGTAGCTGGTGGTGAGGGCATGCCAGTCGGCGACGAAGAAGAAACACTCGTACTCGTGCTGCAGCTGCAACCAGTTTTTGATGACCCCGTGATACTGGCCAAGATGAAGTCGGCCGGTGGGCCGCATGCCGGACAGCACGCGACTGTTGGATTCATTACTGCTCAACGCGGAGCCTTGTGCAACATACAGGCGCCCATTATAGGGTTGCCAGCGGGGTGCTGTCAGGCGAAGTCGCCCAGGCCCTGACGAATGATTTCCGGGGCATCTCCCGTCAGATCCACCACGGTGGTGGATACCAGCCCGCAGGCACCACCATCGACGATCACATCCACGAAGCTGCTGACCAGATCGCGGATGTCTTCCGGGTCGCTGAGCGGCAGCTCGGCGCCGGGCAGCCGCATGGTCGTGGTCATCATGGGCTCGCCGAGCGCCTCCAGAAGCCCGAGCGCCACCGGATGGTCGGGAATCCGCAGCCCGATGGTGCGACGCTTCGGGTGCACCAGACGCTTCGGAACCTCTTTGGTTGCGGGCAGCACGAAGGTAAACGGGCCGGGGGTGAAGTGTTTGAGGATACGATAGTCGGGATCGCTGACCCGGGCGTAATTGGCGATTTCCGAGAGGTCACGGCAGGTGAGCGTGAACTGATGCTTGTCATCCAGCTGCCGGATCCGACGAATACGCTGCAGCGCCTGCTTGTCGCCGATGTGGCACCCGATCGCATAGGTGGTATCCGTGGGATAAACCAGCAGGCCACCGCCAGCGACAATTTCTGCCGCCCTGTTCAGCAGCCGCTGTTGGGGATGAGTGGGGTAGACGGTGAGGTACTGACTCACGGAAGTAACGGTTACAGCCTGCTGCAGATTCTTTATTATCTCACGCCCGTAAGCCTGCCGCTCCAATCAATATGAACCAGAACCGAAAATGAACCAGCTGCTAGATCTGGCCCCCGTGCTGATATTCGTGGTGGTCTTCTTCACCACCGACATCTACTACGCCACCGGGGCGCTCATGGCGGCGGTGACCGTGCAGGTAGTGGTTTACGTGCTGATGAAGAAGCCGGTCAGCCGTGAGCTGCAGCTGACTTTCTGGGCCAGCCTGATCTTTGGCGGTCTGACCCTGGCATTCCGGAACGAAACCTTCATCCAGTGGAAACCCACCATCGTGAACTGGCTGCTGGCGGGCTCTCTCATCGGCAGCCACTTCATCGGCGGGAAAAATCTCATCGAGCAGCTGTTGAGCAAACAGCTGACGCTGATCGACGAAGTCTGGACGCGGCTGAATTTCGGCTGGGCCCTGGGTTTCTTCTTCGCCGGAGCGCTGAACCTGATCGTGGCCTACAATTTCTCAATGGAGTTCTGGGTAACATACAAGCTGGTCGGCGGCTTTGCCCTGACCTTCATCTACATCGTAATCACCATGCTCTACCTGGCCCGCAAGGGGTTTCTCGACGGCGAAGACGCCGCCATCCAGAAAGGAATCAAGGTTGAAGACAAAACTTGAGGCTTTAGCAGGACGCATAGCCCGCACAACCGTCGTTCTCGTCGCGCTGCTCACCGGCGCCACCGCGGCGAGCGAAACGGCGTACGTTTCCGATACGTTCACGGTACCTCTGCGCAGCGGGCCGTCCACGGCCAACCGGATCCTGAACCGAGGGCTGCCTACCGGCATGAAGCTGGAGGTCCTGAAGCGGGACCGGGAAGCCGGATATGCTCAGGTGCGCACGCCGGGAGGCAACGAGGGCTGGCTGCCGCTCCAGTACCTTTTGTCCGAACCCGTCGCCCGCACCCAGCTCAAGACGGCCAATCGCGAGATCGCCCGTCTCGAGAAGGCCGTGTCGGAGCTGCGCAGCAGGCTTTCGGCCATGCAACAGGACAAGACTCAGGCCGAAAGCAGCGCCACCGGGCTGCAGTCGCAGCTGGCAGGCCTGGAGAAAGAGCTGGCAGATATCAAGCAGGTTTCGGCAGGCGCGCTGGAAACGGCGGCGGAAAACAACCGCCTGACGGAGCTGAACGGCCGCCTGCGCGAAGAGCTGGATGACATGGTCAGCGAAATGGATGCGCTGCGCGACGACGCGCAGCAGCGTTGGCTGCTCATCGGGGGCGGGCTGGTGTTGCTGGGGCTGGTGCTCGGCATAGGCATAAAGGCACGTCCGCGACGCAGCGCCTGGAGCTGACCCATGGTGGCCGTTCTCAGCGTTAATCTGAACAAGGTCGCCCTGCTGCGAAATTCCCGGGAAGGCCAGACGCCCAGCGTGGTCGAAGCCGCTCGCAAGGTGCTGGCCGCCGGCGCCCGGGGCGTTACCGTCCACCCCCGCCCCGACCAGCGCCACATCCGCCCGTCCGACGTGCGGGACCTCAGCAGCCTGCTGAAAGACTACCCGGGCATCGAATTCAACATCGAAGGCAATCCGTTCGCGGGTCCGAGAGACAATGGCTATCCGGGGTTCGACGCGCTGATCGAATCCACACGCCCGCATCAGGCCACCCTGGTACCCGACACGGACAATCAACTGACTTCTGACCACGGCTGGGATCTGGCCGCAGACACCACGGCCCTGCGTGAAGCCATTGGGCGCTACCGAAGCTGGGGGGCGCGGGTCAGCCTGTTCATGGATCCCGACCCCGAGCAGATAGCCAGGGTCCCGGGAACCGGCGCCCACCGTATCGAGCTGTATACGGGTCCTTTCGCCGAGCTGGCCAAGCAACGCGGCCTCAACGCGCCGGAAACCCTCGCCAGCCTGGAAAGGTATCGCGACGCGGCCAGACAGGCGATGACGCTCGGGCTCGGCGTCAACGCCGGTCACGACCTGGATCAGCACAATCTGCAGCTGTTCCGGCAGATAGACGAAATTGCAGAAGTTTCCATCGGCCACGCGCTGATCAGCGATGCCCTGGACGCCGGCCTTGCTGTTACCGTGCAGGCCTATCTGGCAGCCCTGGCTGGCTCGACAGATTGACCCAGCTTCGAAAGAGGAGAGTGACCACCGTGAGAAGATTCCTGCTGACCGCCCTTCTGCTCGGCCTGTCGGGCGCTGCAGGCGCCGCCGCCGAAGGCGCGCCGGAGGCCGCGGCCGACGCGGCAATCAACGACCCGGAACCGAAGGTCCGCCTGAATACGACCCTGGGCAACATCGATGTTGTGCTGTTTCCCGACCGCGCGCCGCTGAGCGTCGCAAACTTCCTCCGGCTGGTGGACGACGGCTTCTACGATGGCCTGATCTTTCACCGCGTGATCGCCAACTTCATGATTCAGGCCGGGGGCTTCGATGCAGAGATGAACAACCGGGAAGCCCCGGGTACGGTGGCGAACGAATCGTCCAACGGTTTGAAAAACCGGAAGTACCGTCTGGCCATGGCGCGCATGAACGACCCCGACTCCGCAGGTGCCCAGTTCTTCATCAACGTGCGCAGCAACCCGCACCTGGACGCCACCTCCCGTAAGCCCGGCTATTCGGTATTCGGCGAGGTGATCGACGGCCAGGATGTGGTCAAGCAGATCGAGCTCGTCGACACGGTGAACTTCACCATGGACGACGGCTCGCGAATGGCTGCCGTTCCCGAAACCCCCGTCGTCATCATCGAAGCCACCCGCCTACCCTGAAGCCCCCCTTCCGGCCTGGGTATGGGAACCAGCTTCTGTCGGTAAGCGTCCGATAGCGCATTGAGCGCCCTCGCTCGGGGGCTCCGCGCTGCCCTCGGTTGGCGAAGTTGCCTCGACCGCCCCGCTAACGCGTGGCGACCGAGTCAATTCGCCGCTCTCGGCCTCGCGACATCGGCAGCTCAATGCGCTATCGGACGCTTCCCTTCACAACCGCGTTCAGAACCAGGCCGGAAGGGGGGGCTTGCGATGGTTATCCGGTAACCTTCCTAACGAGTGCCCAGGTTGAGTATGATGGCGCGTTTTTCACCGGATAAATTCAATGAGAACTCTGCTTATCGCCGCGGCCAGCGCCATCTTTTTCGCCGCCGTCGTCACCGAACTGTCCACCCGGGTGTGGCCGGAAAGCTACATCGCCCTGCTGCTGTTGGCCACCGTCGCCCTGTTTCTGTCGGGGCTGCTTAATCTCAAGCTCGCTGGTGCCACCGCCGGGGCCTCGACGGGCGCTGCCGCTTCCGCGGGAGCCGGCGCGGAAGCACGCCCCCGAGACCGAAGCGATCGGGGACGCGGCGACAAAGACAAGCCGCGCGGCAACGGCGGCCAGCAGAAACGCAAAGCGGCACCGGCACAGCCGGCCCCGCCCGCCGGACCCAGAGAAACGGGAACCGTGAAGTGGTTCAACCGGACCAAGGGCTTCGGCTTCGTCATCCGCGAATCGGGAGAGGAAATCTTCGTCCATCAGCGATCCATTCGCGCTGAGGGCCAGGGGGACGAACGTCGTCGACCGATGCTGCGCGACGGCCAGGCGGTCAGCTTCGTGGTCGCCGAGCGGGAAAAAGGCCTGCAGGCTGAAGACGTCCTGCCCGCCGACGACGAGTGAACGCGGGTACGACATCGGCATGAACCTGCGAAACCTGGTAGCCGACCGGCTGGAGGCTGCGCTCACCGCCAGCCTTGGCGAGCCTGCACCGGCGATCGTGCAACCCGCCAGCAAGCGTGAGTTTGGCGACTACCAGGCCAACGGCGTCATGGGCGCGGCGAAGCGGAGCCGCCAGAACCCGCGCGAGCTGGCCGCAGCCGTGCTGGAGCAAGCGCCGCTGCAGGACGTGGCGGAAAAAACGGAAATCGCCGGGCCGGGATTCATCAACATCACTCTGTCGGACCATTTCCTGGCCGGCCTGCTGAATCGGCCCGGCGCCCTGATATCGCCAACCAGCACGCCCGAAACCATCGTCGTCGACTACTCCAGCCCCAACCTCGCCAAAGAGATGCATGTCGGGCACCTGCGCAGCACGATCATCGGCGACGCTATGGCGCGCGTATTGACCGCTCTGGGACATCGGGTCATCCGGCAGAACCACGTGGGCGACTGGGGAACCCAGTTCGGCATGCTGATCACCTATCTCAACGAGACCGGTTCGGACTCGGAGCTGCTGGCAGACCTGGAAACCTTCTACCGCCAGGCCAAGGCCCGTTTCGATGCGGACCCGGAATTCGCGGAACGCAGCCGCCGGTCGGTGGTGGGCCTGCAGGCAGGCGATCCGGAAATTCGTGCCCAGTGGCGTCGTTTCATCGACATCTCTCTGTCTCACTGCCAGGAAACCTACGATCGCCTGGGGGTGCTGCTGACACCCGATGACGTTCAGGCGGAGAGCGCCTACAACGATGACCTGCCGCAAGTGGTGAGTGATCTCGACTCCCAGGGTCTGCTGCAGGAATCCGACGGTGCCCGCTGCGTGTTCCTGGAAGGGTCCAGCAAAGAATTCATCGGCAAGGACGGCGCGCCACTGCCCGTCATCGTGCAGAAATCCGACGGTGGTTACCTGTACGCGACCACCGACCTTGCCGCCGTTCGCCACCGCGCTCACACGCTTGGAGCAGACCGGATCATCTATCTGACGGATGCCCGGCAGGCACTGCACTTCCGGCAGATTTTCGCGGTGGCGCAGCAGGCCGGGTTCAGCCGACCGCCCATGCGTCTCGAGCACCATCCGTTCGGCGCCATGCTGGGCAAGGACGGTAAGCCCTTCAAAACCCGAGCGGGGTCCGTTGCGAAGCTGACGGAACTTCTGGATGAGGCGCAGACCCGGGCGCTGGACATGGTTACCGCCAAGAACCCCGAGCTGGACGAAACCCAGCGTCAGGAGATCGCTCGCGTGATCGGCATCGGGGCGGTCAAATACGCGGATCTTTCGAAAAACCGCACCAGCGACTACGTCTTCGACTGGGACCAGATGCTGGCGCTGGAGGGCAACACGGCGCCCTATCTGCTGTACGCCTATACCCGCGTCAAGAGCGTTTTCCGTCGCGGCGAGATCGACGAAACGACGCTCGACATGCCGGTAGCCCTGGCCGAACCCGCCGAGCACGCGCTGGCGGTACAGTTGCTGAGGTTTCAGGAGACGCTGGAGCAGGTGGCGGAGGAAGGCTTTCCTCACTTCCTGTGTGCCTATCTGTTCGACCTGGCCAGCCAGTTCATGCGCTTTTACGAGGCCTGCCCGATTCTCAGCGCGGACTCGCCGTCGCGCGAAAGCCGTCTGCGGCTTTGCCTCCGGACAGCCGACACCCTGAAAACCGGTCTAGGCCTTCTGGGTATCGAAACCGTGGAGCGAATGTAGGCTCAGGCGTGCGCCGCCCGGGGAATCGAGTAGGACTTCAGCTCTTCCACGAAATCCCGCAACGCCTGAATACCGCTGGCTTCAGCGTCCAGACACCACTGCTTGAGCTCTTTGACGAGCTCCTCTGCATTGCCACCGCGTTTGGCCCACACGTCCAGCAGGCGCTGTTTGTACTCGTAGATCAACTTGATGTCCGGGCTCGCCGCGGTCAGCTCTTCGATCCGTCGCTGCCCTTCGTCGTCCACCAGCGATGCATCTCTGCACAAAACGCGTCGGGCGCTTCTGATCACGCCCCGGGTCGCATTCCCGGCCCGCGACAGCTCCTGCTCCACCAGCGGGGAAACCACGTCTTCGGCATATTTGGCCATGACCCGGAACCGGTCATTGAGCACCGCCCACGCCGTATCCAGATCCAACGTCGTTTTGCCGGGGACCTTCTCTACCACGGGCCCGGTGCTGCGGGGGTCGGCCATGCCCAGCAACTGGAACAGCCGGATCCACATCCAGCCGATGTCGAATTCCCAGGACTTCTGAGACAGCTTGGCGGAGTTCGGATAGGTGTGATGATTGTTGTGCAGCTCTTCGCCGCCGATGATGATTCCCCAGGGCACGATGTTGGTTGCCGCGTCGGGGCATTCGAAGTTGCGATAGCCCCAGTAATGACCGATGCCGTTGATGACACCGGCGGCCATGACAGGAATCCACAGCATCTGCACGGCCCAGATGGTCAGGCCGATGGCGCCGAACAGCGCAACGTTCAGAATCAGCATCAGGCTGACGCCGAGAACGCCGTGGCGGGTATAAAGGTTGCGTTCAATCCAGTCGTCCGGGGTACCGGCGCCAAAGCGCTTCAGCGTTTCCGGCGTGGTGGCATCACGGTACGATTCTGCGCCCTGCCAGAAAATCTTCTTCAGACCCTGCACCTGAGGGCTGTGGGGATCTTCTTCGGTCTCGCAGACAGCATGGTGCTTGCGGTGAATGGCCGTCCACTCCTTGGTGTTCATGCCCGTGGTGAGCCACAGCCAGAAGCGGAAAAAGTGCTGCAGCGCCGGGTGCAGGTCTACTGCCCGGTGTGCGGAATGCCGGTGCAGATACACGGTAACCGCAACGATGGTGACGTGAGTAACCGCCAGTGTGAAAATGACCAGTTGCCAGGCGGAAAGTTGCCACAACCCATTGCTGAGCCAGTCCAGTGCTGCTGTCACGTGCTAAAGCCTCCTGAAGGACGGTCCGTCCCTGCTTGATATCCGGGCCGCATTGTGACAACACACCCGGTAAATGCCAATTGGTAATTGCTGCCATTGGAGTATAGGGACACCCTTTGGTTCAACCCGCCCTGCAAACCCGAACTTGAGAACTGGATCAGCGGGTCTGGGGTCGAACCGCTGGATATGAGAACCCCATCACCGGAGCCCGAGCAGGTGGAAACGTTTAACACACTGATATCTCTGGACTTATTGCAGAGCGCCGACCCTAAACCGCGAATTTTCGACTGCCGTGCCAGGCTCGGCGATCCGTCCTGGGGGGCCAGAGCGTATGCCGAGGGGCACATCCCCGGCGCCCTGCACGCGAGCCTGGATGAGGATTTTGCCGCGCCGCCTGGATCCGGCGGTCGCCACCCCCTGCCGGACCCGTCGGCCCTGCAGGCGAAGTTCCGCACCTGGGGGGTAAACGACGCGGATCAGCTGGTCTTCTATGACGACGCGGGGGGCGCTTTCGCCGCCAGAGCCTGGTGGTGCGCGCGCTGGCTGGGCCATGAGGCAGCCGCTGTGCTGGATGGCGGTCTGGACGCCTGGACCGACCCGTTGACGCGGGCAATGCCCGAAGTGACGCCCGGCAACTTCAGCATCCGGCCCTCGTTGACGCGCACCATCGACGCGCAGACCCTGCTGCACCGGCTTCCGGAGGCCGTGCTGATCGATGCCCGCAGCGAGCCCCGTTTCCGCGGCGAGGAAGAGCCCATCGATCCGGTGGCCGGCCATATCCCCGGCGCGGTATGCCTGCCGTTTCAAGGCAATCTCGACGACGATGGCCGGTTTCGCACGCCGGCGGAACTGGCCGAGCGCTTCCAGGGCATGCCCGAGGACGTGATCTGCTATTGTGGATCCGGCGTCACCGCCGCTCACAATGTGCTCTCCATGCGCGTGGCCGGATTGCCCGAACCTTTGTTGTACCCAGGCAGCTGGAGCGAATGGCTACTCGACCCGGACCGTCCCAGAGCGCGCTGATCCCGGCCGCCGAGCTCTCCTGGCGCGGCGACCAGCCCTACTCGAGCCGGTTCGACGACATTTACCACGCCGCCGACGGGCCGGAAGAAGTGGGACGCGTTTTCCTGGGCCCGACGGATTTTCCCGATATCTGCCGCCGCCGCGCGGCCGCCGAAGGGGAGGCGACGCAACGGGTCCTGGTGGGGGAGCTGGGGTTCGGCTCGGGGCTGAACTTCATCGTCGCCGCCGGCGAGTGTCTGCGCGCCGGGTGCCGCCTGCACTTCATCAGCGTCGAGGCCGAACCGATTCGACCTGCAGAGTTTCAGTTTCTGGCCGGCAAACGCGGCGGTCGTTACCCCCTTTACCGGGAGCTGGCCAGCCAGTACCCGCCGCTGATCCGCGGCTGGCACCGGCGCAGCCTGGCCGCGGGACGTGTCGTCCTGTCCACCTTCTGGGGGGACGCCTCAGCCGGGCTGGCCGATATCGTTCACCGGCAACAGAACCCGGTGGACGTCTGGTTTCTGGATGGCTTCGCACCGGATCGCAACCCGGACATGTGGGCGCCAGAGCTGTTCCTGCAGATGGCCGCGTTGTCGACGCGGGGCACCCGGGTCGCCACCTTCACCGCCGCGGGCAGAGTCAGGCGCGGCCTGGAAGCCGCCGGGTTTAACATGCAGCGGATCGATCAGCGGCCGCACAAGCGGGAGAGCCTGAGCGGAATTCTTGCCGACAGCCCAAGCGAAAAAGACGGAAAAGGCGACAAACAGGCGGGCGGCCTGAAAAGCCGGCTCAGCGTTCCCTCCCAGGTGCGCGTGGCCGGCGCGGGCCTGGCCGGTGCCAGCGCGGCGAGGCAGATGGCGGAAGCAGGAGTCGCCGTGCAGGTCTACGATGCGGCGGCACGCGAAACCCCGGGCATACCGCAGCACGCGCAAAGCGATGACAGCAAACCCCAGCCCGGCTCCAGCCTGGAAGCAACGGTGCTGCACGCCCGGCTGCTCGCCGACGGCTCGCCCGCTGCGGCCCTGCGCTGCCACAGCTTCCTGTTCGCGGTCTCCTTCCTCGCCCGTTTCCCGAACATTCGACGCACCGGCGTTCTCCAGCTGCCAGGCCCCGGCCAGGGCGTCGATCGGCTGGAAGCCATCGCCAGGGCATATCAGGCCAGCGACAGCTGGCTGCAGATGGTAGACCGGGCAACGGCCCGGGATCTGACCGGCTGGCCGGTGGGGTCGGGGGGTCTGTGGTTCAGCAACGGCGGCGTCGTGGACACCCCCGCGCTGTGCCGCTCGCTGCTGGATCATCCCCGAATTGAAGTCATACCGGAACATATCCACCCGCCGCTGGATGAGACACCCCTGATTCTGGCCTGCGCCGCCGAGTGCCGCAGCTTCGCCAGCGCCGCGCATCTGGAGGTCGCGGCCGTTCAAGGTCAGCTGGATCTGGTGGCACTGCCCGAGCTGCCTTCCGCGCCGATCGTAGGCAACGGATATCTGGCCCCCGCCGGCGCTCTGCTGGTTGCCGGCGCGACCTACGAATATCAACCCTGGGACCCGGAACGCGCCACCGAGCAGAACACGCAACAGCTGGGCGAGCGGCCGTTCCAATGGCGCCGGCGAATCCGCGGCACCCGGGCCGTGAGTTCGGACCGACTACCGGTGGCCGGCCATCTTTACGACATCGACCAGGCGCCGGTGCCCGGGCAGCTGGTGAGCACAGGGCACGGGTCCATGGGCAACGTCACCAGCCACTACGCCGGCGCCGTCGTCAGCGCCCTTTTGCTGGGTGATTTTCCCCCGCTGACCACCGCCCTGGAAGCAGCGCTGTCGCCGCTGCGATTCCGGCAGCGACAGGCAAGACGCGGCTATCGACACGGCACCCGGGCCTGAATCCGCAAGTCCGCGGCGGGTGACAGAGCGTCACTCCATACGGAACTCGCGCACGTTCAGGACGCTGTCTATCCCGCAGATCTCATCGATGCTCACCTGGTCGAGCTCAGCCACCACGTCGATGAGGTTGTAGGCAACGTCGTCCCGGCTCTTGTTGATCATATCCACCACGTTGATCTGTCGATCAGCCAGCACCGAGGTGATCTGGTTGAGCATGCCGGGCACGTTGCGGTTGGTAACGGCCAGCCGAAAGCCACCCGCAGGTTCCAGAGAGACCGAGGGAAAGTTGACGGAATTGCGAACGTTGCCGGTGGTGAGGAACTCCATGAGCTGCTCCGCCGCCATCACGGCGCAGTTTTCCTCCGCCTCGTCCGTGCTGGCGCCGAGATGGGGCGTCAGCAGAACCGAAGGATGATCCAGCAGCGAAGACACGGGAAAGTCCGCGATGTAACGCGCCACCCGTCCGTCATCGAGCGCGGCGCGCAGCGCAGACGCATCGACGATGGGCTGGCGCGCGAAATTCAGCAGGACGCTGCCCGGCCGGAAAACCCGCAGCGATTCCTCGTTGATCATGCCTTCGGTTTCCGGGAGCAGAGGCACATGCAGGGTGACGTAGTCCGCCCGGGCAAACAGGCTCGGCAGGTTCTCCATACGCTGCACCTCGGCGGGCAGCCGCCACGCGGCATCAACGGAAATTGCCGGGTCGAAACCCAGCACCTCCATGCCCAGATCGAGGGCCGCCCGGGCTACCAGCGAGCCGATGGCACCCAGGCCCACGACGCCCAGCTGTTTGCCTTTCAGCTCACGACCTTTGAAGCGCTTCTTCTCGGCTTCGACCATCCGGTTCAGCTCTGCCTCGTCGGTAACGCCCGCCAGCGAGCGGACGTAGCCAATGCCGCCCGCCACGTCACGGGAAGCCAGCAGCAGCGCTGCCAGCACCAGCTCCTTAACCGAGTTCGCGTTGGCGCCAGGGGTGTTGAACACCACGATGCCCCGCTCGGTGCAGACCTCCACCGGGACGTTGTTGACGCCGGCGCCGGCCCTGGCCACCGCACGCAGACCGGGCGACAGATCCTCGGCTGCCAGCTTGTAGCTGCGCAGCAGGATGGCGTGGGGATCGGCGCTGTCGCTGCTGACTTCGAATCGGTCACGGGGGAAGCGCTCGAGCCCCTTGACGGCTATCTGGTTGAAAGTCCGGACCTTGTAAATCATGTTATCCCCTGACATACCGCTCAATACCCCTCATACCATTGGGCCCGGTGGGGTAGCCGCCGGGTCGCGTATGGTACCCAAACCGGTTGGGGCCTCAACCGAAAAAATGAGTCGCGCCGCGTCAGCGTCGGTCAGGGCGGCGTACGCGCGCCGTCACAGGCCGCATCCAGAGCATCGACGATGAGCGATGTCGCGTCCAGAGGCCGGAAGTCGGCGAGACGCTCCGCGGTGAAGGGCAGCTGCCGCCAGGCGTTCGTTATCGCGGCCAGCAGGCTTTCAGCAGTCAGGTGCTCTTCGGCAAGCACCGTGCTGAAGCCCTGGGCCTCCGAATAGGCGGCGTTCTCGATCTGGTCGCCACGGCTGACCCGCAGCGTCAAGGGGATGAGCAGGTTGGGCTTGCCCAGAGCCAGCAACTCGTAAAGGGTGTTCGCACCGGCCCGGGAAACGATCAGATCGGCGGCCGCGAGCAGATCGCCCCACTCCTCGGTGACGTACTCGTACTGATGGTAGCCCGCATGCTGCAAGGTCACGGCCTTGCCCGGACCGCAGACGTGCACCACCTCAAAACGTGGCAGCAACTGCGGCAGGGCCGCCCGCACCACTTCGTTGATGGCATCAGCGCCCAGGCTTCCGCCGGTAATCAGAAGCACGGACCGAACGGCGGCGACGCCCAGCAACCGGCGTCCTCGCTCGCGATCCCCGCTCAGCAGATCCCCACGCAGCGGCGTGCCGGTAAGCAGCCGGCGGCCATGGAAACGATGGGCCCGGGTGGCGTCGAAATTCAGGCAGAGCGTGTGCAGAAAGGGCATCGCCAGCCGGTTGGCAAGCCCCGGGCTGATGTCCGACTCATGCGCCACGGTGGGAATTCGCAGCAGCCAGGCTGCCAGCACGACCGGAAAGCTGACGAACCCCCCTTTCGAGAAGACCACATCGGGTTGCAGCCGGCGCAGCAGGCGCAATGCCTGGAAAACGCCGGCGACGATCCGAAACAGATCTGTGAAGTTGGCCCAGGAGAAGTAACGCCGAAGCTTGCCGGAGGAAATGCCGTAGTAGCTCAGGTCCACGCCCTGCAGCAGCTGCTGCTCGAGACCGGACCGGCTGCCGAGAAAGCTCACCTGCCCACCCCGGGCGAGGACCCGCTCTATCACCGGCAGGGTTGGCAGCACGTGTCCGGCCGTACCGCCCCCGGTGCACAACAGGTGATTCACTGGCCAGTTCACAAGCCCATTCACAAACCAAGAACCTGCTTGAGCAGCGGCACCGTGATGCGTCGCTGGGCCTGCATGGCGGCCTGATCAAGCACATCCAGCTGACGTACCAGATCAGCAAGGGCCCGCGACCCCCGGGACAGCCAGAAATCCAGCACCGTGCGATCCAGCGCCAGCCCGCGTTCGCCGGCGAGTCGCTGCAGAACCAGCGCTTTCCCGGCGTCATCGAGCGGGTGCACGGGATAGGCCGTAAGCCCCCGCAGCCTCGACGCCAGGTCGGCATAGCGGAAATTCAGCTCGCGCCGCCGCGCCGCGACCAGCAGCCGGCCGCCCGTCTCCAACAGCCCCTGATACAGACCCATGAGGGCCTGCTCATTCCTGTCTCTGCCCACCCAGGCGTCCAGGTCATCCAGCGCCACCAGCGACAACCGCTCGAGGCCATCGAGATACTCGGGGACGACGTCGGAATCCGCCAGCGGCAGATAGATGGCGGTAAGGCCGGATTCCCCCAGCTTCTGACAGGCAGCCTGCAGCAGATGCGTCTTGCCGGCCCCGGCATCGCCCCAGAGAAAATAGCCCCGCGACTGCCGCGGGTCTGCGGAGCTTTCCTCCAGCAGGCGCACCAGCTCTTCGTTGCCCGCGGATACGAAGTTGCTGAATCTGCTCTGAGAATTCAGCGGGAAAGCCAGCGTCAGCTGGCTGCGCCCCGGGACCCCGGGCGGAAGCGTCACCCGGACCACCTAGCCACGGGCCCGCCGCACGGACCGCGCGCCCCAGGTGAACACGTAGTCGATACCCGAGCCGATGCCCAGCAGCGCCAGCAGAACGAAACAGTAGGGCTCCACCAGCTCTGCTGCGAGATCACTGATCATGCCGAACTGGCACAGCGACAGCAGCAACAGCAGCAGCGCGGCAATCTGCACGGCGGTGTTGGCCTTGCTGATCACTGTCGGGTTCAGCTCGATATCACCGAACAGCAGGCGATAGATCACTGCGCCGCCAAAGATGATCAGATCTCGTCCAAGCACAATCAGGGCCAGCCACAGCGGCAGGTGGCCCTGGATGGTGAAGATGATGAACATGGCCGCCACCAGCAGCTTGTCTGCCACCGGATCCAGCGCGGCGCCCAGCTCGCTGACGCTGTTCAGCCGACGCGCCAGCCAGCCGTCGACCGCGTCGGACGCGCCGGCGATACTCATCAGAACCAGCGCCTGAACGTAGCTGCCACTCCAAAGCAGCCAGGCCGTCGGCAGGACCAGAACGATCCTGGCAAAGGAGATTGCGTTTGGCAGGTGGGCCAGCATGACGAATCAGCGCTGCCGCCAGACCAGCTCGATGGCGCCGCCGGCCTGTGGATCCAGCTCGTCGGCAAGCAGCTGTCCATCCGCTTCGAACAGGGTCAGCAGGCGCTCGCTGTCCGCCGTGGTGACCAGACCAAGTTCCAACCGGTTGCCCTGGACGCGCGCAACCCGAACATCGTCTACGAACTCGAGCGTCGCGAGATAGCGCAGCACCCCTGCGTAATCCGCAGCGCCTTGCACGCCGCTGACGCCGAGGCGCAGCTCCTGAACCCCACGATCCTGAACCGCGTAGCGCTCCACCAGATCGTCCGCCAGCCGATCGATCACCGCCACGCCCAGGGCATCCTCGGCCAGGTTCCGCTCATCCAGCTCGCTCACCTCACCGTCGGTCCAGAATTCCCAGCTGCCGGACCAGAGCCCACCGGCACCCGGCTGCAAGCGGCCGATGAGAATGATCTCGGCGCCGTATCGTTCCGACGCGGGCACCAGCGAGCGACTGAGCCGACCCCAGACCGCACCTGGTTCCACCTCCAGCTGATCCTGCAGATCCATCATCGGCAGCTGCAGCGGCACGCCTCGCTCCCGAGCGGACCACCGGGCTGTCGCTGTCGGCGCCCAGAATGCGCCCGTCGCCGTCGGCGTCCGCAACCAGCCAGGCGATCACCATGGGCCGCTCCGAACGCCAGATGGGAAGCCCGGCCTGACGGACGAGCCCTAACACCGAGCGGGGAACAAACCGCATCCTGATCAGCAACGCCGGTTGCGCCTCGGTTTCGGCGCCCGGCTCCACCTCTGCCGGTACCGGCGGTTTCTCGAAAACGAACCGGTTGTAGTAGCGATTCGGCGCGGCAAGGGCGGCCTGCAGGGCTTCGCTGTCGGGTATGCTGGCCATGCCGGTGATCCGGGTGAGCACCTGCAGAAGACCCGCCCGCCCTGCATCCAGGCGAGCCGCCGCAGACTGATCCGCCACCGGCACCACCGCGTCGTACATCCAGGTCACTTCCACCGCCCGCGCGAGGCTCGGCGCCTGCAGCGCCAGCAGCAGCAAAATGAGGCGACAGCAGCCCTGCTGCATGAGATTGGACCCCTGGGAGAAACCGGCCGCAAGTTTACCCAATTCCCCGCAACAGGTCTGGTAAACTCGCCGCCTCGTCCATCTGGGGTTCAGCAAGTGAGCCAAGGCCTCACCTACAGAGATGCCGGCGTCAACATCGACGCCGGAAACGAGCTGGTGCGGCGTATCGGTTCCGCCTGCAAAGCCACGCACCGACCGGAGCTGCTGTCCGGGCTCGGCGGTTTCGCCGCGCTGGCCCGGCTGCCGGAACGCTATCGTGAGCCCATTCTGGTCACCGGCACCGACGGCGTGGGAACCAAGCTGAAGCTGGCCATCGACCACGGCAGGCACGATCACGTGGGCCAGGACCTGGTCGCCATGTGCGTGAACGACGTGCTGGTCACCGGCGCCGAACCTTTTCTCTTCCTCGACTACTACGCCACCGGCGCGCTGGATGTCGACGTTGCCGAGCGCGTGATCAAGGGCATCGCGCACGGCTGCGAGCTGGCCGGCTGCGCGCTGGTGGGCGGAGAGACGGCAGAGATGCCCGGTTTCTATCAGGCCGGCGACTACGATCTCGCCGGCTTCTGCATCGGCGTGGTGGAACGGGATCAGATCGTCGACGGCTCCACCCTGGACCTCGGCGACGTGCTCATCGGGCTGGGAAGCAGCGGCCCTCATTCCAACGGCTACTCGCTCATACGGCGCATTCTGGAAAGCGCGGCGGTCAATGCCGAGGGCGCGCTGCTGGACAACCTCATGGCGCCAACCCGCATCTACGCCCGTAGCGTGCTCTCGCTGATGGCGTCCGAAGCGGTTCACGGCATGGCCCACATCACGGGCGGCGGGCTGCTGGAAAATCTGCCGCGCATGTTCCGCGGGGAAAATCTGGCCGCGCTGATCGACAGCGATGCCTGGCAACGGCCGGAGATCTTCAGCTGGCTGCAGCAGGCGGGAAACGTGGCCGAGGAAGAAATGCTCCGCACTTTCAACTGCGGCATCGGCTACGTGCTGGCGGTACCGGAAGGCGCCGTGAGCGGATGCCTGGAAAGCCTGAGGGGAAATGGCGAAACCGCGGCCGTGATCGGCCGGGTAGTCGACACCGCTACCCAACCGCGGGCTGGCGAGCTGCTGATCCGCTGAACGTCAGCCGCTGAACGTCAGCCGCTGAGCATCACGTCTTGGGCAGCGTCACGCCCAGCTGGCCCTGATACTTGCCCCCACGGTCCCTGTAGGTCACTTCACAGCGCTCGTCCGACTGGAAGAACAGCATCTGCGCCACGCCCTCGTTGGCATAGATCTTGGCAGGCAGGTTGGTGGTGTTGGAAAACTCCAGCGTGACGTGCCCTTCCCACTCGGGTTCCAGGGGCGTCACGTTAACGATGATGCCGCAGCGGGCGTAGGTGGACTTGCCCACGCAAAGCGTCAGCACGTCCTCGGGGATGCGGAAATACTCCACCGTGCTGGCCAGGGCAAAGGCGTTGGGTGGGATGATGCAGACATCGCCTTCTACGTCGACAAAGCTGCGTTCGTCGAACGCTTTCGGATCCACGGTCGCCGAGTAGATGTTGGTGAAGACCTTGAAGGTCGAAGCGCAGCGCACATCATAACCGTAGCTGGACGTGCCATAGGAAATGACCTTCTCGTCTCCCACGTAGCGTACCTGGCCGGCTTCGAAGGGTTCGATCATGCCCTGACTCGCCATCTGCCTGATCCATCGGTCCGATTTGATCGTCATCTGCACTCTTCCATGCTGCTGTTTCCCTTCTTCCTGACTCTTAGTGGTCTTCAACTCTGACAACGGGTGCGGCCGGCCCAGCTCGGCCAGCCCGGCGGGGCCCGCTCAGTCGTCGGTCATGCTGATCTCTACCGCGCCCGCATCGCTGCCGGTTGCTGCAAGCTGCCACAGACGCGCCGCCATGTAGCGCGCCGCATGGCGATAGACGCGGGCGATCTCACCGTCCGGATCCCGCGCCACCGTGGGCGTACCGCCGTCCGCCTGCTCCCGGATCTCCATGTTCAGCGGCAGCTGACCCAGCAGGGGCGCCTGGCATTGCGCGGCAATTCGCTCACCGCCGCCACTGCCGAAAACGTGGCTCTCATGACCGCATTCCGGACAGCGGAACGTGGACATGTTTTCGATGATCCCCAGCACGGGAATGTCCACCTTGCGGAACATCTCCACGCCTTTGCGGGCGTCCAGCAGGGCGATGTCCTGGGGCGTGGTGACGATCGTCGCTCCCGAAACCGGCACCCGCTGGGAAAGCGTGAGCTGAATGTCCCCGGTGCCCGGCGGCATGTCGACAATGAGGTAGTCGAGATCGTCCCAGAGAGTCTGCCCGAGCAGCTGCTGCAGCGCGTTGGAAACCATGGGCCCGCGCCAGACCATGGGAGTTTCCTCCGTGATGAGAAAGCTCATGGACATGGCCTGGATGCCGTGGGCCTTTATCGGCAGGAAGAACTTTTCGTCCTTCACTTCCGGCCGCCGGCCTTCCGCAACGCCCAGCATCATGCCCTGGCTGGGTCCGTAGATGTCCGCATCCAGCAAGCCGACCCGAGCGCCCTCCTTCTCCAACGCGAGGGCGAGATTCACGGCGGTGGTGGATTTGCCGACGCCGCCCTTGCCCGATGCCACGGCAATGATGTGCCGGATGCGGCCGGGCGCAGCCGCGCCCCGGCCCTCCGGCGGTCGAAACCGCAGATCCAGGTCTACGTGCTCCACACCCAGATACCGGGCCAGGCTGGCAGACAGGTCGTCGGCCATGCCCGCGGCCGGGTATCCCAGCGTCACCGCCACCTGCTGTCCCGAGGAAAGCACCCGCGCGCCCAAGGTTTCCCAGGGTACGTTCAGATAGGGGTCAGGAAACTGCTCGATTTTCATATTCGACCTGCTGGGCGCCTGTTCGACGTGCTGTGGGCGGCTTTGAACCCGCTGAAAGCCGCGCATTATATGGGAGATGTCGGTATAGTCGCGCTTTTTTCGGGTAGCCGTCGGCGAGCTGATCGGGCGCGCGGCGCAAAGGACAATGAAGCGTCGAATTCTGGTTACCAGCGCTCTGCCCTACGTGAGCGGCGCGATTCATCTGGGCCACCTGCTGGAGCATATCCAGACCGATATCTGGGTTCGCTTTCAGCGGCTGCGCGGCCACGAGGTGATCTACGTATGTGCCGACGACACCCACGGCACCGCAACCATGCTGCTGGCCGAGACGCGGGGCGTAGCGCCCGAAACCCTGATCGAATCCATGCGTCAGGAGCACGTGCGCGACTTTGCGGGTTTTCTGATCGGTCACGACAACTACTATTCCACCCACTCCGAGGAAAACCGTCACTACGCCGAGCTGATCTTCAGCCGGCTCAAGGAACGCGGGCTGATCTTCACCCGCGAGGTCGAGCAGCTGTACGACCCGGAAAAGAAACTGTTTCTGGCCGACCGCTTCGTGAAGGGCCAGTGCCCGCGTTGCGGCGCCGAGGATCAGTACGGCGACAACTGCGAAGCCTGCGGCGCAACCTACGACGCTACCGACCTGAAAAACCCGCGCTCAACCATTTCCGGCGCGACGCCGGTGCTCGAAGCATCTGAGCACTACTTCTTCGATCTTCCCCAGTACGCCCAGTTTCTGCGCGACTGGCTGGCGAGCGGTACCGTGCAGCCGGAGGTGGCGAACAAGCTGGCGGAATGGCTCGACGCGGGGCTGAAGCCATGGGATATCTCCCGCGACGCCCCCTACTTCGGTTTTCTCATTCCCGGCACCACGGACAAGTATTTCTACGTCTGGATGGATGCACCCATCGGCTACATGGCCAGCTTCCGCAACTATGCGGACGGGCACAACGAGGTGTCGTTCGACGAGTTCTGGGATGCCGGCGGCGGCGCCGAATCCCATACCGAGGTGCATCACTTCATCGGCAAGGACATCGTCAACTTCCACGCCCTGTTCTGGCCTGCCGTCCTCAACGGGGCCGGGTTTCGAACGCCGACGCGCATACATACCCACGGCTTCGTGACCGTGGACGGCACCAAGATGTCGAAATCCCGTGGCACCTTCATCAACGCGTCTACCTACCTTCAGCACCTGGACCCCGAGTATCTGCGCTACTACTACGCCACCAAGCTCAACGGCACGGTAGACGACATTGATATCAACCTGGACGATTTCGTGCAGCGGGTAAACGCCGACCTGGTGGGCAAGGTGGTCAACATCGCCAGTCGCTGCGCGGGCTTCATCACCAAGCAATTCGACGGCGAGCTGGCCGCCGGGCTGCACGACGAGCCGCTGTGGCAGGGCTTCAACGATGCGGCCGATGTGATTGCCGGCCACTTCGAGCGCGGCGACATCGCCCGGGCGGTACGGGAAATCACCGCGCTGGCGGATCAGGCAAACCAGTACATCGCCGGTCATGCGCCCTGGGCCATGATCAAGGACTCGGCGCAGCGCGACGAGGTGCAGGCCGTCTGCAGCCAGGGCATCAACCTGTTCCGCATGCTGATGATTTACCTGAAGCCCATACTGCCCCGCATGGCAGCGGACGCGGAAACTTTTCTGAACGTCGAGCCGCTGACCTGGGCGGACCTCGCATCACCGCTGACGGCGCACCGCATCAACGTTTTCAAGCCGCTGTTCTCCCGCATGGAAAAAAAGGCGGTAGATGCCCTGATCGAGGCTTCCACAGAGGCGAGCGGCGCGCCTGCGGAGCAACCGTCAGAGCCGGTGGAAGTCGAGGCCGACGCGGTCGAGACCATCGGCATCGAAGACTTCGAGCGCGTCGAGCTGCGCGTGGCGCGCATCAAGGCCGCCGAACTGGTCGAAGGCGCCGACCGGCTGCTGCGCCTTACGCTGGACATGGGAGCCAGCGAGCGGCAGGTTTTCTCGGGCATCCGGCAGGCCTACGCGCCAGAGAAGCTGGTGGGCCGCCTGACGGTGGTGGTGGCGAACCTGGCTCCGCGCAAGATGCGCTTCGGCGTTTCGGAAGGCATGGTTCTGGCCGCGGGACCCGGCGGCGAAGAGATATTCCTGCTCAGCCCCGACGATGGCGCCAGCCCAGGCATGCGGGTGCGGTGAAGCATTGACTCAAGATGGGTGAGCTGGGTCTGATCTTCGTCGGCGCGCTCCTGGTCAACAACTTCGTGCTGGCGCAGTTCCTCGGTCTGTGTCCCTTCATGGGCGTAACCGGCCAATACCGGCCGGCGGTCGCGATGGGGCTCGCAACCACCTTCGTGCTGACGCTCTCGGCTTCCACGGCCCACGTTCTGTACAACCAGCTGCTGCTTCCCCTGGGTCTGGACTTCCTCAGGATCATCGTGTTCATCGTCGTGATCGCCGCCGTCGTGCAGCTCACCGAGCGGGCATTGCGCAGTGCAAGCCCGCTGCTGCATCAGATTCTGGGCATTTATCTGCCGCTCATCACGACCAACTGCGCCGTGCTCGGGGTAGCCCTGCTGGCTATCGGCCAACGCATGACCTTCATAGAAACCATCGTCTTCAGCATCGGAGCCGCCGCCGGTTTCTCCCTGGTCATGGCGCTGTTTGCCGCGCTGCGTGAACGTCTGGAGCAGGCGCGGATTCCCCGTGCTTTTGAAGGACCACCCATCGCCCTGGTCACTGCCGGCATCCTCTCGCTGGCGTTCATGGGCTTTGCCGGGCTGGCTGGCTGAATGGGCGAGCTCGTCGGCATCCTGAGCGTCCTCGGCGCGCTGGGGGGCGCGCTGGGAATCGGCCTCGCCTGGGCAGACAGGCGGTTGCGGCCGGACACCGAAAGCGTAGCTGATGCCGTCAACGCGCTGCTGCCGCAGACCCAGTGCGCCCAGTGCGGCTATCCCGGATGTCGCCCCTACGCCGAGGCCGTCGCCGCGGGCGCACCCATCGACCTCTGTCCGCCAGGCGGGCAGGAAACGATTCGGTCTCTCGGCAAGCTGCTGGGCAGAGCCTCTATTCCCACAAGCGTGGGCACGGTAGGCCCATCCGCCGTGGCGGGCGCTGGGCGTGCAGAGGCTGTGCCTGCAACGGCCCTGGTCGCTAGGATCGATGAGAGCCGCTGCATCGGCTGCTACCGGTGCATTCAGGCCTGCCCGGTAGACGCCATCGTGGGCGCCCCGCAGCTCATGCATACGGTTCTGGCCGACCAGTGCACGGGTTGCGAGCTGTGTCTGGAGCCCTGCCCCGTGGACTGCATCGAGCTGATCAGCAGGCCGGCGCCGACGGTCGAACGGCCGCTGCGGATCATTGCCCGCCCCCGCAACCGTGACCCCCAGTCTGCTGAGCTGCCCTGCATACGCTGCGGCAAATGCGAGGACGCGTGCCCGGAGTTGCTGATGCCTCAGGAGCTGCTCTGGTACGCCAGCGGCGACGCCTGGGACGAGGCCCATGTCCGGGGCCTGGACGACTGCATCGAGTGCGGCCTGTGCAACCAGGTCTGCCCGAGCAACATCGATCTTCTGCGGCACTTCAGCCGGGGGCGCATGGCGCTGAAAGCGCAGGAAGAAAAACGCGTGCTGGCCCAGGCGGCCAAGGCCAGGTTCGACAAACACCTGGCGCGAGTCGAGGCGCGAGCTGCGGAACGGGAGCAGCGGCGTCGCCAGCGGCTGGGCGAATCCGCAGACCGGCCGTGGTTGCGATGACTCGGCTCGCGCAGCTGCAGGCGGCGGTTTCCGAGCGCCTGCGCACCCCCGGCATCATGGGCTGGGTGCTGGTCGCCCTGCTTCCCGGCACCGCTGCCCTGTGCTGGCTTTACGGTTCGGCGTATCTGCCGCGCATGGCGTTCGCCATCGTCCTCGGGCTGGCTGTGGAGGCCGCGGCGCTGCGGTTGCAACAGCGACCGATACGCAGCGCTCTACTTGACGGCAGCGCTCTGCTCACCTGCCTGCTGCTCGTGCTGGCCATGCCGCCGCAAACGCCATACGGCGTTCTGGCCCTGGCAGTTGTCACCGCCGTTGGCCTGGCGAAACACCTCTATGGCGGGCTCGGCAACAACCCCTTCAACCCCGCCATCGTCGGGTACGTGGTGGCGCTGGTGTCCTTCCCGGCAGCCATGGCCAGCTGGCCTGCCATTGGTTCAAGCGCGGGTGCAGGCGGGGGTGCGAGCGCGGGTGCGAGCGCCGCGGATGCTTTTACCGGCGCGACCGTTCTCACCAGCTTCCGATATCGGGAGGGCCTGACCGTTGCAGACATCTGGCAGGCAAACGCTGAATTCGGCGCGCTGGGCGGCTACGGCTGGGAATGGGTCAACGCGGCTTTTCTGGCGGGCGGCCTCATGCTCATCGCCATGGGGCTGGCAAGCTGGCGCGTGCCGGTGGCCCTGCTGGCTACCCTGGGTGGGCTGAGCGCCCTGTGCTACGACAACGGCAGCTCTTCCAGCTTGGGCTCGCCGACCTTCCACTGGTTCTCGGGGGGAACCATGCTGGCGGCCTTCTTCTTCGCCACGGACCCCGTGACGCACCCCTCGTCCGCCCGGGGGCAGCTGGCTTTCGGCTGCCTGGTCGGCGCCATGGCCTTCACGATCCGGAGCTTCGGAAATTATCCCGACGGCATCGCCTTTGGCATCCTGCTGGGCAACGCGGCGACGCCGTTCATGGACAAGTACTGGACCACCCGTCGTGATTAAGCCGGTTGTCTTTTTCGTGCTGCTTGTGGTGCTGTGCGCCTTGGTACTCGCCCTCACCCACAGCACCACTCGCGGACGCATCGAGCAGAACCGGGCGCGCCAGTTCGAGGACTCGGTCAGCGCGCTGATCGGCCAGCAGGGACCTCTGCCCGCCATGCGCTGGCGCGATGATCTCTGGCATCTGTGCAATGGCAAGGCGGTAATTCGGGGGCAAACCGGGGGTTACGGCGGCGACATCCACTGGCTGGCTGCGGTGGATCTGCAACCGGGAGCGCCTCGCCTGCAGGGTTTCCAGGCCACCGCGCATCAGGAAACTCCGGGCATTGCCGACTTTCTGAGCCGCCGGGACGACCCCTGGTTGCAACAGCTGCGCGGACGCACCGGCCAGGACATCCGGCAGGTCGCTACGCTGACCGGCGCTACCATTACCAGCCGGGCCGTGCTGGCAGCGGCCTCCGACGCCCTGGCGCATCCCGATCTGCAGCAGGTCCAATGCGAAATCTGACACAAGCGCCCGCAAACGGTGTGTTCCGCGAAGGGGTCGCGGCTCGCAACCCCGCCTGGGTACAGCTCCTCGGGCTGTGTCCCCTGCTGGCGGTGAGCACCAGCGTTGTCAACGCTCTCGCCCTTGCGCTGGCCAGCGGTGGCGTTCTGCTCGGCGCCAATATCAGCGTTTCGCTGCTGCGCCGGTGGATCCCGGACTTCGCGCGGCTGCCAGCCTACGTTCTGATCATCGCCACCTTCACCACCTGCGCCGTGCTGCTGCTGGAGGCCCATGCCTTCGACCTCTACCTGCGCATCGCGCTGTTCGTGCAGATCATCGTCACCAACTGCATGATCCTGGGCCGCGTGGAAAGCTTCGCCAGCCGCACATCTCCGGGCCGGGCGGCCGTGGACGCGCTGGGTACCGCCAGCGGTTTCGCGCTCGCCCTGCTGATCATGGGTGGGGTACGGGAACTGCTGGGCCGCGGTACGCTGTTCGCCAATATGGATCTGCTGTTCGGCCCGGTCGGCGCGAACTGGCAGCTCACGCTGCCCGGCGATCCCGGCGGTCTGCTGATCGCCCTGCTGCCACCGGGCGCTTTCATCCTGGCCGGGCTGCTGCTGGGGGCCGGAAGGGCGCTGAAGCAAAAAGGTCAACCATGAACCGAGATAAACGCGCCCTGATCTTCGCCCGGCTTAGGGACGCCAACCCGGCGCCCACCACCGAGCTGAACTATCAGAGCCCGTTCGAGCTTCTGGTGGCGGTGATACTGTCGGCCCAGGCCACGGACGTGAGCGTCAACAAAGCCACGGGGCCGCTGTTCGCCAGCGCCAATACCCCCGCCGCCATCAAACGGCTTGGGGTGGCGGGACTGAAGCGCCACATCAAAAGCATCGGGTTGTTCAACACCAAGGCGGAAAACGTCATCCGGACCTGCGAGAAACTGCTGCGGGAACACGGCGGCCAGGTACCCGAGGATCGCGGCGCTCTGGAGGCCCTCCCCGGCGTCGGCAGGAAAACGGCCAACGTGGTGCTCAACACGGCCTTTGGCCATCCCACCATCGCCGTGGATACTCATATCTTCCGGGTGTGCAACAGGACGCGCATTGCATCGGGAAAGAACGTGCGGCAGGTCGAGGACCGTCTGGAACGCCTGGTGCCCCGGGAATTCAAGCGAGACGCCCACCACTGGCTGATCCTGCACGGGCGTTATGTGTGCACCGCCCGCAAGCCCAGATGCGGCAGCTGCATCATCGAAGATCTCTGTGAGTACCGCGACAAAGAGGATATCTGAGGCCCAGTCATTGTCCAGTGATGGTCCAGCCGGATCAGAGGTCTACCAGCTCCACGGCGCTAAGACGGTCACCGAGAAAATAGCCCCCCACGCGCCGAAAGCGGTCAATCCCGTCGGTGGCCATCAGGGCCAGCTTGGGCTCGACGTCCGCGGGGGCGACCGCCAGATTACCGGACTTCAGTTGGTCCGCCAGCGCGTGGGCGGTGGTTTCCGCCGAATCCACCAGCGCAACGGCAGAATTTTCCGTCCCGTCGAGCAGGTCGCGGAGCGCGTCTCGAAATACCGGGAAATGAGTGCATCCCAGAAGCAGGGTATCGAAGGGCCCGCCGGCGGACACCCGCCCGACGGAAGGCGTCGGTCCGGAAAACCCCTCCAGGTACTGCTGCAACGCCAGCGTTACCAGAGGACCGCTGTGGCGCCCTTCTTCGGCAAGGGCAACCAGCAGCGGGCAGGGCCGCGCAAACACCTGCAGGTCCGGGCGCAGCGTCAGCAGGCGGCGCTGGTAGGCACCACCGTTGACGGTACTCTCAGTGGCCAGAACCAGGACGCGACGGCGGCAGGTTGCGGCAGCCGCCTGCGCCCCGGGTTCCACCACGCCCAGCACCGGTAGCGGCGCGAACTGCCGCTGCAGCGGGGCAAGGGCCACCGCAGAGGCAGTGTTGCAGGCAACCACCAAAGCTTTGACACCGCGGTCCACAAGAATGCGCGCCGCCTGCAGCGCGTAGCGCTGAACCGTGGTCGGGCTCTTGGTTCCGTAAGGGAGGCGAGCGGTGTCCCCGAGGTACAGAAAGCTTTCTCCCGGCAACTGCTTTCTGAGCGCGCGCAGCACGGTAAGCCCACCCATTCCCGAATCGAACACGCCGATAGGAGACGAGTCCGTATTCATCGGTCGCGTATGGGCACGAAGATCAGGAAGTTTTCTTGAACAGGCTGCGTATGAAGCCCGAGCGCTTGGCGTCGAGGACTCTGGGTTCGGCCCGGATCGGCTGGGCTTCCTCAGCCTGCGCAGCAGCGGCCCCGGATGCATCCCCTCGCAGGCCACCCTTGTGAGGGCCACCCTGGTGAGGGCCACCCTGGTGAGGGCCACCCTGGTGAGGGCCACCCTGCTTCGACCGGAGGTCCCGGATCTTCTTCTCTATCAGAAGATCCTCCTTGCGCTTCTGGGCGACCGCGGCAAAGATATCCACGCCGCATGTCACGCAATGACTGGATTCCAGCTGCAGATGGCCACAGCGCGGGCACTCTATGTGGGCCGCCGTGATGTCCTTGAGCGTGTGTTCCTGCTTGGCGTCGAGGCGCGGCGCGTCTTTGTCTATGGTGGGGCCGGCGGGGGCCGCCGTGGGAAGAGCAAGGTTCTTGACCCTGCATCGCGCGCCGAGTTCTTCCATACGGACCTGAAGCGTTTCGGCCTCGTCCTGGCTCAGCTGGCTCTTGATCACAACGGTACGGCCGGAAAATAGCTGCCGGGCCTTACGTTCGTCGATGCCCAGTTCCTGAGACAGCCGGGCGCGCACCGCTTCCTCGTCGGCCCCGCCTGCTACCTCACCGCTGAAAAGTACCTGATAGTCGCCCATCGTCTAATCCAAAAGCCTACGTCCCTGTTTGGCACCCAGTCTGAGCCGCAGCGCGTTCAAGCGAATGAACCCCTCTGCGTCACGCTGATGATACGCCCCGCCATCATCCTCGAACGTGACGATGTGCGCATCGTACAGACTGTCGGCATCGGATTGCCGCCCGACGACGGAGACAGTCCCTTTGTACAATTTGAGTTTAGCCCGCCCGTTGACCGTTTTCTGTGATTCGTCTATCAGTGCCTGCAGGACCTTCCGCTCAGGCGACCACCAGTAGCCGTTGTAGATCATGCTGGCATAACGGGGCATCAGGGAGTCCTTGAGATGGGCCACTTCCCGGTCCAGCGTTAAGGACTCCACCGCCCGATGGGCTTTGAGCAGAATGGTCCCCCCGGGGGTTTCGTAGCAGCCCCTGGACTTCATGCCGACAAAGCGGTTTTCCACCAGGTCCGACCGACCGATGCCGTGCGCCCCGCCAATCTCGTTGAGCCGGGTCAGGAGCGCCGCCGGCCCCAGGGGTTCGCCATCGATGGCCACCGCATCACCGCCTCGGAACTCGATCTCGACGACCTGCGCCTGATCGGGGGCCTGCTCGGGAGCCACCGTCCAGCGCCACATGGCCTCATCGGCGACCTGCCAGGGATCTTCCAGGTTATCGCCCTCGTAGGATATATGAAGCAGGTTGGCGTCCATGGAATAGGGAGACTTCTGCCCGCGCTGATAGTCCACGGCTATCTGGTGCTGCTCGCAGAATTCCATCAGCGCTTCCCGGGAGGTCAGATTCCACTCGCGCCACGGCGCGATGACCTGAATATCGGGCTCCAGCGCGTAGGCGCCCAGCTCGAAGCGCACCTGGTCGTTGCCCTTGCCGGTAGCGCCGTGGGAGATGGCATCGGCACCGGTCTCCCGGGCGATCTCCACGAGCCGCTTGGCAATTAGCGGCCGGGCGATGCTGGTACCGAGCAGGTATTCGCCCTCATAAACGGTGTTCGCCCGAAACATCGGGAAAACGAAGTCCCGGACGAACTCCTCACGAAGATCCTCAATGTAGATCTCGTTCACGCCCATGGCCTGAGCCTTGGCCCGGGCAGGCTCCACTTCCTCTCCCTGGCCAATGTCCGCCGTGAAGGTCACTACTTCAGCCTGATAGGTTTCCTGAAGCCAGCGACAGATGACCGACGTATCGAGACCGCCGGAATATGCCAACACGACTTTCTTGCCCATGGGACCCTCGCACCCTGAAAAAAACGGGGCGCCATATTAAGAGATCGGTCGGTAGCGCGCCAGCAACGGCACCTAAGGAAAGAGAGAGGAGACAGAAGGAGAAAACGGAAAGCGCTCAACGCGTCGCCACCTCTCCGTCCTCACCGGACCAATCCCGCTCCAGGCGAACCGTCGTGCGTCGATTGCGGGCGCGCTGCTGCTTCGACTCGTTGCCGGCCACCGGGTAACGCGCGCCGTGGTAACGCACCACCAGCCTCGACTCGGGGACCCCGCAGGACGCCAGGAAATCACGCACCCCCTCCGCCCGGCGCCTGGACAGGCCCAGGTTGTCCCTTTCGCCGCCGATGTCGTCGGTATGCCCGTCAATGTAGATCCGGGCAACCTTGGGATCGCCGCTCACGTAATCGGCAACGCTGCGCAGCCGCTCTTCATCGGCTGGAGTGAGAACCGCCTCCGCGGTGGGGTACTCGATCCTGGTGCGCTCCAGCGCGGTCCAACCGTAAGCCGCGCCGCCCCGAAAACACCGGGCGAAAATCTCATAGCCGGCCCGAAACTTTACGCTGCCGATGCGGACGGCAACCGGCTCGCCGAACGGCTTGCCGAACGGCCCGCCTGCGGGCTGGGCGTTCCGTTCTGCCCCCGATGACGAGTACCAGGAATCGTGCTGCAGGTGCGCCTCGTAGCCTGCATAGAGCTCCATCAGCAATCGCGTTGCCAGAGGATCCGCAACCAGCAGGCCGGTGCCGGCGACATGGGGCGCGGGGGCGAGCAACGTCCGATCGGGGTACTTGCGATGCCAGGGCGGCGCCACCCGATGCACGGCGACGGGACCAGCGGCAAACAGATCGCGATGGGTGAGCAGCTCGAAGCGCAGAGCAGACCCGGGCACGCCGGTGAAGCGCGCCGTGCCGAAATCCCGGACTTGATGTTCCAGGATGCAGGCGCCATCAGCCTCGCTGAAGCTCCAGGCGGCATCAGTGCTGCCGGCAAACTCAGCGGCTCTGGCCGGCCCCCACAGGGCAACAGAAGTCAGTACGGCCAGGGCCGCAATGCCGGTTCTTCGCACGCTTCATCCAGGGCAGTTCTACATCTGAGTTATCGGCCTCGAGCAAAGGAACTTGAGCGATAGAACTTGAGCGGCCCTGTGTTAATGTGCCGTGATGCGCATGGCCGAAAGATTCCAGGCGGTCGCCTGATGCCGGGCGACAGCTGGGTACGGGCCGTGCGGCCCTTCCCCGGCGGCGTGCTGGAGCCGGCGGCGCTGAAGATCACCGGCATCGACCCGACAGACCCCGACCGCCGGGCCCTGAGCGAAGCGGAAGCCCTGAAGCAGATGTTCGCCGGAGTGCGACGCGCCCTGAAGCGCGAAGGCTGCCACCGGGCCGTCATGGTCGCCCACAACGCGGCTTTCGATCAGCAGTTTCTGCACCGGGCGATAGCCAGGGTCGAGGCCAAACGCAGCCCCTTTCACCCGTTCACCTTCATCGACACCGCGTCCCTGGCCGCGGTCACCTACGGTCACACCGTGCTGAGCGAAGCCTGCAGCCGCGCCGACATTGTCTTCGATGCAAGCCGCGCGCACAGCGCGCTTTACGATGCCCAGCGCACGGCGGAGCTGTTTTGCGCCGTCGTCAACGCCTGGGAGTACAAGGTGCTGCCAGACTCGACCTCAGAAGCTGCTGACATCGAAAACGCGACCTAGGAAGGGCGGGGATCATCCCCGCCTGATCAACACCCGCGCAACGGGTAGAGGACGCCTCAGGCCGGTTCCGCCGCTGCCTTGATGAGGGGCTCGAGCTCACCGCTTTCGAACATTTCGGTAACGATGTCGCACCCGCCGATGAGCTCTCCGTCGATATAGAGCTGGGGAAACGTAGGCCAGTTGGCGTACTGGGGAAGGGTGGCGCGGATCTCCGGATTCGACAGGATATCGACATAGGCGAATCGCTGACCGCAGGCGACCAGGCACTGTACGGTCTGGGCTGAGAACCCGCACTGGGGCGCCGCGGGCGAACCCTTCATGTAGAGCAGGATCGGGTTGGCTCCGATCTGCTCTTTGATGGTGTCGAGAATATCTTCACTCATGCGAAACTCCGTACTACCTGAGTAAACTGGTGCGGAAATATTGTACCGGTACCGGCCACCGGCGCATAGATGAGGCGCATAGCTAAAAAGGGGAACGAATGACAGCCACGGGCCCAGAAGACTTCGACCGCCCGCTCGATCGAGCGGGCACATGGAGCGCCAAGTGGGACAAGTACCAGGGCCAGGACATCCTGCCGTTCTGGGTAGCCGACATGGACTTCGCGTCGCCGGACTTCATCAAGCAGGCCATATCCGAGCGTCTGGAGCACGACATTCTGGGCTATACCCGCACGCCGCCGCCCCTGGTGGAGGCCTTTCTGGAATGGCTCGAGGCCAGCTACGGTTGGCAGGTTCCGGAGGAATGGCTGGTCTGGCTGCCCGGCGTGGTTACCGGGTTCAATCTTGCAGCCAGGGCGCTCGCCGAGCCAGGCGGCTCCATCATCATACCCCAAGTCTTCTTCCCAAAGAAACCATCACTCTAGACACTAGAAATCAACAACCTGCTTACGTGATTGTTGAAAGCCCAGAGCAT